>CAVALG010000096.1:3849-5658 GCA_963589585.1 Roseburia sp. AF12-17LB
ATATAATGGTGAGAAAATTCACTATTGAATGCCTGCCAAAAACGTTGTGTTAGACTACCAGACGATCCGCTATTTCCGATAGGAGGTTGGGAAAGACCATAAGCGTTTTTCAGATAGGAATTAAGGTCATTTAACTCAATATCACTATACACCGTAACGCCGTTGGGACAAAGGTCCTTCATTTTAAAATACAGATTTTTACCCGAGTTATTACTAAAGGTTGTTCCGCTTTTAGCGGCATTAAAATCAGAGGGGATCATATAATAGTGTTCGGTATTCAAGCAAGGAGATACCGTGTCTTTGTAATCAACTGCAGTGCTATTAACTTCTTTAGGTACATCAGTAGCAAACATATTCATAGAACCCGAAGTATCCACAACAAAGAGTATATCCATCGGATCGGTTGTTGTCGCCGAAGGGTTACCTACAAGGTCAATATTTGTTTTTAAATATCCTTTTTTAGCGTCCGCCGGGGATTCGAAGAAAACGGTTTTTTTAGCCCTTACTTCACCCGCTGTCATACTATCATTTATAGTATTAATAATTTCCGCTATTGTTTTTTCGTCACCTGTTACCTGGTTCCCCTTACCGTCAAGCAATGCATAATCGCTTACGGAAATAATATCGCCGTTGTCGCCGCCTTTCCAAACCTTGGCGGAGCGGTAATATTCAATACTATCCGCAGTTGCAGCCGTTCCGACAAAAACGGTTGTAATTATAAGCGCCATACACAGTGAAAGGCATATGTATTTTTTGAAGTTGCGTTTGAATTTTCTCACTTTTATACGCTCCCTTTCCGTTTTATTCTTTTACGCTTCCGGCCAACCTGCGGCTTCTTCTACCGTGCTGCCGTTATTTTCGGACTGTACCGCATACAGCATAATTGAAACCGCTGCGTCCTTACCTGCGTACTCCGACGGTATGTTTAAATCAAAATTAACTGTTGTAAACAGCGGTTCGGTTGTTTCGCCGGGCTGTAACGGCTTATTGTAATACCACATACCGTCAATCTCTGTCCAGTGTTCGGTATTAAAATCAAGCGTTAAATACTCGCCGTCACTTTCTGTTTCCTTAAAATATTTTTGAACATCAAGGCGAACCCATTCGGGGTGTTTGCCGATGTTTTTTACCTTAACTATTTTTGAAGCCGAATCGCCGGGGATTACATTTTGAATATCCTTAAAGGGTACAAGTTCGCCGTTTTCGGCATCTTTTGAAAGTTCAACCAGTTCGGCGTCAACTCCGCCGGTGGTTATGACATTTGCCGCAGTGCCGCTGCCCGTGTAAAAAGCGGAAGTTCCGCAAACAGCCACACCTATAATAATTAATATAACAGATATGGCAAAAATTTTTGCTTTCATACTCGTACACCTTTCTTACTTTATTTGCATTTTTGTTTGACTTAACGATTCGGTTAAAAATTTAAAATATACCCTATAATTATACAACCATTAAAAGTAAATTACAAGATTTTTTGAAAGATTTTTTCAATTTTTTCCGTAGGATTTGAGGTGCCTTTACGGTTGCGGTTTTAGATTATAAATTTTTTAATTTAAAACCGTGGTAACGGTGGTTTGATAACATACAATAGGCTGCCGCAATCCTCAAACTCCTTGGCTCCCTCTGACGAGGGAGCTGTCAAAAATCGAAGATTTTTGACTGAGGGAGAGAAGAACTAAAGCAAAGAAGTTTTTGCTGTTTGTTATTAGAACTTCCGTCACCATATTTAAGATTTATAACAGACGGTAAATTGTTATTGCCGTTTGTTTTTTCTCTCCCAATCTAGACATTAGACATTAGACTTTAGAC
>CAVALG010000097.1:0-7270 GCA_963589585.1 Roseburia sp. AF12-17LB
CTTTTTAGCAAAAAGTTCTTCTACAAGATAGGTCTTGCCAACCTGTCTTGCCCCCCAAACAATCAAAGGCTTTTTGCGTTTGTTGTCATTCCAATCTATCAGTTTTTGCAATGCAATTCGTTCCATAGATAAACCTCCAAGCATATGATGTGCGTATTATAGCATAACTTGCACCGATTTTCAAGTAATTTTAAAAGTTTTTTGCACTTACACGGCGGTTTTTTATAGTTTTGTTTGCACATATCAGTTAGCAGTAATATGCTCGGGAACTACAAACCTTATAAAGGTTGAAAAATTTTAGGTTTAAAAAATATCAAAAATCTAATCGGGGCTCCCTTAAGAATCTTAAAAATACGAATTTTTTAGAAAATACTATTGAAAATTCGGCAAAAAGATAGTATTATATACCTGTACTTTAAAGGTGCTTATTAAGATTTTTAGGGGGCTTATTTATGAAATTCGTAAAAACAAGTCTTTTTGCTGCCGGTTTCTTGCTCGGTACTGCCGGTGTTAAGCTGCTTTCAAGCAAGGACGCAAAGAAGGCGTATGTACACGCAACCGCCGCTGCCCTGCGCGCAAAGGAAAGCGTAATGACTACGGTTACTGCTATTAAAGAGAACGCAGGCGATGTTTTGGCGGACGCTAAGGAACTTAACGAACAGCGCGCCGTTTCCGAACAAATTGTTGAGGATTCATCCGAAACCGCAGCGGAATAAATTCGTGCAAATGTGGGGTCGCCTTTATAAGGTCGGCTCCTTTTTGCTTTTTTGGAGGCATTTTTAAATGAAATTTTCTGTTTTACATAAATCGTGCGGGCGTGTGCGCATACATATAATGGGCTGCTGTATGAGCCTGCAAACGGCAGACGCCGTTGAAAGTTATTTGAAGAACCTTGACCCTGTTACGAGCGTCACGGTTTATGACCGTACCGGTGATGCGGTGATTTATTATTCCGGAAATTATGAAGAAATTTTGCACCTGCTGTCCGCAATCCCTCTGCAAAAAGTAACGGCGGACGAAGCAGCTCCGGAAAACAGCACGCGTCAACTTAACCGCGAATTTGAGGACAGGCTTGTTGCATCGGTTATTAAAAGGTTTGCCTTTAAAATGTTTTTGCCGCTGCCCCTGCGCGCCGCGGTTACTGCTTTCAATTCCGTAAAATACATTCTTGCAGGACTTAAATCCCTTGCCGCAGGCAAACTTTCGGTATCGGTGCTTGACGCTACCGCAGTGTCGGTTTCTATGCTGCGCGGCGATGTGAATACCGCGTCTTCGGTTATGTTTATGTTGGGACTCGGTGAAACGCTTGAGGAATGGACGCATAAAAAATCGGTGGCCGACCTTGCAGGAGCAATGTCATTAAATGTTGATAAAGTGTGGCTTAAGAAAAACGGCACCGAAACTTTAGTACCGCTCTGCGATGTTGCGGAGGGTGACGAGGTCATTGTAAGAACAGGTAATGTAATTCCGCTTGACGGAACGGTAGTTTCGGGCGAAATGTCGGTTAATCAGGCATCAATGACGGGGGAATCGCTGCCCGTTTTAAAAAAGGTCGGCAGTTATGTTTATGCGGGTACCGTTGCCGAAGAAGGCGAGTGTACCGTGAAAGTCGGCAATGCCGCAGGCAGCGGAAGATACGACCGTATTGTCCGTATGATTGAAGAATCAGAAAAGCTTAAATCAACTACCGAAGACAGGGCTTCAAGACTTGCCGACAGGCTTGTTCCGTACACCTTGGGCGGTACGCTGCTTACCTACCTCATTACACGAAATATCACTAAAACTTTGGCTGTGCTGATGGTTGATTTTTCGTGTGCGCTTAAACTTTCAATGCCGATAGCGGTTTTGTCGGCTATGCGTGAAAGCAGCAATTACCGCATATCCGTTAAGGGCGGGCGTTTTCTTGAGGCGGCTGCAAAAGCCGATACCATCGTATTTGACAAAACGGGTACTTTGACTTACGCCACGCCTAAAGTTGCAAAAATTATCACCTTTGGCGGAAAAAAGGAAGAAGATATGCTGCGCCTTGCCGCCTGCTTAGAGGAGCATTATCCACATTCTATGGCTAATGCGGTTGTGGAAGAAGCCGCGCGGCGCGGACTCCGCCACGAGGAGTACCATTCAAATATCGAGTATGTTGTTGCCCACGGTATTTCAAGTACCGTAAATGATAAAAAGGTTATTATAGGCAGTTCGCATTTTGTTTTTGAAGACGAAAAATGCACCGTGCCTGCCGACGAACAGGCGAAATTTGACGCACGCCCCGACGAGTATTCGCATTTGTATCTGTGCATTTCGGGCGTGCTTGCCGCCGTAATATGTATTTATGACCCTCTGCGCCCCGAAGCCGCCGCTGCGATAAGGGAACTGCATAATTTGGGTATAAAAAACATTGTGATGATGACGGGCGATAATGTACGCACCGCCGCTGCGGTTGCCGAAAAAGTCGGCGTGGACGAATTCCGCGCAGGTGTCCTGCCGGAAGATAAGGCTGCCTTTATCCGCGAGGCTAAAGCAAATGGTCATACCGTTATGATGATTGGTGACGGTGTAAACGATTCGCCCGCCCTTTCTGAGGCTGATGTAGGTATTGCAATAAGCACGGGGGCGGCAATTGCAAAAGAGATTGCGGATATCACCATATCTTCCGATAATTTGTTTGAAATTGTAACCCTGCGTAAAATAAGCGCGGCGCTTATGAAACGGATACAGCGGAATTACAGAACCATTGTGTCGTTTAATACGCTGCTTATTCTGTTGGGCGTTTCGGGATATATTCTGCCTACAACTTCGGCAATGCTCCACAATGCGTCTACATTGGCAATCGCCCTTAAAAGTATGACCGATTTGTTGGGTGCCCCGAAAGAGGAAAAAGCCAAAAGCAGTAAACCCGAACTTTCCGCTTCGGCACAAAATACAGCACTGCTCTGCGCACCCGAGGTTTAAGTTTTTAATACCTGTCCTTACATATAAACCGTCCCTTTACCACCGTAAAAACGGCGGTAAAGGGACGGTTTTTTAATAAAACAACAATATAGTTTTCGTTGAAACGGCATAGTGTTTCCTATGCCGTTTAGTTGCTTTGTCCGGATAAAACAACTAGGGTACAATGGTCTTTTCGGCTAAACAAAAACCGATTAAATCTATTGACACAAATCGGCAAGTTCAAGGCGGATAGCCTTTTTAAGTTCGTCAAGTGTGGTTTCAATCTGCATACCTATCTTGCCGCCGCTTACAAAAATTTTGCTGCGTTCCGACGCCGATATATGTACGGTGGTGCGGAAAAACTTTTTCATCCCAATGGGGGAACAGCCGCCGTGAATATAGCCCGTAAGCGGTAAAAGTTCGCGGGATTTTACCATATCAACACTTTTTTCACCCACGGTTCGCGCCGCCTTTTTAAGGTCGAGCTCGCGGTTCACGGGCACTACAAAGACATAGTGCACGCCGCTTTTGCCTACTGTTACAAGGGTTTTAAAAACATCGTTCGGGTTTTCGCCCAACACCGCCGCAACCTCTGTGCCGCTTATCGCCTCGCCCCCGTAATTATGCAGAGTAAAGTTTATTTTCTTTTGCTCAAGCAGGCGCACGGCGTTGGTTTTTTCCTCGTGTTTTTGTCCGTTTTTCATTATTTTGAGAAAAGCGGGAGTTTTCCGAGGAAGATTATATCGTCACGCTCGGCAGCGTCACCCTCAGCCAATACGGCTGCTGCGGCAACCTCTTTGCCGCCCGCCTTTGCAACAAGTTCGCGCGTTGCGGCAATAGATTCACCCGTTGAAATAACATCATCAATTACAAGCACGCGCCTGTCCTTTATTTCGTCCGCCTCCGCTTTGCCGAGGTAGAGTTTTTGCGGCCGCTGCGTGGTTATTGAAACCACATTTACCTCAATCGGGTCTACCATATAAACCTTGGTTCCCTTTCTGGCAACAAAATATTTTTTGCCCGACTGGCGCGATATTTCATATGCAAGCGGTATGCTTTTTGCCTCGGGGGTGACGATAACATCAAATTCGGGGCATTTTTTTATCAGTTCAGTTGCCGCCGCGACGGTTACTTCGGTATTGCCGAAAAGTATAAACGCCGCAATGTCAAGATGTTCGTTTACTTCGCAAAGCGGCAGGCGACAGGTAACGCCGGCAATGTCCATTGTGTAGAATTTATCCATTTTATACATCTCCGTAAAAATTATAATTTAAACCGTTCCGCAAAGCGCGGGAAAAGCGGTCTTACATCAAGAATTTTGTCCTCTAATTTGCCGAATAATCCGATAACCGTGCCGTTTATAGCTGCCATTATTACCGTACCTACGCCGATACCCCTGATTTTACCGAAAAAGATAAAGGTAAGCACAGCGGCAACAGCCAGGCAGGAAATATCAAAGGTAGTTTTAACCTTAACGCGGTTAAGCCCAAACCGCTCGCTTACGCCTTTAACGAAAAAGTCATAGGTTTGCGGATAGAGGTAGGTCTTAAAAAACAGGGATACCGAGAATGATGTAAGCAACATTCCCACGGCAAAGTACACTATCCTAACGGCTGTAGGCAGCGAGCCGGGCGGCGTAACCGATGGGTTGAAGTGGGGTATTACCGCCCTGAATAAATCAAGCACCGCACCGTAAAACACGCCCGTAAAGAAAGAGAAAAGCCAGCATACTTTAAACCCTCTCATAACAATGCAAAACACCGTAAAAAGCAATGCCTGTATAACATATTCCGCCTGCCCGAAAGACAAAAAGCCGACTTTTAACGACAGCAGATAAGCAGGCGCAACTATCATAGAAACGCCGAAATCGGTTGAGGTTATCATTGCAACCGAAAGCGCCAAAATCACGGTTGCAAGCACATACACCGCCTCGCTCGGTAAGCAAAGTTTTCCCCTTTGCCGCAAGGTCGGGTTTTGGGTGGGATTTTGCCCGTTTGCCGATTTTCGTGCGGCTTTGCTTAACCGGGAGGCCATTGCAAATACCTCCGCGCAAGCAGGTGGAAATGCAGGTGACCGACGGTCTGACCGCCGTCCTCTCCGCAATTATTTACCACACGGTAGCCGTTGCTGAGGTTGTTTTCTTTGGCGATTTTTGCAACCGCTTCAAACACCTTGGCAACATAAACGCTGTTTTCCGCCGTTATTTCATCAGCCGAGCCGATATGGACTTTCGGCACGATTACAGCATGAAACGGCGCTTGCGGAGCAATGTCCGCAAAGGCATAAACATAATCGTCCTCATAAATTTTGGTTGACGGTACTTCGCCGCCTATAATTTTGCAAAAAAGGCAATCTTCCATTTATAGCCCCCCTTTTTAGGTTGAACAAAGTTTTGGTGCGGCAGGGTTTGCGCCCTGCCGTGAAATTTATTTTACCATATCGGAAATTATATCTTTAGCGGCTGCAAGTGCGTCCCCGATTTTTGAAAGGTCTTTTGCGCCTGCCATAGCAAAATCGGGTTTTCCGCCGCCTTTTCCACCTGCAACGGCTGCAATTGCGCCTACCGCTTTGCCCGACATTACGCCTGCGGCAACAGCGTCTTTACCTGCGGCTACCGCAATGGTCGCCGAGTTGCCTGAAACCGATACAAGCACCGCAACGGCGAAAGAATCACGGTCGCGTATTTTGTCGCCCATATCGCGCAGAGCCGCGCCCGTAACGCCCGAAAGGCGAGCGGTTATAAGGTGAACCGAGCCGATTTGTTCGGCATTTTTGAACATATCTTCAACCGCGGCAGCGGCAAGCTTGGAGTTAAGCGCCTCCGCTTTTTTCTCGGCTGCCTTTAATTCTTCGGTCAGCTGGCGGACCTTTTCGGGAATTTCGGAAGTGTTGTTAAGTTTAAGCACTGCGGCGGTTTGTGACGCTGCGGCTTCGTAATTATTAATAAGGTCAAGCACGCCTGTTCCCGTTACCGCCTCAATACGGCGCACGCCCGAAGCAACCGAAGATTCCGACAGAATTTTGAAAAGCCCGATTTCGGCAGTGTTTTTAACATGAGTACCGCCGCAAAGCTCGGTTGAAAATTCGGGAACATCAACAACTCGAACAATATCGCCGTATTTTTCGCCGAAAAGTGCCATAGCGCCGAGTTTTTTAGCCTCATCAATCGGCATTTCGGTATTGGCAACCGCCTTAGCGGAAAGTATTACATTGTTTACAAGGGTTTCAACCTGTGTGAGTTCTTCAGCGGAAAGACCCGAAAAATGGGTAAAGTCGAAACGCACAGCCTTTTCGTTTACAAGCTGACCTGCCTGCTCAACATGTGTGCCGAGCACACGGCGCAAAGCCGCCTGCAGCAGGTGAGCCGCAGTGTGGTTGCGGCGTATTGCGGCGCGGCGTGCGGAGTTGATTTCAGCCGTTACCGTATCGCCGGTTTCTATTGCGCCTCCCTCTAAGCGGCCCATATGCATAAACACACCGTCGGGTGTTTTGGTGGTGTTTTCAACCGTGAAAACTGCGCTGCCGTCGGTAATAATACCGGTGTCGCCTACCTGACCGCCGCCCTCGCCGTAAAACGGGGTCTTATCAAGTATAAGTATGGCGCGGCTGCCCTCGCCTGCGGCTTCAGTGCGTTCGCCGTCCGCTATAACGGCAACCACATTTGCCGTGCATTTTTCTTCGGTATATCCGCAGAACTGTGTGGGTTTAATACCGTCAAGTTTAACGCCGTCGCTCTTCCAGGATTCGGCGTCGGCTGCCTTTCTGCCTGCGCGAGCCTTTGCGCGCTGCTCGTCCATAAGGCGGTTAAAGGTTTCTTCGTCCGCCGTAAGGCCCTTTTCCTCTAAAATATCACGGGTAAGGTCAAACGGGAAACCGTATGTATCGTAAAGGCGGAAAGCGTCCTCGCCCGAAAGTGCGGCGCCACCGCTTGTTTTTTCGTTTATTATCGCAAGGCCTGCGTCAATGGTTTTGGCAAAAGCCGCCTCCTCATTTGCAAGCACTTTCATTATAAGTTCTTTCTTTTCGCGCAGTTCGGGGTATGCGCCCTCGTTTTCGCCTATAACCGTTTCGCATACCTCGGTCAAAAACGGGCGGTTAATGCCAATCAGTCTGCCGTGGCGTGCGGCGCGGCGGATAAGTCGGCGCAGGACATACCCTCTGCCCTCGTTTGAGGGGAAAATACCGTCGCATATCATAAAGGCGGAAGCACGGGCGTGGTCGGTAATTGCACGGATAGAAACATCTTCCGCACCGCCGTGACCGTATTTTTTGCCCGATATTTCGCACACCTTGTCCAAAATTTTGCGTATTGTGTCAACCTCAAACATATTGTCAACACCCTGCA
>CAVALG010000098.1:0-33625 GCA_963589585.1 Roseburia sp. AF12-17LB
TACAGGGTTTTTCGATAATTTTACCGCTGCCGCGGCACTGGTCGCAGACGCGTGTGGTCTGCATCTGACCGAACGGGGTGCGTTGGGTGACCCTGATTTGCCCCGTACCGTGACAGGCAGGGCAGGTTTTTGTACCTGTGCCTTTTTCGGCACCCGAACCGCCGCAATTATGGCAGTTTTCTATTTTGGTTACCTTAATGGTTTTCTTGCAGCCCTTTGCCGCTTCTTCAAACGACAAATTTACCGACGCGCTCGCATCGCCGCCGCGGCGCGGAGCATTCGGGTCGGCACTTCTTCTGCCGCCGAAGCCGCCGAAGAACGAGCCGAATATATCGCCCAAATCTCCAAAATCACCGAAACCGCCGAAGCCGCCTGCTCCGCCGAAACCGCTGCCGGCTCCGCCTGCGCCGTAGTTAGGGTCTACACCGGCGTGGCCGAACTGGTCATAGCGTGCCTTTTTATTTTTATCCGAAAGCACCTCGTATGCTTCGTTGACCTCTTTAAAATTTGCCTCCGCTGTTTTATCGCCCGGATTAAGGTCGGGGTGATATTTTTTTGCCATCTTGCGGTAGGCTTTTTTTATTTCATCATCCGAGGCGTTTTTATCAACACCCAGGACTTCGTAATAATCTCTTTTATCTGCCAATTATGTCACTCTCCCCCGATTGTATGTAAGCCGAAGAGAGTCGAACTCCATACGGTTTTGCTCGCCGTATTTTCCCATCGGCTTACGGTATGGCAAGGGAACCCCCCTGCCATACCGCGGTACACTGATTATTTCTTGTCTTCATCGGCGTCGTGATAATCGGCCTCGTAAACATTGGGGTCGCCCTCTGCCTTTTCGGCGCCTGCGGCGTCGCCCTGTTTTGCGGCTTCTTCCTGAGCAGCCTTATAAACTTTTTCGGAAACGGCAAACAGTTTTTTCTGGAGTTCTTCCTGTTTAGCCTTGATATCCTCCATATTCTCGCTCTTGACCGCTTCTTTCAAAGCGTCTTTTGCGGTGTTGATATCATTCTTTTCCTCTTCGGTCAGTTTATCGCCGAGGTCTGCAACCGTCTTTTCGGCGGTGTAAACCATCTGGTCCGCCGCATTCTTGGTATCAACATCCTCGCGGCGTTTTTTATCCTCGGCAGCATACTGTTCTGCGTCCTTGACCGCTTTATCAATATCCTCTTTGGACATATTGGTGCTTGAAGTAATGGTTATCGACTGCTCTTTACCCGTGCCGAGGTCTTTAGCCGAAACATTTACGATACCGTTAGCGTCGATATCGAAAGTAACTTCAATCTGGGGGATACCTCTCGGAGCCGGAGCAATACCGTCAAGGTGGAATACGCCGAGGGCTTTGTTATCCTTAGCAAACTCGCGTTCGCCCTGCAATACATTGATTTCAACCGAAGTCTGACCGTCGGCAGCGGTTGAGAATATCTGGCTCTTTTTAGTCGGGATAGTTGTGTTACGGTCAATTACCTTAGTGCAAACGCCGCCCATTGTTTCAATACCGAGTGACAACGGTGTAACATCCAAAAGCAGCAATCCTTTTACATCGCCGCCGAGAACGCCTGCCTGCAATGCCGCGCCGATTGCGACGCACTCATCGGGGTTGATACCCTTGAACGGTTCTTTGCCGATAAATTTCTTAACGGCTTCCTGCACAGCCGGAATTCTTGAAGAACCGCCGACCATAAGAACCTTATTGATATCGCTTGTTTTAAGACCCGAATCGGACAGCGCCTGACGTACGGGACCCATTGTTGATTCAACGAGGTCTGCGGTGAGTTCGTTGAATTTAGCGCGTGTAAGGGTTGTTTCGTAGTGTTTCGGGCCGTTGGCGTCTGCGGTTATGAACGGCAGGTTGATATCGGTCTGGCTCATACCGGAAAGGTCGATTTTAGCCTTTTCGGCAGCCTCTTTAATTCTCTGCATTGCCATTTTATCGGCTGAAAGGTCGATGCCGTTTTCTTTCTTGAATCCGTCAACGATCCAATCCATTATTCTCTTATCAAAGTCGTCGCCGCCCAGGCGGTTGTTACCTGCGGTTGCAAGAACTTCCTGAACACCGTCGCCCATTTCAATAATAGAAACATCGAACGTACCGCCGCCGAGGTCGTATACCATAACCTTTTGGTCGTCCTCTTTATCAATGCTGTAGGCGAGGGCTGCGGCAGTCGGCTCGTTGATAATTCTTTTAACGTCGAGTCCTGCTATCTTGCCGGCGTCCTTGGTTGCCTGACGCTGTGAATCGGTGAAGTATGCCGGAACGGTGATGACCGCTTCGGTAACCGTGGAACCGAGGTAAGCCTCAGCGTCGGCTTTAAGTTTTTGAAGGATTATTGCGGATATTTCCTGCGGTGTGTATTTTTTACCGTCAATATCCACGGTGTGCGACGTACCCATTTCCCTTTTAATTGAGATTATGGTTCTGTCGGGGTTTGTGATTGCCTGACGTTTAGCAACCTGACCCACCATTCTTTCGCCGTTTTTTGAAAAAGCGACGACCGACGGGGTCGTGCGTGCGCCTTCGGCATTTGCGATTACAACAGGCTCGCCGCCCTCCATAACCGCTACGCAAGAGTTTGT
This sequence comes from Roseburia sp. AF12-17LB, assembly GCA_963589585.1. Taxonomy (GTDB): domain Bacteria; phylum Bacillota; class Clostridia; order Oscillospirales; family Acutalibacteraceae; genus CAVALG01. Next base: position 2,581 of record CAVALG010000098.1, read on the forward strand.
TGTACCTAAGTCAATACCTATAATTTTTCCCATAATAAATTACTCCCTTTCGTTTTTTCTTAAATATTATTTGCCGGTTTTCGCCGCTTTATTGCAGCGCGGTCGGGGCGTCAATTGGCGACCTGCACCATCGCCGGCCTTATAACGGTATCGCCGATCTTATATCCCTTTTGCAGGACGGCAGCCACGCAATTTTCGCCCTTTTCGGGGTCCTCTATGTGGATAACCGCCTCGTGGAACTGCGGGTTAAAGGTTTCGCCCTCCTGCCCGATTTCGGTTATACCGAGATTGTTTTGCAGGTCACAGAACTGCTTTATTATAAGTTCCATTCCCTTTATATATTCAGCGCTTCCGCTCTCGTGGAGTTTGGAACGCTCAATATTATCTATTATCGGCAATATCTTTTTAATAAGCGCGGCTTGCGCATATTCCGATATTGAAATTTTCTCGCGCTCAGTACGCTTTTTGAAATTATCAAACTCGGCTGCCGTTCGCAAAAGCAAATCGTTTTTTGCGGCAAGTTCGTCTTTCAGTTTTTTAATTTCTTCAGCGTGTTCGTTCTTTTTCTCGTGTGATTTTTTCTTCGCCTTTTTTTCCTCCGGCTGCGGTTGCTCCGCCGGCGGAGCCTTTTGTTCTTCCTTTATATTATCCTGCATCTTTTCCTCCATAGTATCACTCCTCCATATCGGTTAAAGAGTCGGCTATTATTTCGCTTAAGCGCGCCGCTAAGTAGCCAAGCCCCGGTATAACCTGTTCGTAAGCCATTCGTGTGGGACCCAAAACGCCTATCCTGCCGCCCGAAACGCTGCTGCCGTATTTCGCAATTACCATATTTGATGGTTTCAGTTCGTCAATTCCCGTACTGTCGCCGAAAATTACGCCTATCGGCGTATCCATATTTTCAATAACCTCAAGCAAACGGCTGCTTTGTGAAATAGCGTCTAACATTGATTGCGCTTCTTCGCGGCTGCGGTAACAGGAAAGAATATTTGATTCCCCCTTGACCGACAAGCGCTTGGTGTGCATTTCTTCGGTCATTTCAAATACCGCACCTGCAAGCGGCGTCATAGCCACTGCAAAATCGCCTGCGTCGGCAATCATTTTGCGGAGCATTGCGGCGGTGAAATCGCTTATTTGCGCTCCTACCGCGTTTGCGGAAAGCACACGGTCAAACCTTGAAAGCATTTGCGGCGTTATATCGGCGCTTATGCGGCAAACTCGGCTTTTCGCCGTTCCGTCCGACGCTATAAGCACTATCATAACCATTCGTCTGCCCATCGGTATCAGTTCTGCGCGGCGGATATACGCTTCGTCATTTGCCGCCGAGGAGATTATCGCCGGCAGACCCGTAAGGTCCGAAAGGAGTACGCCCGCAACCGACATAAGATGTTCAGGGTCGCCTGCCGCTTTGGAAAGCATTGCGTCTATTGAAGATTTTATCTCGTCGCTTACCGGGCGGCGGTCCATTAAATCATTTACAAAAACACGGTAGCCGCGGTTGGTGGGAACCCTGCCTGCGGAAGTGTGCGGCTGCTCCAAAAGCCCCAGTTCCGAAAGTTCGCTCATATCATTGCGGAGCGTAGCGGATGAAACATTGAAATCGAGCCGACCTGTTAAATACTTCGAGCCGACCGGTTCACCCGTACTTATATAAGAACGGATTATCTCGGATAAAATTGCCCTTTTTCGCGGACTCAGTTCCATTATTACCTCGCCCCCCGATGTCCGTGTGATTTTAGCACTCGTGCTTTATGAGTGCTAACAAGTATAATATATCCCTTATTTTACGCTTTGTCAAGTAAAAAATGCAACTTTTCGCAAAATAGTTTGACCTTTACTGACCTTTAAGCAAAAAGGTATGGTTTAAAGGTGGTTTTAGGGTGTATATCAGTGATTGTTCTTTTATTTCTGCCGCATGGAAGTAGGGCATAGTTTCATAAAACTACGGTTGCAAATCAATGTGATTGCAGTGAAAAAGTCCGCCCACTGAAAAAGCCCGACCGCGGCGCCAAGCGTTCCGCTTGGGGACGGCGCAAAGGCAGCGTGTATATAGGTTATCGACTCACTGCAATTTGCGCCGTCTGAAAACGAAGTTTTTCGCCGCGGTCGGGCTTTTTCAGTGGGCGGACGGTAAGCCGCGCAGCCTGCTTAACCGCCTTTAACTTCCGTTATGATTGATAAAATACGGCAAATAATTCTTGCTTTTAGTTTTTTTCTCCCTCAGCCGTGCCAGACTTTAGATTTTAGACTTTAGACATTAGATGTGATTAAAGTAAGATAAAAGATAGACGGTAAACGCTGCTAACTATAAGTATGCACAAACCCCTTGCCTCCTCCTGACGGGGGAGGTGGGTTTTGCCCTACGGGCAAAACTCGGAGGGAGAGAAAAAGATTGACGGTAAGAATAATTTTCTGTCTGTTATCAATCTTAAATACGGCAGCGGTAGTTTTAATAACAGACAGAAATTACATCTATATTTTACTTTAATTCTTCTCTCCCTCAGTTATGCTAGACATTAGATGTTAGACGCTAGACATTAGATGTAGGTAACGGTAGTTTTAATAATAGATGGCAAATGTTATTTGAAGTTGGTCTTTTTCTCTCCCTCAGTCAAAAATCGAAGATTTTTGACAGCGTTTCGGCTGCCGCCTCGGTCGGTGCTTCTGCTTCGCAGAGGTGTCCACCGGACACCCGCACCATCGTCAGAGGGAGCCAAGGGGATTTGTGGATAGCGAGAGTTTTGATGATAGACAGCAAAAACAGAGGGGACAGAAAAAACAATTTATTGTCTGTTATCAATTTACATTTACCACGGTCTAAAGTCTAAAATCTAACATCTAATGTCTAACAGCAGATGGAGCCAAGAAAATTTCGGCATAACGGCAGTTTGTGGACAGACGGTTGGCAGCGCAGCCTGTTAAAAAGGCAAAAAACAGGCGGTAAGAACAATCTACCATCTGTTATTAAACTGCCGTTTTTTCGTCCAAGGGCTATTGCCTGCTGCCCAAGATCCACTGTTTTACACGGTAAAATGATTTCATTGCTGCCGGCGCAAGAAATGATTTTAAAAAGGAAAATATTGATTTTTTATTAAAGGTATGGTATACTATCGTTACCACACATAATAATTTAATAGCGTACTTATGTTGCATTGTTATGTACCCCTTGCAGGAGGTGCATTTTATTGCTGTACACTGCAATTCTGAGTTTTGTTAAAAACGCAGGCTTATAATATGTATTGTAGTGTAACAGTCATATTGTTAGATTATTATGTGTGGTAACATTAATCAAAGCCGCGTTTTTGTGCGTGGCGTATGATTATATGCCGCGCATTTTTTATTGCGCGAGAATTTTTGAAAGGAGCGCAGAGTTAACAAAGCAGCATTTTTAGAAAGTGCGAACAATTTAATTATTATAAGTAATTAAAAAACAATCTTTAAAAGAAATGGGGAATATGAACAATGGAAGAAAAAATTTTGATTAAGGGCGATAAGTCTAATGCTTTAATGATTGTCCTTGCGGTGATATCAAGCCTGTTGTCTATAGCGATATTTATTAATGCGATTTTAAATGTTGTTCTCAATTCGGTATATTCTATAGTAGGGGTAATAGTAGCTATTATTTTAATTGCTCTGGTTTTCACGATTTTCTATGTATTGCCGAAATTAATATGGGATAAGTACGAATTAACCGTCACCAATCAAAGAGTTTTCGGGAAAGCTGCTTTTGGAAAGTGCGTTGACCTGCCGATTGATAGCATATCATCTATAGGAACAAGTTTCTTCAAGGGTATTGATGCAGGTACTTCGTCGGGCAAAATAAGATTTAAACTTATGAGAAATCAAGCGCAGATACACAGCGTTTTGAGTCGCATACTTGCCGAAAGGCAAAAAATTGCACAACAACTTGCAGCAGCACCGCAAAGCAGCGTCGATGAATTAAAAAAATTCAAGGAATTGCTTGACAGCGGTGTAATCACGCCGGATGAATTTGAAGTAATGAAAAAACGCCTGCTTAATTTATAAGCAAGGCACAACATCACTGTTTTAATACTTAATTAATATGCCCCTTTGCCAAACCATAAGGTCTGACAAAGGGGCGCTTTGTATTAAAAGTAATAACAGCGATACAACCGTTAGGCATCTAAAGTCTAATATCTAACATCTAAAATCTAAATGTATACCGCGCGTTCGCCGCCTATATACTTCGGGCGTGTGCGTGCCGCAACCACATTGGCTTCGCCGATATTTTTAACCTTAAGCCTTACCGGCACCGCAACCCTTTTTAAGTGCATACCGATAAGCGTATCACCGATGTCTATTCCTGCGTCCGCTGAGATTTCCTCAACCATAGCGCAATCAAGCGTGTCAAACACCTTTGCGGCAAAGCTTCCACCTGCCGTGGGTATCGGACGAACATTAACTTCTTCTAACCCGTGCGCCGCCGCATATTCGCGCTCTACCGCTATTGCGCGGTTAAGGTGTTCGCAGCACTGCGCCGCCAAAAATACGCCGTGGCTTTTAAGTACGGGATAAATTCCGTCAAATATCGCCGCCGCAATTTCGGGACTTCTGAGCGTGCCTATTTTCTTGCCTGCAACCTCGCTTGTCGAGCAGCCTATTACAAGCACACTTCCGCTTTTAAGCCCTGCCGCGGCAATAAGTTCTTCCGCCGCCGTCGCCGATTGGGATTTTATCTTTTCAAGTTGTTCCATTATCAGTCACACATCCCTTTGTAAAACCCGTTGTCAGTCATTTCTTCTATCGCTTTTACTACCGTTTCTTTGTCTGCCTTGTATGTAACGCCGTACCACTTATCCTCGCTTGCCGCAACCGAAACCTGTTTTTCGCCGTTTTTAATAAGTGTATCCACCACCGTGGGCAAATAAAATTCAGACTTCGGCTCGTCTATATGTTCATTTAAAAATGCCTTAAATTCTCTTTCAAGATAATCGAAAATATCGGGTGTAAACGCCCAAAAATTCATTGAAACCACTGTATCGGGCGGCAGCTTTTTACCGTTATCTTCACAAACGCAGTCACTGCCGATTTTAGTGTGTTCCGTAACGCTTTTTAAACGCCCGTTTTCAACTTCGCAAACACCGCGCGAAACATATCCGTTCTCCGTAACAGTGTTCCCGAGGCGGAAACCTACCATACACCACTCGCCTTTTTTTAAGGAATCAAATGCGTGGCAGTATGCGTTTTTGCCGTAAAAATCGTCGGCATTTACGGCAGCAAACGGCTCCTTTACAACATCCTTACAGCAAAGCAAGGCGTGACCCGTTCCCCAAGGCTTCTCGCGTCCTTCGGGGCAGGTAAAACCCTGCGGCAAAATGTCGGTTTCCTGAAAGACATATTCCACATCTATCATTTTTTCGATTTTTTTGCCCACAAGTTCCTTAAAATCTTTTTCTATGGCGTGCTTAATTACAAAAACCACCTTGTTAAACCCGGCTGCCTTTGCGTCATAAACCGAGAAGTTGAGTATTGCCTCCCCGTTTTTGCCAACCGGTTCAACCTGTTTCAGCCCACCGAAACGGCTGCCCATTCCTGCCGCCATTACCACAAGTGTTGCATTCATTTTTTATTCCCCTTCAAAATTGTTTTATAATTTTTATTATACTCCATATTTTATACAATTTCAACATCGCTATTGAAATCGGGCAAACGGTATGCTATAATTTAACCGAATAAATGTTCGATTAAAGGGGGGCGCAGCTTGTCAAGGGCAGCATTAAGCGAAAAACAGGCGGCAGTATATAAATTCCTTGTAAAGGAAATGTCGGGTGCGGTACCGCCAACGGTGCGTGAAATCTGCACGGCAACAGGAATCCGTTCAACATCTACGGTTCACGCAATTTTGCGGAAACTTGAAGATGAGGGTTATATTTCAAGAGATCCACGCGCATCGCGCGCCATAAGAATAGAGGGCGCGGCGGAATCGGCACAAGTGCCGTTGCTCGGCAGGGTTACGGCGGGCAAGCCCATACTCGCCGTTGAAGAAATTGAGGACTACATACCTTACCCTGTAAAACCGGGCGAAGCGGACAGCCTGTTTGCTTTGCGCGTGTGGGGACTTAGTATGAGGGACGCCGGTATTTTGGACGGCGACCTGATAATAGCGGATAAGGACGCTTCATATTCGGCAGGCGATATAGTTGTTGCCTTAATTGAAGACGAAGCAACCGTTAAAACATTAAGATTTGAGGGCGGCAAACCGTACCTTATGCCCGAAAATCCCGACTTTGACCCTATCTATCCGCCCGACGGACAGCTGCAGATACTCGGTAAAGTTGTGGGCAGTTTCAGAAGATATTAATTTCGGGGGAGCGGAGCAAAATAATGAAAAAAGTTTATATTTATACCGATGGGGCTTGTTCGGGCAATCCCGGCCCCGGCGGCTGGGGCGCCGTGCTTAAATACGGCGAAAACGAAAAACGCCTTTCGGGCGGCGAGGCGGACACAACCAACAACCGTATGGAACTTACCGCCTGTATTGAGGCGCTTGCCGCTTTGAAAGAGCCTTGCGAAGTTGAATTAACAACCGATTCAAAATATGTATGCGATTCGGTAAATAAGGGCTGGGTCTACGGCTGGAAAAGAAACGGCTGGAAAAAAAGCGATAAAAAACCTGCTTTAAATACCGACCTTTGGGAAAAACTATTGTCACAGCTTGCCGTTCATAAGGTCAATTTTAACTGGATAAAAGGCCACGCAGGGCATAGAGAAAACGAAATTTGCGACTCGCTTGCCGTCGCAGAATGGCAAAAAATAAAAAAATAACGGGAAAATTTAAAAAAAGACTTGATAACTATACTAAAAAGGTATACAATATAGACCGTAAATTAAATACGGCCGTTAATTAAGGAAAAAATCGGACAAGTCATAAATCGGAAACGGGATTTTAAACCGGCTGTGCTGCCCGGTTACCACAATTTCCACCTTTAATTAACAGTTAAAAAGTCGCAAAAGCGACGGAACGGAGATGCCATTATGTCAAAGCGATTTATATATGCGGACAATGCCGCAACCACAAAACTTGACCCACAGGCGCTTGAAGCTATGATGCCGTACCTTACGAACGAATACGGCAACCCCTCAAGCCTGTATGATTTCGGTCAGCGCGCGCGCGCCGCAGTTGACGCCGCAAGGGCAAAAGTTGCAAAGGCGATAGGCGCCGACACAAACGAAATATATTTTACTAACGGCGGAAGCGAGAGCGACAACTGGGCTGTTAAGGGCTTTGCCCACAAAATGGCGAAAAAGGGCAAAAAGCACATAATATCCTCGGCTTTTGAGCACCACGCAATCCTGCACACTCTTGAAGCCCTTGAAAAAGAGGGATTTGAAGTCACCCTGCTGCCCGTTCACGAGGACGGTATAGTCCGTGTTTCGGAACTTAAAAGGGTCATCAGGGAAGACACGGGGCTTGTAACCATTATGTTTGCCAATAACGAGATAGGCACTATACAGCCGATTGCCGAAATAGGTGAAGTATGCCGCGAAAAGGGCATTGTTTTCCACACCGATGCTGTACAAGCTGTGGGAAATGTCCACATTGATGTTAAGGCAATGAACATTGATATGCTTTCGATGTCGGGTCACAAATTCCACGGACCGAAAGGCACGGGTGCACTTTATATAAGAAAGGGAATCGTTATCCCGAATTTGGTTGACGGCGGCGCACAGGAGCGCGGCAGACGCGCAGGAACGGAAAACACACCCGGTATTGTGGGTATGGGCTACGCCATTGAAAAGGCTTGCAGCACAATTGATGAGCGCGAAAAGAAAATGCGCGAGATAAGCAACAGGGTTATTGACGGCGCTTTGAAAATTGAAAAAAGCCGTTTGAACGGCGACCGTTATCAGAGATTGCCGGGCAATGTAAACATTTCTTTTGAGGGTGTTGAGGGCGAATCGCTTATATTGCTGCTTGACTCTGAGGGAGTGTGCTCTTCGTCCGGTTCGGCTTGCACATCAGGTTCGCTTGACCCGAGCCATGTACTGCTTGCCATAGGTCTTAAGCACGAGGTAGCGCACGGCTCGCTGCGTTTAACATTCTCCGACGGCAACACTTTAGAGGATGCCGACAGGATTTTGGAAGTCCTGCCCGGAATAATTGACAGACTCCGCAAAATGTCGCCGCTTTGGGACAGAATAAAACAGGAAGAAGCCAACAACTGACAGAAGGGGGAACTTTTTATGTATACAGAACAGGTTATGGACCATTTTATGCACCCGAGAAATATGGGTGAAATTGAAAATGCCGATGGCGTAGGTGAAGTAGGCAACGCCAAATGCGGCGATATTATGAAAATGTTTTTGAAGATTGATAACGGCGTAATAACCGATTGCAAATTTAAAACATACGGTTGCGCGTCCGCTATTGCAACATCTTCAATCGCAACCGAGATGATAAAGGGTCACACGGTACAAGAGGCTGTAGGGCTTTCAAACAAAGCGGTTGTTGAGGCGCTGGGCGGTCTGCCGGCACATAAAATTCACTGTTCGGTACTGGCTGAACAGGCGATTAAGGCCGCATTGCGCGATTATTACAAAAAACAGGGCATAGACCCCGACCCGATACTGGGCAAAGAATGTGAAGATTGCGGATGTGAGCATTGCGCAAAGTAATATTTCAATAAAAGTCAGTTCGCAAAATCCTGACTTTAAATAAAACTAAGGAGTTATTTATATGCAAAAAAACAATATCAGAAAAATAACAACGGCGGCAATAATTGCCGCCGCTTATGCCGCTGTTACCTATGTTACCGCCGGTTTGGGGCTTGCCTACGGTGCGATACAGTTCAGAATTGCCGAGGCGTTTTTTGTCTTTACGGCTTTTACGCCCTCTGCTGCCGTGGGGCTTACGGTAGGTTGCGCGCTTGCAAATCTTTTCAGCCCTTACGGACTTATAGATATAACGCTTGGCGCGGCGGCAACCCTTATTTCCTGCATTATTACAAGGTTTTTGTTTAATCGCTTTAAAAAAAGCGCCGTGTTTTTCACGCCGCTTGTACCGTCGGTTATAAACGGACTGATAGTGGGTGCCGAAATTGCGTATTTTGCCGAGCCGATAGGCTCCGCCGCGTTTAACAGCGCCTGGCTTATATCGGGCGCAGAGGTCGCGGCAGGCGAGGCGGTTGTTTGCTTCGCAATCGGAATACCGCTTTTCTACCTTGTAAAACGGATAAAATTGTTTGACCGATAAGGCGGTTTGCTTACGGTTGCAGTACTATTTTTACAAACTTCAGCCAAGTATTTCCCAATAAAACTTTCGGTTGCACAGGGGAAAATCATCTGAAACGCCGTGTTCCGGGTCGTAAAACACACCCTCGCGGTAAAGCGACCAGTGCCAGCATCTCGGCGTTTCAAGACTTAATATACATATAGGCGGCAGTTCGCTTTTGCGGGCTGCCGCTTTTCGTTGTTTGTTATATGCTATGCCGTGCCGCTCAAGCGTTGCAAACATTTCGGCAAGTGTGGTTTCACGGTAGTTACCGAGTTCGGCTGCTATCGCTTCTGCAGTTTTGCCCGTTAGCATTGCAAGTACAGCCTGACCGCATTGCAGGTCGGTTGGCTCGTGTATATATTCAGTTTTGGGTGTAAGCGGCATAAAACATCTCACCTTTCCGGATGTTAGACTTTAGATGTGGTTAAAGCAAGGTAAAAGATAGACGAAAAATACAGATTACCGTCCGTTTTCAATTTTACAGTAGAAAGGAACCCTTTGCCTCCATCTGACGAGGTGCGGGTGCCCACCGGACGCCTCTGCGAAGCAGAAGCACCGACCGAGGCGCTGTCAAAAATCTTCAATTTTTGACTGACGGAGAGAAGAATTAAAGTAAATCCGAGATGTAACTTTTGCCTGTTATCAAAACTGCCGTCACAATATTTAAGATTTATAACAGACGGCAAATAGTTCTTTCCGTTAGTTTTTCTCTCCCTCCGAGTTTTGCCCGTTGGGCAAAACCCACCGTCTCGGCTGTCGCCTCGGTCGGTGCTTCTGCTTCGCAGAGGTGTTCACCGGACACCCGCGCCCTCGTCAGATGGAGGCAAGGGCGGCGACACCGCCAAAGCCATACAGTTCGTCAGAGGTAGCCAAGAGGTTTGCAAATAACAGCAGCCTACTGTCTATTATCAATCTACCGCTATCATAGTCTAAAGTCTAATGTCTAATGTCTAGAACGAGGAAGCCAAGAAGATTGATGGTAACAGCAGCCTACCGTCTATTATCAAACCACCTTTACCACGGTCTAAAGTCTAATATCTAAAGTCTAACATCTAACATTTAGTACGGCAATTCAGTTGCCAATTGCCGATTTAATATTTTCATAGCAGATTTTTGAGGCAAGTTTTTCGGCGCTTGCTGCGTTGTATTCATCTCTTTCAACCCATTCGCCTATAATATTGCAAAGTATTCTTCTGAAATAATCGTGGCGCGCATATGACAGAAAACTTCTTGAATCGGTAAGCATTCCGTAAAATTCACCAAGGCAGCCGTTTTCGGCAATAACCTTTATTTGCTTTTCTATTCCGCGTTTATGGTCGCAGAACCACCAAGCCGCGCCGCACTTGACATTCGGGAAAGCTCCGACAACAGAGGCTATCTGCGCAATGTTTGCCTCGTTAAGCGAATATATAACGGTTTTGGGCAGCCCTGATTTTTTATTTATTGCGTCAAGCATTGCAATAAGGTCATTGCCGTTTACCGTGTTGCCTACGCAATCAACACCGCAATCGGCACCCGCTTTTTCCGCTAAAATCGAGTTTGAGTTTCTTACAACCGCAAGATGCCACTGTGAAATTAAATCTTTTTGTTTATAGGCAGCATTTAAAAACAGATACATATAGCCGATAAAGCCCATATATTCCCCGTCGGTTATTTTTTCGCCTTTAAGAAGTGCGCGGAAAGTTGCGTCCGCTTCCGCCTTGTCCGCTATAATGTTCGGAAAATAAGGCATACCTATATCGGTGCAACGGCACCCGTTTTGACAGAAGAAATCAAGCCTTTCCGAAACAGCCTGTTCAAGCGTGTCTATATTCTCAATTTCAACGCCCGACGCCCTGCTTAAACTATGTATATAATCGGGATATTCGGCGCGGCGCGCAAGCAGCAGATTATCGGTTCTGAAAGAGGGGATAACCCTTGTGTTAAAGGTTTTGTCTTCCCTGATTTTTTTGTGCCACGAAAGGTCATCGGTAATATCATCGGTAGTGCAGATGATTTCAACGCCCGATTTTTCAATAAGTTTTCGCGGCGACATTCCCGTATTTTTAATATAAGTATTTGCCCTGTTCCAGATTTCCTCGGCATTTTGAGAGGTTATGGGCAAATCTATCCCGAAAAACATATTAAGTTCCATATGCGACCAATGGTAAAGCGGATTGCCTGCCGCAAACTCCAGTGCGGAACAATATTTTAAGAACTTTTCTTTAATCGGCGCGCCGCCTGTAATATATTCTTCGTCAATACCCGCGGTTCGCATAAGCCGCCACTTATAATGGTCGCCCCCCAGCCATATTTCGCCTATATTCTCAAAAGGCTTGTCCTCAAATATTTCTTTGGGCGACAGGTGACAGTGATAATCCACAATCGGCAAATCTTTCACGCAAGCGTAAATTTTTTTTGCCGCATCACAATTCAGCATATAGTTTTCATTCATATTCATTCCCCCTGTGTTTTGATTATATAACAACAAAGGGAACAATTAAATTGTTAAAATTGTTATTATACCTTGCAAATATCGTTTAAATGTGTTATGCTGTAGACGGTGATATTATGTCTGAATTTTTCAGTTACCGTGATAATGATATTTATATGCCTTTTAGGCAGGACATCAATCCTGACCCGACGCAGTTTAAAACACACACCCACGAAACCTATGAACTTTATTATTTTTTTGAGGGCAAGGGCGTTTACCGCGTTGAAGGTACACCGTATCCTTTAGAGCCGGGTGATATTCTTATTATGCGGCCTGCCGAAGCGCATTGTATTGATATAAGCGACAGTAAACCGTACACCCGTTTCTCGGTTCACTTCAATGCAAAACTTTTTGAAGGAATTGACCCGAACGGAACGCTCCTTGCGCCGTTTTTAAACCGCACCATAGGCACATATAACCGCTACCGTGCCGAAAATTTTAAAAGCAGCGCTTACAATGTATTTATTAAAAATATGATAGCCGACGCCGAAGACCGCCGTGTGCAGATAATTACAAATCTTCTGCCGCTGTTGAACGAAATTGCGGTATCTTTTCAATCAATAACCGAAACACAAATAAACCGAACGCTTGACAGCCGGATTATAAACTACATAAATCGCCATATTTCAGACGACCTTTCTTTAGACAGCATTTGTGAGAGATACTACATAAGCAAATCGCACCTTTGCCACATTTTCAAAAAGGCCACCGCCTCCACCGTCGGCGAATATATAACGGTAAAAAGGCTTGTAAAGGCGAAACAACTTCTTGCTGCCGGCGTGCCGCCCACAAAGGCATACGGAGAATGCGGATTTAAAGATTATTCGGCATTTTACCGCGCTTTTAAAAAGACCTATGGTATTCCGCCCAGTAAGTTGTAATGCCGAAATTTAGATTTTAGGCATCGGACATAAGATGCGGATAAAGGCAGACGACCGGTAACATCTACAGTCTAAATCTAAACTATTATGGCAATAAATAACCTCCTATGGAAAAACAGAAACCATAGGAGGAATTTTTATGCCCGTACAATTCGGTGAAGAGTATGAATAACTACACGATTGCCGGTGGGCTTTTTATTTGTTTTGAACCTATATTTATATTAAATTAATATCCGCCGAAACCCATAGGCTTCAGTAATTTTGCCGCCTTAAGCGCGGCTATCTGCGTTTTTGCGTCGGGTATATCGCCGCGCATTACAAGGTCTGTAAGTTCGCGCAGCGACATTGTAACAAGGTCAACAAATTCGCCGTCATCGGGGTGATTTTCACCGCGGTGAAGACCCGTTGCAAGAAAAATATCTATTACCTCGTTTGTGTATCCGGGGGTAGGATAAATTTTGCCCAGAAAGCGGTAATCGTCGGCTGTTATGCCGGCCTCTTCGTAAAGTTCGCGCTTGCCGCAGGTAAGCGGGTCTTCACCCGGTTCTTTTTTGCCGGCGGGTATTTCAAGTGTTGCTTCCGAATACGGGTAGCGGAACTGCCGCACAAGGGTGACATTCATCCGGCTGTCAACCGCTATAACGCCCACGCCGCCCGAATGTTCGATAACTTCACGGGTCGATTTCCGCCCGTCGGGCAGTAAAACTTCATCGCGCCGCAAATTTATAATTTTGCCGTTGTAGATGTATTCCTTAAAAACAGGCTTTTCGTTTAAAATCATATTTTCCCCTTATAAAATTCGTTCAGGTGGCGTCTTGCTTTCGGGTCGTCAAGGTTGCCCGAACCGTCCAACTGCCACATACGCTTAAGCCAGCCGATACACATTTCAACCCATTTTGAATATTCACGGTCATACCAGCCCGAAATATTTTGACCTATAGACATACCGTGCAGTGAATTTGAAAAGATATGCAAATCAAACGGTATATCAAATTTTGCAAGCGCAGCCGCATATAGCAAACTGTCCTCTACGGGAACTACATTATCGGTAAAGGTGTGAAAAATGAATGCCGGTGGGGTCTGTTCTCCCACATTGCGGCAAATATCTATCTTGGGTAAAACATCCTCCTCGCGGCGGTTGCCCAGTACACGGTCATACCCGTTGGGGTGTGGGTCTGCTTTCATCCACGAAGTTGTAATTACAGGGTAGCCTAGTATTGAAAGATTGGGTCGGTTTTCGCCGTTTCGGCAACCGCTTTCAAACTGTATTTCGGGGTCGTTCCACAGCGTGGCAAGGCTTGCCGCAAGGTGACCTCCTGCCGAAAATCCGCCTACCGCGATACGGTCGGGGTCAAGATTCCACTTTTCGGCATTCGCGCGGATATCTTTTATCGCACGCGAAAGCTGGAGCAGAGGACGCGGAAACTCTGCGCCTTCGTTTACCGAATATGTGAAAACGAACGCCTGGAATCCCGCTGCCAAAAACTGCTCGGCTACAATGTCGGCTTCGCGGTCGGAAGTCATCGCATATCCGCCGCCGGGGCAGATAACAACCGCAGGTCTGCGGTCTAAATTCGGCAATTCCCAACTGCTTTTGTGGTAAAACGCACGAAGTTTTGTATTGCCTTCCGGATAAATTATTTCATCATAATACATTAATTATTCAACCTTTCATTTTTACCCTGACTGTGAAATATAATTTACAAAGAGGAGTGTTGTATTCTATGGATATAATTATAAACGGGCGGGAAATTGATGTCAACGGTATAGTGAAAATTTGTTACGGAATGGCAGAAGAATATGACTTTGTAAGGTATGGGAGTATCGGCAAATCGGTAGGCGGCAGGAGTATACCGGCTCTTATTATAGGCGAGTCGGAAGAATATGTGCTGTACGCCGGCGGTTTTCACGGCAGTGAAAGACTTACCGCGCTTTTGCTGCTTAAATTTGCTGAGGAACTTTGTCGTTGCCGAAAAGACGGAACAACAATATCAGATGTCCGCGCTGAGGCGCTTTTGTGGAACAAAGGGCTTATTATAGTTCCCGTTGTAAATCCCGATGGGTACGAGGTATCGCTCGGCGGAGCGCAAAAAGGCGGCGCGTTTGCCGCTAAAATCAAAAAATTAAGCGGCGGTGACACTACGCATTGGAATGCAAATCTACGCGGCGTGGATATAAACCACAATTTTAACGCCGATTGGGAAAGAACTGCAGAAGTGACGCGGCAAAGCGGCGTTTGGGGCGCAGGACCGTCAAAATACGGCGGTGAACGGCCCGAAAGCGAGCCGGAAACAGCGGCAATTGTCGCGCTTTGCAGAAAGTACAAATTTCGCCATGCAATAGCTTTCCATTCACAGGGTGAGGTTATTTATGCGCCGGATGCAGATGAGGATATCCCACGCGCCGTAAAAGCAGCGCAAATGCTGTCTTTTTCAAGCGGTTATCCCATATCCGTTCCAACGGGCACAGCCGTCGGCGCAGGGTTTAAAGATTGGTTTATCAAAGAGTTCCGCCGCCCTGCGTTTACCGTGGAAATAGGCAAGGGCGAAAATCCACTGCCGCCCGAATTATTGGGCGGAATATACGAACGGCTTAAAGAAATGCTCGTCCTCGGTGTGCTGCTGTAGAGTGGGTTAAAATAGAAAATCAAGCTGCAACGGTGGGTTGATAACAGACGGTAATCTGTATTTTTCATCTATCCTTTATATTACTTCAATCACACCTAATGTCTAAAGTCTAACATCTAACATCTAAAATCTAACCTTAAGGCTGACTTCTCCCGAAGATATCCATTCTTTTTCGTCGCCATAATCAACCAAAAGTTTAAAATCACTGTCAAGGTCCAGTACGGTTGCCGTTCTTTGTGTGTTTCCCCTTACAACGGTTACTTCTTTGCCCAAAATAAACAGGCGCTTGCGGTATTCATTGTAAAAAGCGCGGTTTTGTAGGTCACCGTAGTATTTGCGGAAATTGTTGAGTATTTCGGCTGCAAGGCGGTTTTTACGCCCTCCGAGCGTGCTGACAGCGCCTGCAACATCGGATATTTCGGGTGGAAAACCACCCTCCGGCTGCGATACGTTCACCCCTATACCGACTATTGCATAACGCATACTTCCGCTTTCAAGGTCAAGCGCCGCCTCGGTTAAAATACCGCAGACCTTGCGTCCGTCAATAAATATATCGTTAACCCATTTTATTCCTGATTTTTGACCGTATACACGGTCAATCGCCTCGGATACAGCCACAGCCGCCGCCGTTGTAAGAAGTCCTGACTCACGGTTTTTAAGGGTGGGGCGCAAAAGTATGCTCATATAAAGCCCTGTATCACCGGGCGAGTAAAAACTGCGCCCCAGCCTGCCGCGGCCGCTGCTTTGCCGCCGCGCCGCCATTACTGTCCATTCGGGCGCGCCGTACTCCGCCAGCGTTTTAAGTTCCGCATTTGTAGAGCCGACATTTTCGCGCACATCTATATCGGGCTCAAAGTTCAGATAATTGGATATTCCGCCGACCGAAAGAATATCGCAGCTGTCATCCAGTCTGTAACCGCGGTTTTTGACCGAATCAATAACATATCCGCTTTGTTTAAGCGTGTCTATCGATTTCCAGATTGCGCTTCTGCTCACACCGAACTGCTCCGAAAGCGTCTTTCCCGATATAAAACTGCCTCTGCCGCGTTCCAGGGCTGCAATAATTTTTTCTTTTAACTTCATAATTTATCGCCTGCATTTCAGATTTATTGTAATTTTATTATATCCTCGCAAACCCAAACTGTCAACCTAAACAAAATTTTGGTTGACAGTTTATTTTGTTAATGCCCTAAGTGCTTTATCCGCCGTAATTGATTTGGTTTGCAAAATGTGCTAATATTACAAGTAACAAACCCGCTTTGCACGGCTTGTTTTGTAAACCAAACAGAAGGGTGATTCATATGTGGGCGATTTTTGCTTTCGGCTCTGCGTTTTTTGCCGGAATTACCGCCATACTTGCCAAATGCGGCATAAAGAAAACCGATTCGGATATTGCTACGGCGGTACGAACAGCGGTGGTGCTTGTCTTTTCGTGGCTTATGGTTTGGGTGGTCGGCTCTGCGCCCGATATCACCGGTATCGGCATAAAGACCTGGGCCTTTCTTGTCCTTTCGGGTGTTGCAACGGGCGCTTCGTGGCTATGTTATTTCAAGGCGCTGCAATTCGGCGATGTTAATAAGGTCGTGCCTATAGACAAATCTTCAACCGTACTTACCGTACTGCTTGCAGCGGCGTTTTTAGGCGAGGGGCTTACGGTCTTGAGCGCCGCAGCGGTTATTTTTATAGGCGCAGGCACATTTTTAATGATAGAAAAGCAGAACTCCGCTCCCCGAAAAACCGAAAAGCGCGGTTGGCTGATATACGCTCTGCTTTCGGCGGTTTTTGCCGCACTCACCTCCGTTCTCGGTAAAATCGGCATATCGGGTGTAGAGTCCAATCTCGGCACGACCATACGAACCGTAGTGGTGCTTTTAATGGCGTGGCTGATTGTGTTTATAAAGGGCAAACAGAATGAAGTGCGGCAAATCCCCAAAAACGAACTTGGGTTTATATGCCTTTCGGGCGTTGCAACGGGTGCTTCCTGGCTTTGCTATTACAAGGCGCTTCAGGGCGGACCTGCAAGTGCGGTGGTCCCTATAGATAAATTAAGCATTTTAGTGTCAATAGGCTTTTCGGCGCTTGTTTTTAAAGAACGGCTTACAAAAAAGTCGGCGGTCGGGCTTGCGCTTATCGTTTTGGGAACAATGATGATGTTAATACCAACCTGAGTTCACGCGGTGCGTATAATTAAGTGAATCGGAAAGGGGGAGAAACCGTGAACGAAAAAATTCTGATTAAAAAGTGTCAGCACGGCGAACGGCAGGCGTTCGACAGTTTGATACGGATGTACTACGATTATGTTTTCGGCTTTCTCCTTAAAACGGCAGCGGACGAAACGCTATGCGAAGACCTCACCCAGGAAACTTTTTTAAAAATGATTAAAAACATTGAAAAGTTTCACCCCGAGGGTGCGGCGTTCGGCACTTGGCTTATTACTATAGCCAAAAATTGCTACATTGACCACCTGCGGAAAAACCGTATACCGTTTGAAGATGTGTCGGAGCTGCCAATACAAAGCGGCGAGGACATTGAAAATCGGGTAGAACAGCGGCTGCGATACGAAGAACTGCTTGCCACAGCGGAGTTGCTTCCACCCGAACAAAGCGTGGCGATACGGCTTAAGTATGCCGAGGGATTGACCTTGCAGGAAATAGCCGACCGCTTCGGCGTGCAGCCAAAAACCGTTAAAAGCCGAATACACGAGGGCACGGTGAAACTCCGTAAAAAATTATTACCGAAAGAGAGGGCAGACAGCCTATGAACAAAAAAGCAGACCGTATGATTATAAATCTTACCCCGGAAATTGAGCTCAAATGTCAAGAATTGCAATCGGTGCGCAGGGAACGGCGGCGGTCGGTTATGTTTGCTTTAATGTGCGCCGCAGTGGTGCTGCTGCCGTCGCTGCTTATTTTTATCGGAATTTCGCCGCTCGTGTTTATTTTGCCGCCGGCGGTTATGTCGCTCGGTATGATTTTGCTTCTGCCTACGCTTGTTTCGGGCAGGGGCGCTGAAAAGGGAGAAAACGCATATGAATAGGTTAGAAAAGATTTTATCAAAATTTAACTTTAAAAAAATAGCCGTTTGGTACTTGATTTCGGCGGTAATTGCAGGGCTTATCTGCGTCGGTACGGTGGGTTACATCTATCGTGAGCAACTTGGCTTTGCGTGGCAGTATTCAAGGCTGCAAAAGGCAAAAACGACCGCCTCTGTAAAGGCGGCGGCAGACAAAACCGCAAAGTACGGCGATGTTGTTGATGTTTTGATTTTGGATAAAGAAAACAGTGTGACCTACTCGGCTAAAAAGTCGGAATTTAAAGCGGGCGTGCTCCAACTTACAAAGGCAGGCAGCGAGAAAAAATATCTTGTTTCCGCAAAACACCCCGACGCCGTATTCCGCTATGTTAAAAGCGATGAATTTATGCTTAACTCAATCGTAAATAAGGACTTCGGCAAGATTCGTGACGATTATGATGATGAGCGCGATTTTGAAACCGACCTTTCCTCAAAAACCGTGTATGTGTTAAGCCGAATCGGGCTCCGCGACGGCGGAAAGGTGTATGTTATCACCGTGCCGTCCTCGGTTGCAGGCGGCAAGGCGGCTTTAAAAGTTACCGCCGCACTGGCGGTGATGTTCTTCGGCGTGTATTGGGCGCTAATTGCGCTGTGGATGTATAAAGACGCGGCAAAACGCAAACTTTCACCCTTTTATTGGGGGCTTATCGGGCTGTTTACCAACATAGTCGGCTTGTTGGTGTATAAAATATACAAGCGCAGTATGACTTTCTGCACCTCCTGCGGTGCGGCGCAAAGCCACGATAATTGGTATTGCTCGGTTTGCGGTGCGGAACTCGGCACACGCTGCGAAAACTGCGGCAGCCGAATTGCCTCAAAAGATGTTTTCTGCCACAGCTGCGGAAGTAAAATAAACAAGGAATAAAGTATTAAGCAAGGCGGACGGGATATGCAACCTCGTCCGCTGTTTTTTCGCATACAGTTGATTTTTGCATATGTGCGGCCGTTTTGCTGTTTTTGCACGGGCAATCTGTCGGTTTCCGCCTCCAACCCTCGACCGCGGCGGAAACCACTTCCGCGCGGCTTGCTAAAGTGTTGACAGTAATTTCAGTTCACCGTTAAAAATGCGTGATGTTGGTAAAAGAGGTTGCAAGACCCACCGTCCGCCCCTGCCTGCCCGACCGCGGCGGAAAACTGCGTTTTCAGGCGGGCGCGCGGTAGGGAAAGACGATAACAATATGCAAATTTGGGGCGCGCCGCCCCCAAGCGGAACGCTTGGCGCCGCGGTCGGGCAGGCAGGGGGCGGACCCAAGAACAGCATAGCAAAAAATAAAAAACTAACGGTAATCACAGTTTGTTGTCTGTTTGCAATTTGGCGGTGAGCGCAAACCCTTGCCTTCACCTGTCGGGGTGCGGGTATCCGGTGGACACCTCTGCGAGGCGACAGCCCTTGCCTCCACCTGACGGGGGAGGTGGCGCGGCGCAGCCGTGACGGAGGGAGAGAAAAAGTCAGCGGTAAGAACTATTTACCGTCTGCGTTAATCTTAAATATCAAATTGCACTTTAATAATAGACAGTAAATGCTGCTTACAGTTAGCTTTTTTCTCTCCCTCAGTCAAAAATCAAAGATTTTTGACAGCGTCTCGGCTGCCGCCTCGGTCGGTGCTTCTGCTTCGCAGAGGTGTCCACCGGACACCCGCACCCTCGTCAGAGGGAGCCAAGGAGATTGTGGATAACAGCAGCCTACCGTCTATTATCAATCTACCTTTACCACGGTCTAACATCTAAAGTCTAATATCCAACATCTGGTGCATCAGCCTACTTCGTATATGCGGCTTTACATATATTGCAATTTTCTAATCTTTAAAACTCCGCCGACCGATAAAAGTTCAGCGGAGTTTCGACTTTTTTAACCTTTACGGCGCGGTGTATTCTACTCCGTATTCGATCCACCGAATGTAAACCGAGGTGCGCGCTCCGCCTGCCGAAATGAAAGAATTGACTTCGCACAGCGACCAAAGGTTTGTTGTAGGATCCTGCTGCCTGATTTTAATGCTGTGCGTTTCCTGTGATGTGCTGTAAACAATTTCATCAAGCACGGTGCGTGCGGCAATTTTCGTGCTGTCAAATGTTTGCGCCTCAACCGATCCGCTGTTGTAAATCGAGGTGCGGCGTATGTCCGCCAAAATCGGCACGGCAGTATCCTTTGCTGCAATCGTTATCCTTACGGTGGTTGATGATGTTGTTGTATATGTCAGTATCAGATTTTCAAGCGGAATTGCAAGGGTACTGTTTACGGTCGATATAGTTGTGTGATATTCGGTGTACGGTGCAAAAAGATTCGGTGTAGTTATATCACTATCTGTGGTTTTAAAATTCAATTTGTAACTTATAGGCGTGCTTTCCGCAACGGTGATTACAGGTGTTTCTCCGGTATCACCCTTAGGTCCTTGCTCACCTTGCTCGCCTTTCTCGCCGGTATCGCCCTTTTCACCCTGTATACCTTGGTCGCCTTTATCACCCTTAGGTCCTTGCTCACCTTGCTCGCCTTTCTCGCCGGTATCGCCCTTTTCACCCTGTATACCTTGGTCGCCTTTATCACCCTTAGGTCCTTGCTCACCTTGCTCGCCTTTCTCGCCGGTATCGCCCTTTTCACCCTGTATACCTTGGTCGCCTTTCTCACCCTTGGGTCCTTGCTCGCCCGGCTCACCTTTTTCACCGGTATCACCCTTTTCACCTTGTATACCTTGGTCGCCCTTATCACCCTTGGGTCCTTGCTCGCCCGGCTCGCCTTTTTCGCCGGTGTCACCCTTTTCACCCTGTTCGCCTTGTTCACCTTTTTCACCGGTGTCGCCTTTATCGCCCTTAGGACCTTGTATACCTTGCTCTCCCTGTGCACCGGGGCAGCCCCTGTCGCCCTGTACACCCTGCGGGCCTACTTCACCCTGCAGTCCTTGCTCTCCAATCGGTCCTTGTTCGCCAATAGGTCCGCGCTCGCCTTTTTCGCCGCGCTCACCTTTAGGACCCATAGGTCCCTGCGGTCCCGGGTCGCCTTTTGGCCCTATCGGACCTCGTTCACCCTTAGGGCCTATCGGTCCTGGGTTGCCCTGTATCCCCTGTAAACCAATATCTCCGGGGTCGCCTTTCGGGCCTGTGTCGCCTCTTACACCTTGCGGTCCTCGGGGTCCTGTCGGTCCTACCGAACCGCGCGGTCCTGCCGGACCGGGGCAGCCTGTTTCGCCCCTTAAGCCTCTTGGTCCTGCAGGTCCGCGGTCACCGCGTTCTCCCTGTTCACCTCGCGGACCTTCCGGCCCCATAGGCCCTATCGGTCCTTGAATTGTAACATATGTTCCGCATTCGTCGGGCTGCGGTTGGCAGTTGTTCCGCCTGCCGAAATTGCCTGTGCAGTAGTTCATATTACACTCTCCCTGTGCTTGAGTACGCAGAGATTTGGCTGACGGGGCTTTGCCGTTAACCAATCTGAAATTGCGCTTTTTATTATATTATTCCGGCAGTTAAATATTTGCGATTTTTTTATTGCGGTGGGCTCAAAATAACACATATGTATTTATATACTTTAATCGGCGGAAGCTTTAATAACTAACGGTAAATGCTGCTACAGTCGGCCTTTCTCCCGTTCCGGACATTAGATTTTAGATGTTAGACTATGGTAAGGGCAGTTTAATGATATACAGTAGGCTGCCGTTATCAACAAACCTCTTGGCTCCCTCTGACGAGGGAGCTGGCAAAAATCTTCGATTTTTGACTGAGGGAGAGAAGAACTAAAGTAAAACAAACCTATAATTACTGTCTGTTATTAAACTACCGTAACTATATTTAAGATTGATAACATACAGTAAATTATTCTTATCGTTAGTTTTTTCCTCCCTCCGAGTAGGGCAAAACTCACCGTCTCGGCTGCTGCCTCGGTCGGTGCTGCTGCTTCGCTTCAGGTGTCCGCCGGACACCCGCACCCCGTCAGATGGAGGCAAGGGCTTGTGCATACCGTAGGATTGCGAACAGACGGCAATCAGTCGTTATCATTAATCTCCTTGGTTCACACAATCTAACATCTAACATCTGGCATCTAACTTCTAAAGTCCGCAATCCGAGTACCCTGTTGCGGCGCTGCAAATCCTCTATAAATATGTTAGTAAATGATTTTCAATTGGCAATATGCCGATTTTTTTGGGGTGATTTATCAATAGAACATTAAAAAGTGTTAAAAAATCCCGTTTATTTCAATTTAATGTTAAAATTGCTTGCATATATTAGTCAAGTGTGGTAAAATCAAAAATGAAAAGTGCTTACAGTAGGCGTATTGTCTTTAATTTTACGGGTTTAACCGAAAAATGTAAGCAAATGATATTTTTGCAGCATACAGAGGGGGGTGGGAATTGCCCATACGATTTTACCGATGATGTGGGCAAGTATTGAATTTAAGCAAATGCTATGTGTAATATTTTAATAGGAGGAAAAATTTAATGGCAAACAAAACCTTTAGGCGCGTATTAAGTATCATAATGTGCGCCGCAATGTTGGTTTCGGTCTTTTCCGCTTCATTCCAGGTTTCGGCTGCGGATGATTTGTTTGTGTACGACTGGGACTATACAGATACTACTGCCGGTGCGGATGCCGTTGCGAACACGCTGACGAATTCTGTGGTTACTGCCGATGTTATTACACACGCTGTAGCTAAGCAGTTCAGTAACGGTAGTTCTGATTAGGTTGCGGGAGACGATACCGGTTATTTGAGTATGAGCAGTTCAACCGTTGCTGCATTTAAAACTCCTTCCGGTCATAAGCCGTCTGAGTTTACCCTTGTTGCGCCAAACCGAACAAGCACAGACGGTAACAAAGATGTTTCAACGGGTGCACCGGTTATCGGGCGCGTTACTAATGCTGACGGTGCGAATGTGATTTACAGCATATATGTTGCTTACACAAGGCCGAGCGGAGAGCGCTCAAAATGGAGATTGTATATTCAAGGCTCGGATGGCTCAAACAGGGAATTTTCTGTTATGAAGTTAACAAACAGTGAAAATCCCTCCTTGTCGGGTGAAACATATGATAAGCTTGTTGATTATGCAAGCCCGTGGATAGAAAATCATTGGAAAAACAACCTTACCTATACCTACAATGTGATTCCGGGCGATGATTCGGTAACTGTAAATATTTCAGTTAGGTATAATAGGCCGGCATTAGGTACGCAGTATATATTTACAGCCGACACAATAGTAATAAACGCTGCAGACCTTGCCGAGGGAACTTTCACACCCGAATTCGGTATAGCAAGCGGTATGCTTAACAACAATGCAAACCTTCCTGCAAAGGTTTACAGCGCTAAGGCTGTTTATGCAAGCGACGGTGAAACTCACGAGCATACTGCAGCCGACGAGCGCAAAGATGTTAAAGAAGCAACCTGCACAGAGTCCGGCTATACCGGCGATGTAGTTTGCGCTACCTGCGGCGAAGTAATGGAAAAAGGTCAAGAAACTTCTGCTCTCGGCCATAATTATGAGTGGGTAGTTACCAAACCTGCTACCGAAACCGAAACAGGTCTCCGTGAGCATAAATGCACACGATGCGATGATATTGATGCAACAGAAGAAATTCCGGTTCTTGAAAAGACTGTTGCCGCAATCGGTGATGCAAAATATACAACCCTTGCCGAGGCAATTGCAGCTGCTACGGCTGGTCAGACAGTTACTCTGCTTGCAGATGTAACGGAAGATGTTGTTATAAATAAGGATATAACACTCGACCTCGGCGGTAATACAATTACCAATACAAACGCAGGCGCGTCTACCGTAGTGGTTAAAAACGGCGCAGTTGCTACCGTTAAAAACGGTACTGTTATTGGCGGCACAGGTCGCTATAACATTGAGGTAGCGGACAGCAACGCTAATCTTACACTTGAAAATATAACCGCAACCGCAGGCAATACCGGTTCATCAATGATTGATAACTGGGGTACCTTAACCATTAACAGCGGTACATATACCGGCGGATTAAATGTTGTTAAGAGTGAAGAAAATTCAACACTTGTTATTAACGGCGGTAAATTTGAATTAAACTATGCAATAAAGTGGAAATACAATGCCGTTATTCTCGTATACGGTGATACCACAATTACCGACGGCGAATTTATTCAAAACGCAAAAATAACAGGCGCATATCCTCAGGTTGTTATGACCGGGGTTGTAGAAAATACCAAAACTCCGATTACCAGAATAACCGGGGGTGTATTTAAGAACAACTCCACAACCGGCATCTTCCACGGATTGGGCAAGGCTACAAGCGCCAACTTTGAAGTTTCCGGCGGTACATTCAACAAAAGCATTTCCGACGGTTACTGTGCCGACGGCTTTATCCCGACCAAAAATGATGACGGAACATACGGTGTAAAAGAAGGCAAATATGTTGCTAAGGTAAGCGGCACAGGCTATGAAACCATCGAGGAAGCTGTTGAAGCGGCAAAAGCAGGCAATACAATAACCCTTCTTGATGACATTGTAAATACCGATTACACCGTTGCAAATGTTATTGAAATCAGCCTTAAAAAGAATGCTAAACTCGACGGTAACGGTCACACAATCAGCGGTAATGTTAAGGTAACTGCTAATTCCGAAGGCGGCATTACCATTAAGAATGTTATTTTTAAAGATATCCATAATAATGCGGTTGTAAGTGATGCTTACAAAGAGAAATACGGTTTCTCTGATGAAAAGGTAGGAACTCTTTCGGCGGTTTATGCAAAGTCAATTGCAGGCAAACTTACAATTACAGGCTGTACTTTTGAAAATGCAGACTGGGAAGCATTGCAGATTACCCCTGTAGAGGGTGCTAACCTTGTAATAACAAACAATATCTTTAAAACTTCAGAGTCTGAAACTGTAAAAGGACAACTTCGTTTTATCCATATTGAAATGGCTTACGGAGACGTTGATCACGAAGGTGAGAACATCACGGCTACAGTTACCGATAACCAAATGCTTACCGATACTAAAGACGCAAATATGGGCGTTTGGTGGGTAGGTAAAGACAGTACGCTTAACCTTACCGGTAACTATTACAGCAATCCGGATAATGTCAGCATAACTTTAAGCGATACATCATTTGATCGTGAAAATCGCAATGATTTGGTTTATCCTGCTCGCAGTCAGGCAGAAGTTGATACTGACGATTTGACGAAATCCGCTATTGTAATTAAGGATGCCTTTAATTCAATATCATATAATACATTTGAAGAAGCAGCAGCTGCCGCAACAAGCGGTCAGACAATCAAACTTCTTGCAGACTGTTCTTCCGGCCGTATTAACCTTGAAGATAAGGATATAACTGTTGACCTTAACGGTCACACCCTTACTTCTACTGCCGCATACGGCGTTATGTTCTGCGCAAAGAACGGACATAAAATTAAGGTTATCGGTACAACCGAGGGTTCAAAACTTGTAGGTACACTCATGATAACCGCAAATACCGACGGTCATATTGAAATTGACGGCGGTACATATGAGAACGCTCAATACTGCCCGATATATGTAAACGGCGCAGTAAGCAGCGAAGATTCTACAGTAACCGTAAGAAACGCCGCCATTACTTACTTGGAAGGCGACTCCGACCAGGATATGGGCGTTGGCGTATATCTTGCAGGTTACAGTACAGCATTGTTCGAAAACAGCACAATAACCGCACCTGTAACAGGTCTTGAAATCCGCGCAGGTAAACTTACGCTTAACAACTGCGATATTAACGGCGGTAACGGCGAAGTTAAAACAAATGCAAACGGAAACGGCAGCACTGTTGCAAATGCAGCGGTAGCAATTTCGCAGCACGCTACCAAAAAACCGATTGAGGTTAACATCAACGGAGGTACATTTACCGCTACTGCCGCATTGTATCAGACCGATGTTCAAGGCACAGGTTCAAGCGATGTTATTGCCAATGTTTCGGCAGGTACATTTAATGGCACCGTTTTTGCAGAAACAGAAAAAACAGTAGCGATTTCGGGCGGTACTTTCTCGGCCCAAGTTCCCGAAAATTGCTGCGCAGAAGGTTTTGCACCTACTGATAACGGCGACGGTACTTATGGCGTTAAAGCGGTAGATTATGTTGCCGAAACAAACGACGTTAAGTATGAATCGCTTCAAGAAGCAATTGACGCTGCTAAGAGCGGTGCAACCGTTAAATTGATTTCTGATACACGCGAAAATGTCAGCATTACAAAGAAATTGACGCTTGACCTTAACGGCTTCACACTTAACGGCGGAACCGAAAAGGGTAAGGCGGCACTGTATATCACGGCAAGGGTAACGGTTAAAGATTCAAGCGAAGCCGGAACCGGTACAATAAAGCGTGAGGACACTGCCGAAAATTCAGGTATCAGTTCATACTATGTAATGGATATTCAAGGTGACGGCTGGGTTATTTTTGAGGGCGGTAATGTTACCAACAACAGCGGCATAGTCGGTGTAAAGGGTGCGTCACTCGTTCGTATAGGTGACGACAGCAAGGCGAAATATCCCGGATTGAATATCAAGGGCGGTACTTTCACCCAAGATAACTTCATTGCCATTAAGGTTGACCGCGGCGATGTCTTCTTGAACGGCGGTACTGTAAATTCCGCTAACAGTTATGCAATTGAAAACTGGCTCAGAGCTACAATCAACAGCGGAACAATTAACGGTGCTGTTGCGTCCTGGACATACAGCGACGGTGCCAATTCCACACTTAATATCAAAGGCGGCACTATCAACGGCAATGTTACTTCTGTAAACTACGGTAATGCAGAAGACAAGGTTGCAAGAGTTTATATTACCGGCGGAACGGTCACCGGTGAACTTGATACCCGCAGTTATGATCCCAAAACAAATGAACTTACAAGCATTGACAATGCCGCAAAAGCAACTATCGAAGTTACCGGCGGTACATTTGATATCGACCCGACCAAGTATGTAACCGAAGCCGCTAAAGTAAACAAAAATGAAGACGGTACGTTCGGTGTTGAAAAGGTTGTACTTGCAACGGTTGACGGCAAGGATTACTACACAATGGATGAAGCCGTTAAGGCTCAAACATCAAGCGGCGGAACTATTATTATGCAGCGCGATTACAAGACCAATAAGATCTTTAATTCCGGCAGCATAAACCGCACAGTTGATTTGCACGGTTATACCTGGACCTATACCGGAACAGATGTAAACTCCGCAGCGTTTGAAATTAACTACGCTGGTGTTACGCTGACTGTTACAAACGGTACAGTTATCAGTAATACTATGGTCGGACTTATACCGACGGCAATGAGCGGAACTATTACCTACGATAACGCAGGGCTTGTGTTTGACGGTGTCATAATGACCGCCAACGGCCACAGCGGTATTGAAACCAACGGCGGAAATACAAACGATACCGTTACATTGATTGATTCATCTCTTGAAGTTCCGAACGGCTACGGAATTTATTTCCCGAGCAGCGGAAAGCTGAATATTACACGCAGCAGAATCGTTGCTAAAACAATGGGCGTACAGGTTTGCGCAGGAAACTTGCGTATAGGCAATGGCAGCATCATCGAAGTAACCGGCAGCGCTGTTCCGAAGACCGAAGGCGACGGTGCGATTGAAGACGGAAACGCCATTTCAATAGTTAACCGTGCAGGCTATAAAGGTCTTGAAAGCATCTCTGTTATCGGCGGTATATTCAAAGCCAAAAACGGAAGCGCAATTAAAGCTTACGGCTGGAAAGATAATGCCGAAACCGAATTTGTCAGCGACAAAAATATAATCAATGTTGAGGGCGGTACATTCTCAAGCGAAGTTCCTGCCGAATATTGCAAAGACGGATATAAATCGGTTAAGAACGCAAGCGGCACTTACAGTGTTAAGAAAATTGCTTTCAGAGTTGTGCTTGAAAGCAATCCCCAAAACGCCGGTATCCTTGCAGGCGGCGGAGATTATGCAGAGGGCGAAACCGTAACAATTACCGCAGAACCGGTAGGCGGATATAGATTCCTCGGTTGGTACGATAAGGACGGCAACGAACTTACAGCCGATACAACCTACACAGTTCCTGCCGGCACAATAGGTGAAGTTACCTATACCGCTAAGTATGTTGGTAATGAGAACAGAAACCTTACTGTAAATGTCGGTCAGGGTACTGTAACTGCCCAGTACGGTTCGCAAACAAAAACCTGGAAAGCTGATCAAACTAATAGGCAGTTCCTTATAGGTACAAAGTTTACCTTGACAGCAAATCCCTACTCCGGTTTTGAGTTCTTGTATTGGGTAAATAAGGATAGAAGAATTGTGTCTGAACAGGCAACATTTGAATTTGTTCTTGGCGGAAACAGTGAGTACACAGCGGTTTACAGGGAGATAGAACCTGAAACAGCGTATGTAATAGTCAGAAACGGTGTCAGTGACAGAATTCTCGCCAGCGGTGATGTAGAGGATGACGGAACATTTGCCGCTCCTGTAATTTACGAAAACGGAATTTATAAATTCAAAGGCTGGTTTGATAAGAACGGTAACGAATACACCGTAAATGAAGACGGTAAGTTTACCGGCATCACGGAATCTGTTACAATCTACGCCGAATATGAAGAGGTTGAAACTGAATATACTGTAACAACAACAATTGACGGCGAAGAAACCACCGCTAAATACAAATACGGCGATACCGCCACTGTTACGGCTGACGCCGAAAAAGACGGTAAATTCTTCACCGGCTGGTATGATGTAGACGGTAAACTTATAAGTACAGAAACCACATATTCATTTGCTGTTATCGGTAACATTACACTTGAAGCACGGTACGGAGATGAAGCTGTAATCGCTGAACCGGTTGTTAATATGACAGTAGTCAGAGAAGCTGTAAGCGATACCGATGGAATTGCCGGTAGGGTAACTATGACGGTTTCGTGGAATGTACCTGAGGGATACACATTCGTAGGCGCCGGATTGGTACGCACATATGATGCAACCAAAAAAGACAGTCTTACTCTTAACGCAGTGGATGGCACAAGCATCAGGCAAAACAGAACCACCTCAGAAGAAGCGTCAGCAACATATATTTGCTCGCTTCCTATGAAAGCGGAAACGTTTGGCAAGGATATGTATATTCGTGGTTATGTGACCTATATGAACGCTGCGGGTAATGTTGTAACCCAGTATACAGAGATTGTTACATCACCTGCCACACAACAATAAAGGGGGCATAAAAATGAAAAAAGCATATTCGGATGCCAAAATTGAATTAATATTACTCGGTTTAAATGATGATATTATTACTAAAAGTAGATTAGATGTAGACCCTGTTGACCCGGAATCTTTGCCGGAGGGGGCTTTGCCGGTTGATTATCTGATTCAATAATTACACATAAAAGGATGGCAGGCTTTAGGGTCTGCCATTCTTAGTATAGGAGCTTTTAATGAACAACAAAATTAAACGGCTTGCGGCTGCGCTTTTGTTTATTGCCGCTATGTGTTTTGCAGGCGTGGGTGCCCTTGCCGCAACCGAATATTCAGAGGGCTATTTTAAATATGTTATTGAAAATGAAACGGTTACAATAACCTCATATTTCGGCTCTGAAAAAGAGGTAGTAATTCCCGAACGCATTGCCTCGCTTCCTGTTGCCGCAATACGCGGCAACGCCTTTGTGCGCAACAAAACCGTTACCGTACTTACAATTCCCGAAACGGTTACAAGCGTAGGCGACGGGGCGTTTACCCAAATGAAAAGTCTTAAAAAAATCATTTTACAGTCTAAAAGCATAAAGGTTAAAGCGCCCGAGGGCTGCGTGGTGGTTGAAGATTACCCAGTTTATATAACTCCCTCAAAACCCGGCGGTGACGGTGGAAACACTTCCGATAATTCTTCAACTTCCGCCCCTGCCGACAATTCGGGCGAGGGCGCTACGGTCAGCAACACCGATACTCCTTCAGATGGCGCGCAGAGCGAAACACAGAGCGGTACACAAAGCGGCTCGGCTGAGGGAACGGGGAACGCTTACGGCGATAGCAGCCCGAAAATATCCGCAAAAAACGGCTATATAACGATTGACGACAGCGGAAATTTGATTTTTATTGACACTGATAATAACATTGCAATAATTGACGGCAAAGGCGGATACACCTTTTCAACCGACGGCGATATTATTGACTCCGCAGGCAAGCGCCTAACGGTTGATTATGAAGCCGACACCGTTTCCTACACGGGGAGCGACGGTAAAACCGTAACCCGAAAACTCGGCGAACTTGAACCGGTTCGTGAAAATGGGCGCACGGCTACCGAAAGCAGCGAATCCAACAAGACGGCGAACGGCAAAAGGTCGGGCGCTCGTGTGTGGATTATAATCACCGTTTCGGTTGTTGCCGTCGCGGTGTGCGCTTCGGTAATAATCATAAAAAAAAGAAAACAGAATAAGATTTAGGTATAATTACCTTATAACAATAAGAACTGCCGCAGGCGATAGCCGCCTGCGGCAGTTCTTGATTTTTTATATTAGGATGAAGATGTTGGTAACGGTAGTTTTGATAATAGACAGCAAATTGAGATTTCAGTTAGTTTTTTCTCTCCCTCAGTCAAAAATCGGAGATTTTTGACAGCTCCCTCGTCAGAGGGAGCCAAGAAATTTGTGGGTAACGGCAGCCTAAGAACGGAGGACAAATAATGCTTACTATAAGCACAAAAAACCAATGCTAATCTCAATTTGCTGTCTATCTGCAATTTGGCGATATGCAGGAACTCCTTGCCTCCACCTGATGAACTTGTCAAGTAAAAGTAGACACTGAAAACCACCAATTATGCAAACCCTTGT
>CAVALG010000099.1:0-6721 GCA_963589585.1 Roseburia sp. AF12-17LB
ATAAGTGCTAATACTTTTTTCATTTTTATTTCCTCCGAAAATTTATTTTTGATTTAACGCTATCTATACTAACACCAAAAATACCGTTTGTCAACACATTTTTTAATATTTATGCAAAAATTTTTAATTTTTTCGTTTTTATACTGAATTTATGCATATTTTTATGCATAAATAAACTTTTATACATCTTAAAACCGAAGCAGAACATCAATTCCGCTTCGGTTCTGGTCATTTTTATAAATATTATTACTCTCCGATTATTTTTTTCGGCATATGATTTTTGTTTCTCCTGCTGAAATATCAATTTCGGTTTCGCCGTTTTGTGAAGCAAAGTCCTTAGAAAGAATTATTTTTCCCGTAATGCCCTGCTCAGCCTTAACGGTCAGAGTTACATCGCCGTTTTCCCTGCTCCATTCAACCTCTATTCTGCCGTTCGGGGCGTCATAGTGCGCGCTTGCATTGTCAAGAGCGGTTAAAAAGTCGGGGCAGACATTAACGCAGTTAGGGTCGGTTACCCCTTCATTAACACGGATACCTGCAACTTTTGAAATAAACCAATTGCTTATATCACCAAAAAAGTGGTGATTAAACGAGCGGTTGAACCCAATTGCATCATTCCCCTCGTAACATTCGGGCAGGCAGGTGTATCCTTTTTTGAGGAAGTAACCGTAGGACGGGTATTCGGGTCTTATTATCATATTATAAGCCAAATCACCCATACCGTACTTGCTTAAAACGTGGAATATAACGCGCGAGCCGAGGCAGCCGCAGTTTATAAAGCCGTTATTATCCTTTATCATTTCAGCAAGATTTTCGGCAGCGCGGCGGCATTCTTTATCAGTAAATATGCCGTAGTATATCGCCATAGCCTGTTCGGTTTGGCATTTTTTTGTTGTAAGGCAATTCGGGGCATCTATTAAGTTATTTCTAACCGCGTTATAAAGTTCGTTTTCAAGCGAACGGGCAAAAGTTGCCCATAACGGCAAATTGCACAGTTCAAAAATCTTTGCGCCCGTGCGTGCCATATTCATAGCCATAACGGTGCTTGTAAAATCAATTCGTGCATCGGGTTGATCGGACGGTTTTGCAGGCTGCAGCCAATCCCCCAATCCCCAATCTATCAACCCATCGGCATTCCGTGTAGTACCGATAAACGCAAGATACCTGAATATCATCATTGCGTTTTCTTTAAGAACATCGGTATTGCCCGTAAAGCGGTAGATATCGTAAGGCAGGGTGGTTATGACGCTGTCCCACGCAGGACCGTTGCCCCAATCATACCCAAAACCCGGTGTGGGAATTATGCCGGGTACTTTCCCGTCTTCAAGCTGAGCCGCACGGATATTGCAAAGCCACTCCCTTAAACTGCTTGCCGCCGTATAGCGCAGCAGCATATGCTCGCTTGAAATGTTGGCGTCACCCGTCCAACCGTTCTTTTCGCGCTGCGGACAGTCGGTAGGCCAATAGTAAAAGTTAGCGCGGTCGCTTCTTTCACAAATGCGAAACAGTTCGTTTGCTCTTTCGTCCGAACAGTTGAAATCAGCAAGGTCACGCATTTTTGAGGAGCAAAGAAGATATGTAAGGGTTTCGGGTTTTGCCTGCTCGGGCGCCAATCCCATTACAAGGCAATAGCGGAATCCGTGATAGGTAAACTGGGGTTCAAAAATTTCTTCACCCTCGCCTTTACATATATAAACATCGCGCTGGCAGTACCCGTCGGGAAAATAGGCAAGGTTGTCATAGGCAAGTTTACCGTCATTAAGATATTCGCCCACCTGCATTGTGATTTTTTGCCCTTTCTTGCCGTGTATTTTCAAGCGGAGTATTCCTGCGCCGTTTTCGCCGAAATCGTACAAATACCCCTTCGTTTCATCGGGCGGGTATTCAACTTCCATATCAAACCTTGAATACTCAGCCAATTCGCCATCTCTGACCGATACGGGTTTAAGTTCTTTGCGGACGGTAACGGGCGGCGCTGTACAGATTTTTGCTGTACCGCGCGGAGTTTCGGCTCGGGTAGGCAAATTCCACTTGCTGTCGTCAAATTCAGGTTCTGTCCAACCGCTTATTTCACGCCGTGCGTCATAAAAGCAGCCGCAGTGCCAATCATCAAAATAGCAGGGGCCGTACGCCCATTTATAGGCATTGTCGGCTTCAAAACAGAACTCTTTGCCGCCCTCTTTTCCCTCAAAAGATAAAGCAAAACGCGGAACGCCGAGCCAACGGGCATTTTGGAATTCAAGCATAACATGACTAAACGGGTTTTGCATACCGTTGCCGAGTTCTACGCCTATAACATTTTTACCGCTTTGAAGATACGGCGAGACATCATAATTATCGTAATAAATGTAGTGGTCGGGATTGGATATATAGGGTGCTAAAAGTCCCTTTGTAATTTCCCTGCCGTTTACAAACAGGCGGTAAAACCCAAGTCCGCAAATATTTATTTCGGCAGTCTGCGGCTTTTCTCCAAACTCATAAACACGCCTGAAAAGCGGCGACGGAATGTGTTTTTTGTAGGTTGAACACTCACTGCCTGCGCTGATAAATTTAAGTGAAAGCATAGCCATGCTCCTTACCGTAAATCCGGTAATTGTTTTATAAGATTTTGCGCGTACATACCGAACCCGAGCGCATTCGGGTGAACAACATCGGCATAGAACATACGGTCATTCGGGACAAGGGTATAACCGTCAACAATTTTAAACCCAAACTGTTCGGCGGCATTTTTTATTGTTGTTCTGCAATCCGCTTCGGTCCAGGTTTCGGTTTTGTCATAATCGAACCTGTGTATAGGCAATATTAAAACCAACTTTTTGGTTTTGTAAGCATTTGCAACCGCCCCTAAATATTCGTTTAAATCGTTTTTGAATTTAGGAATGTCCTTAACCCTTAAAAAATCGTTTGTTCCGTAAGCGACTATTACCGTATCGGGGTCAAAATCGGGTGTATCGAAAGAATCGGGATAAATAAATGTGCCGCCGATACCGTTTATAAGTCTTTCGGCATTAAAGAAATCGGCAACCCTATGGGCATATGACAGGCAATCCACGCCGGAATTCCACCCCTGAGTGATTGAATCGCCCAAAAACATTATTTTTGTACTGTATTTATGGGGCTTAACATCGGCATTTTCATCAATCGAAACGCCAATCAACTTACCTTTGCTGTGGCTAGGCATTTCAAGGGTCACGCGGTGTTCGCCGCCGTTTAATTCTGCAATTATATCAAACGGTGCTTTTCCGTCCGAAGTATAGCGCCCCGAATACTGCCCGTCAATCATCAGTTCAAAACTCTCACCCAATACCGAAAACGCAACGGAGGCGGAATTTGTTTGCATATCAACCATAATACCTGTAGACGCTTTTGCTCCGCCGACAAAAAATTTATCGTCAAATTTATCCCACGCCGCTATCTGTTTTTCGGTGCATTTATAAAGTTCAATGCCGTCGTCCCCACAGTTCTTTATTACTGCCGCGCCGAAAATAAGCGGTTTAATTTCCTCAAAAGATAATCTTTTCATAGCTGGTCTCCCTTTTATCTTTTCTTGTCTATACCCAAAATTTCTTCCTTAATAAAATAATCCAACTGAACAAGCAGATATTCCATATTGAATTTTTTATCACCGCGATACCAATGATACCATATTCCGCGCCTGCCTGCCCAGCGCGCCTCAAGTATATTCATAATGTATACGCGGCCGCGTTCGAATTTAAAGAGTGCGTCAGACAATTTATCCTGCTTAAATAAATCAAACGCTTCCGACATCTCTATAGCTGCCAACCATATATTTATAAGGAATTTGCAAGGCAGCAAAACGGCAAAATCGTAAAAATTAGCTGTACCCTCTTTAACTTCGCTTCTCAGAGCTTCTAAGTCGGACAATACCGCCTTCATTTTTTCGGCGCTTTGTGCAAACTTAGCACGGTAATCGGGAACATCGCAAAAAGTGCGGTTGACAATAAGCGTTCTGATAATATTTACGGGCACGCCGTCCTCAAGAACATAGTTATCAAAAGTATCGGGCAGATTGTCATAAAAATGATAGTTGCTGCAGCCCTTGTTGCGGACATCGCCATAGGGCGTTTCGTAGGTCTGCCTTAAAAATTCTTCACTCATAACGGGGAACGCCCTGAAATACCTTTTATATATTTCGGCAACTTTTTTGCCTGCACCGCCGAAGGTTGAAACAAAGTATTCCTCGGTTGTTGCGGCAGGATCAAACCTGTTATAATCCCATGTGATTCTTGAGTTATTATAAACCGAAAGCCCGAACTCGCGGACATTGCCCACATTTATAACCGAATAATATGTATCGCCCTTATCTACCGAAAGCGAGTAGTTGTAATACATTTTGTAGGGATTGTTCCCCTCGCACAGGTGCGGCCCGTCCGGAATATAGGCAGAGTGATAGTACAGTCCGCGCTTTTCGCTCATACTTTCGGCATTTCGGTCGAATAAAAAGAAATCGTCAGACAGCATTTGGTTAAAAGAAACATCGGCGAATATTACGGCAGACTCTTTCGGGATTTTAAGCAGCCCCAAACCGTAAAGGCGGGCGCTTTCGCACCACAGGGTTTGAGTAGATATAAAATCATCGCTTCCTGTTATTTCGGTTATCAGTTCAACCTGCGTGTCAATTGCCTGCTGAATTACAGCTGCGTGAGCCTCGTCTGTATCTTCAATGTTCGGGTCGTCATACCAAACGGGTTTATCGCCGCGGCCGCGTATGCCCAACTGCCAGATAACTTTGGGGTATTTTGCCCATTTTGTTATGTAGTGGCGCCACATTTCAATCATCAGTTCGCGGTTTGTTACGAATGAGATTTCATTATTCATATCGGGCGTGCGGTACTTTTTAATATATTTTTCGGCAGCGAAGTAGGAAAGTCCCACATTTTCAAGGTGGTGCTGCGAAACCCAAAGCCCTCTGCGCGCGGCGGCGGCAACAAGCCGCTCTTCAGGCTCGTTATCAATATTGAGCAGAGTGCCCGGAATTATAAGGTTCATACGCAGGCGCAGCGCGGTTTCAAGCACCATTTCCAAAACGCTTACATCCATTACATCATCATAAAAATAATAGTCTATTCCGCGCTTTCCGCCGCTGTCGCGGAATTCGCACAAAAGATCCTCATCATTTATAAACCAACCTCTGAAGCGGTAGGTTTTGGGGTAATCGGAATAACTTCCGCATTCAACCGCTAAATCCGTCTGCGAACCGGGAAAAATATCACTCATTCTGCAAAACGGCGATATGCCGAAGTATTTTTCCTCAAACGCATATATACCGTAAATCGCGCCGAGATCGTCGTTTCCCGTTACGGTAACGCCGCTGCCGCTTATTTCAACGGTGAATCCCTCTGTATGTGAAAGCGGACCTTCGGGCGCAGGTGCAACCTTTACGGTTATCGCTCTTTCGGGGTTTTCGGCGGCAATTGCACCGTTGCCTCCGCTAAGGCGCTTTAAATCTCTTTTTAAATCTTCTGCGGCGGCAAGCACGCTCTCGCTTGCGCCCGTTTCGGTTATTACGCGGCACGGTATACCGCCCTTTATTACTTTAAACAATGTAAATACTCCCCTTTTACCTTGTTATAATTTGCTTGGTTTTTATCATATTATCACACCTTAAAGTTTATTGCAATAGCAAAGTGTTTAGGTAAACAAATATCCACCCGACGAGCGGATGGATACCTGTGTTTGATATAATAATGTAAAGCGCAGACCTATAAAAGGCGTAAAAATCAGTGGCTACTGCTGCCGCGCCGCGCTCGGTATACAGCCCGCAGGAAAGCACATCCGCCACCGTTACACCGTCGATAAACTCCTCAAGCACTGTGCAATTATCGCCGTCTGTAAAAACTTCATATATCTCGGGAAGGTTAATATGGTTTGTAGTAAGCAGTTTACGGTAGGTATCGCCGCTGCCCTTAAATTCCCTTACAACAATATCCCTTGAAAAAATTTCGTTCCTTAGGCGTGTGATCTTCACCTTACCGTCCGATTTCATTACCGAAACGACCTTGTAATTTTCTTTAATATTATTTAAAACCCAATTCCATTTACTACCCTCTTGCATTTTGCTGACTAAAATGTTACACTTTTAATGTACATAATATTACAAGGAAGTGTATTAATGGTAAACATTAAAAACAAATCCACAAACGAACTGTTGGACGAACTCACTTCGGGTACGCCGCTTACAAGTTTTATATCCGAAAATTCCGAAAATTTTATAGATACAAACCTTTCGGAAACGCTGCACCGAATTTTAAAAGAAAAGGGGCTGACAAAATCAGCCGTTTTAAAAAGGGCCGAAATCAACGATATTTACGGTTATCAGATTTTTCCGGCAAACGCCGCCCGTCAAGAGATAAACTCATTGCAATAAGCCTTGGAATGATGCTTCCAATTGAAGAAGTACAGGCACTTTTGAAATCCGCAGGATTCCAGGAACTGTACCCCAAATTCAAAAGAGACAGCATAATTATAAACTGCGTTTGCGAAAAGAAAAGCGTTTTTGAAACCAACGGAATTCTTTATAATTACGGCCAAAATCTTATTGAATGATTAAATTTTGACATACTTTAATACAATTCCACATATACAATTATACCATTTATAGCCGTAAAGTCAAACACCGTAAAACGGCGGCGAATTTTATCGCAAATCGCCTGTTATTTGAGGACAAAAAATAATATAAAAACAAAAAATATGCACCCCG
>CAVALG010000099.1:6731-7109 GCA_963589585.1 Roseburia sp. AF12-17LB
CCCCGATGAATTTTGCAATTCATCGGGGTGTTTCGGTTTGATTAAACTTTAATCGGAATAATTTTAACATTAGCCGGACGGCGATTAAAAAAAGTGACGCTTTCAGCGAATCACCGTGTGCAGTCTTTCTTGTTTGTACTTTCTTTTGGTCGCAAGTCCGCCCCTTATGTGGCGTTCTTCCTTGTTTTTATCCAAAACCGCCCTTACAAGTTTATAAAGCGCCGGGTCGGAGTATTTAAGCCTTTCGGACACATCCTTATGTACGGCTGTTACAAATACGAACGGTTTCGTCAAGCCCTAACTCTCTAAAGAGCTTGAGGAAAACCTCAACATTTCCGTTTCGGTCAACCTCTATTCTGTCTATCACCCGTCTTAGCT
>CAVALG010000100.1:0-7889 GCA_963589585.1 Roseburia sp. AF12-17LB
CATAGGCGTAACCGATAATTTTGCCACCGTCCTCGGCTACCAAAAAAGGATACTTTGCGCTTATACGCTCCACCCGTTTGCCGAAATCGGCAACGCTTAGAGGTTCTTCTTCAAAAGTTGCGGTTGAATTTAAAATGTAGTAGTTGTATATTTCCGTAACGGCACCCATATCGCCGCTTTTTATATCCCTTATAATCATTACAATATTCTCCGACAAAATCAATTGCCGCACGACAGTAAAATCCGGCGCGCGGCAAAACTTTAAAATCAATCGGTAAACTCAACATCACAGATATGAACATTAACTTCGGCAACCGCGTTACCCGTCATATCCTGCACCTTGTTTTTAACATTTTCCTGTACCGCTTCCGCCACGGTTTTCGGGTTAGCTTCCTGCTTTACGGAAACAAAAACATCAATAACCACAGCGCCCGTATCCAAACTTATTACAACGCTTGACATAGGCGTGCCTTTTTTAATAAATCTTTTTACATCAATCGTTCCGTTTGTGGATAACGAAGCAACACCGTCAACTTCCAAAGCGGCAATTGAAACTATTTTTTCAACTGCATCCTTATTTATGGAAATACCGTAAGTACCCTTATTAAGCATATAACTTCCCAACTTTCAAAATAATGTCTTGCGCTACGCTGCGCCTTTGGTTTGCTTATATTATAACACAAAACTTTATTTTGACAACTACTTTACGGCTATAATTTTAATTTTTTCTAATTTTTCTCCTGTTTGCGAAACAATAACATCTTGAATTTGCAGTGTTTGAGTCTGGCTTAATTTTTCTGCTTTTACCACAACTGTTATACCTTCATCGCCTATTACCGCAACCGATTCGGAAAATCCTTTTGCTTTTAAAAGCGTTTCAATTGCCGATTCATTCTCTTGCCTTTTTGCAATCAGCGCTAATCTTTCAACAGCCGCTTTTTTCTCATCATCGCCGAGTTTTGCGGATTTAACTGTGCTTTTAAGCATATCCACGGTATCGTTCCTTGTATTTTCCCTTTCGGATCTGGACTGCGCGAAATAATCTGCCTTTGCAGCGGTTTCAACATAATCCTGCTGCTTATTTGCATCTTTTTTCACATACTGTGCCTCACCTATTACAGAGGTAGTTTCGGTGGTTTTAAATCCCGATGTATCCGACGCATATTTCATATTAAGCCAGACGGCAAGCCCCAGAGCCACCGCCATTGTAGAAATAAGTATTTGCTTTTTACCGAACACTTTGCCTGTTTTCTTGCTTTTCATTTTCATTTCCGCCTTTCATTTGTATAATTTTTTCCGATGACACATACTCTTTTGTCGCTTATATCAAGCGCGGTACAGACCGCGTCACTTACGGCAGCCTTTATATTTTCATCGTTACCGCCGATGCAGCTGATTACTACGCCTTTTACCTCAGGCATTATTTCGGTAACCACCAACGGCGTTTCGGTGCCGTCCTCCGCCGTTACGATAATCAGGCTTTCCTCAGCCCTGTCGTTTTGTTCGGTTTTCAGTTCCGACTCACCGTTTTTATTTTCGACCGTGCCGCTGTCGGATTTTGTCTGCCGCGCATAAACATATTCAATGCCGCTTTCCAGCGTAACCATTACCTGCGGTGCGTCATCACCGCTTATTTTTGTAACGATTTCTTTTAATCTTTTTTCGGTTTTATCAACATAATCCTGTGTGCTGTCCTCTTTTTTTACTGCTTGTTCGCCTGATTTTCGTGTGTTCCCCAAAAGTCCCGGCACTATGGCTGTAATTACACCTATTATGCAAATCGGCAGCAATACTTTAACGGGATTTTTAAGCAGTGATTTTTTAATATCCTCAAAATTTTTAAAAGACATTTTTATCATTCCTTACAAGTGAATTTAAGACCTGTTTCGGCATTTGCAATTTTTTCGGCTTCCGACGCGGTAATACTGCCTCCGCTTAATACAACCTCCGCTTTATTAATAACTATGCTGCCCGACTCGTCAATATCCATATTAAGCGTGATTTCTTTAACATATGCGCCGTGATTTTTTAAAACCTCCGCAAGGTGCTCCTTTATCTTGGTTTCGGCAATACGCAGCTGCATATTTTCGCAGTAATCCGAAAAATCGGTATCAACCGCGCTGCCCGTACTATCGGGTATTTTAAACGCGTTTTTGCCCGATTTATAACCCGATAAAAGCAGAACCGATATAACTATAAGCCCGAAAACCGTTTTCATAAGTTTTTTATATCCGTCGCCGTTTACAAGCATAAGGTAAACGCCGAAGCAAACGGAGCAAACACAAAGCGTAATTATAACTCCTTTAAATCCGCTCATACCGCAGCACCTATCCTAACGCCTATTAAAACGGCAAAAACAAAAGCGACCAAAACATTTAAAATTACGGCTATTGCAAGCCCCACGGACAGGTCCACCCCTTCCGCAAATTCCGAAAGACGGTTATTTGACAGCATTGAAGCGACCGCTGAAAGCGACAGCAGTGCCGCGCGCCACAAAAACAGTTTGATTATTGACGGTAAAAATACCGCTACCACCGCCAATGCTGCGTATCCGCCGATACCGGCACCGAGTGAATTAACACAACCTTTAACGGCGGACATCGCCTCGCTTAACGCAGAACCCACGAGTGGCACAGATGAGCCTACTATAAATTTTGCGGTTTTCATTGAAACGGTGTCGGCTGCCGCCTGCGACGAGGACTGAATACCCAAAATGAACACAAAAACCGTTGAAAGCAGCGTCAGCGCCCAGCCTGCTATTCTTTTGATAAGCACCGCAATTTTTTTAATACCCATTTCGCCCCCTGCCGCAGAACAGACGGTAAGTGCCAAATGTGAAGTAACAAGCGGCGTAAATACCGTTCCGCACAATGCGCTTACCGCCTCTAACGCGAATAAAAAAGCAGCCGAAAACCCTGCCGACGCCAAAGTCTTGCCCGAGGCCGCCAAAACAGCGGCAAACACAGGCACAAACACCGTTAAAAACTTTGCCGCAGTTTCTATTACCGAAATAACTCCTACAAGCGTTTCGGAAACGGGTATTGCAATACAAAGCGCCGCCGCAAGTGCAACCGCCATAGACAAACTGCCCGACAACGCGGTTTCTTTCCCATCCGACAGCCCCGTTATCACCGAAGAAGCAAGTATAATACCAAGGCAGGATATAACCGAAATCACCACCGACTTTGCATTAACACTTACAAGCGACAGCAGGCTTTCAAAAAAACCTTTGGGCGATAATTGCGATTGCCAATTTATTTGATTATCCGCGCCTATGTCGTTTAAAAATTGACGGCTTTCTTTTGGCAGTGCGTCATATATTTTATCGGCTCCGCTTGCATAATACTGTTCTTTTATAATATCTTCGTCCTTTTCTTCCGCAGCGGCGCAAAACGGCAGGCAAATACTAACGCAAACGCAAAACAAAATTACAGCCGTTATTTTAAAAACCGAACGCATCATTTCATCAGCCTCAATGCTATTTCAAGTATTCCTTTAACAAGCGGCAAAGATAAAACAACTATCATCACCTTGCCTGCAAGTTCAATTTTTTTAGAAAGCGCGGTTTGCCCAAAATCGTGACAGACATCAGCAGCTAACTGCGATATGTAACATATTCCGAGTGCTTTAAGCGCAATGGCAAAATACTTTGTATTTACGCCCGAAGACTCCAATATTCCGTTTATTTCCGTAAATATCTGTGACGCATTCCCGATTATTACAATAAGAAAAACCGTTCCTGCGGCAACGCTTAAAAGCATTGCAAGTTCGGCGTTTTTGGGCTTTATGATAAGCACCGCCGCCGCCGTGAGAACAGCGGCACCTATAATACCGAACATATGCGTTACAAACCGAATACCGACTTAACGGTTGAAAACAGGCTGCCTATCTGCGTTATTACCATAATAAGCACAACCACAAGACCTGCAAGCGTTGTAAGCATAGCCTGTTCTTCCCTGCCGGAACGCTGCAGCACCTGGTTAAGCACCGCAACGATTATACCTATCCCCGCAACCTTAAATATAAAATCCACATCCATTATGTTCACCTTCTATATAAGCAGTATAAATATTGCCGCCGACATATACCCGCCTACGGCAAGGTATATCCTTTTTTCCGAGTTATACTTTTCCTCCGCTTTAAGGTAGAGTTGTCCAAAGCGCTCGCCGTACATCTTGCAGTGCTTTATCTGCCCTGCCGTATCACTTTTGCCTAGCCCCGTAATAAAGTCCGTAATTAAATCTGCCTGTTCGGGGTCGCTTATGTAATGCGATACAGCTGCCGATACGCCCTTACTGCCGAAACTTTCACCGCACAAATCACCAAAAAATCCTAATGTTGCGCCGTCCTTATCCTGTGCCAGATTTTCAAAAATCCGCATAAGTTCGATATTCTTATATTCAATCTCATCGGCGATTTTTTTGCACACGGCGCACATAGCCGACAGCGTGAGTTTATCCCTGCGTTTTTGCTGCAACTTAAGCCACGCCGCCGCAAAAATTGCAGCCGCCGCAACCGCAGCGCCGCATAATTTAAACACACTTTCGCCCCCCACGGCACGCCGCTGCAAGCCTTGCCTGCCCCACGCCGCCCAAAAACAGTATGTTTGACACCGCGCCTGCCGACAGTAGTTTTTCCGTTATCTCTTTACTGTACAACTCATCTTCCGAATGGGCGTGAACGGTGCATACAAATGCCGTTCCGCAAAAAAATCCGTCTATTATCCGTTCGCTCTCTTTAAGCGCGGACAGTTCATCAAAAAATACGATTTGTGGATTAAGTGTGCGAACCGCAATATCTATCCCGTCGGTTTTGGTGTAACCGGTTAAAACATCACAGTTAGCGCCTAAATCATAACTGCTCGTCCCGTTATGGCAGGCAGCTATCTCGCGGCGCGTGTCTATAACCGCAACGCGCTTGCCGATTAAAGACGCCGCCCTTGCAATATCCCTTAAAACGGTGGTTTTGCCGCTGCCGGGCGCACCTGCTATCAGCAGTCCCCTCTCGGCATAAGGCAAATACCTTTCGCCCACACCCAAAACCTCGTGCGCAATTCTTATATTGAGTGAAGATATATCAGCCACGCTTGATATTGCGCCGCCGCTGTAAACCGCTCGTCCGCAAACCCCGACCCTGTGACCGCCCGCCACCGAAATGTAACCGTTGTTTATTTCGTCTTTGTGGGCATAAACCGAGTATCCGCAAAATCGCTCAAACGCCGTTTGCACATCTTCGGCACTTGCAATAACTGCGGAATTGGGACGGATAAACGGGGACACATCTCCGCCCGAAGAAAGAAAATTACAGCCGACGGAATTCACAAGCGATACAGGAAGCCCTGCACGCAGCCTGATTTCAAAAATACCGTTTTTATCCCGTTCGCGTATTTTAAGCAGCGGTTCTTTTAAGGAGGGCTGCAAAGGGCGCACCGCCTCAT
The DNA here is from genome assembly GCA_963589585.1 of Roseburia sp. AF12-17LB. GTDB lineage: Bacteria > Bacillota > Clostridia > Oscillospirales > Acutalibacteraceae > CAVALG01. Next base: position 5,438 of record CAVALG010000100.1, read on the forward strand.
TAAATTTCTCGGCACTGTTCATCATTCTTGTCCCCCTTTCACTAAAATGATATGTGCCGCCGCGCCGTTATATGAAAGATTTTTAAGGGAATATATGCTCTGTTTTGCCCTAAAAAGCAAAAAACGGAGGACGCATTACTGCGCCCTCCTCCGTGGATAGGTATTTTGTAGTTTGCCTACAGTATTTGACTGAAAATTTAAACAATCGGAAAATCAAACTTTATTTAAGATCAGAGTAATCAGCAATCCACCCACTCAATATCTTTTTCAACTTCCCAAAATGTTTTACCGCCGAATATCTCGGCATTTTCAAATTCTGCAACGGGATAATTATTATCATTTGAGAAAGCACGCCACTCAAAATTATTGTCAGGCGACTCAAGAATATACAGTTCCAACATTGGTTTATTTTCTTTAAAATAGCCCTGTATAAAATACTTATTTCCATTATACAGAAAAAAGCGTTCATCACTGTAGTGCAGTCCTTTGATAAATTCTTCTGCACTGCCATTTATCAATTCAAATTCACACCCTTAAAATATTTTTGCTTTTTACAATGCCGTTCCTTTTTTGGGAATGAAGAAATGCGAGGTGTCTGCCTTTTCCAATTTGAGCAACCGTATTTTTTTATCAATTCCGCCTGCGTATCCCGTTAAACTTCCGCCGGTTCCCACCACTCGGTGGCAAGGTATTATTAAAGAAATTGAGTTGTGCCCCACCGCTCCGCCGACAGCTTGTGCCGACATTTTTACAAGTCCTTTTCGGGCGGCAATTTTTTCCGCAATTTCGCCGTAGGTCATTGTTTTGCCATACGGTATAGTAAGCATAACTTTCCACACCGATTTACGAAATTCGGTTGTTTGCATTAAAAGCGGCGGCGTGAAATCGGGTTCGTTACCGCCGAAATATATATCAAGCCATTTTGATGCAAGGCGGAAAATCGGCAAGTTCTTTTCCTCGTATTGAGGCGTGAGGGTATCGGCATAGTACTTCTGCCCGTCAAACCACAAGCCCGTAAGTTCTGCCCCGTTGCTTGCAAGCGTAATGCCGCCCAACGGCGAATTGTAATGATAGATATAGGTCATAATTCCATCTCCGTATGGCATAGCAGGTTTTACAGTTCCAAAGTTTCAAGGTCTTCGGGAATATATAAATTACCGGAAAAATACTTTCTGCCCTCGTCAGTGTACAGTTGTTTCCGATTTTTAATATTTTTATCCTCGGTATGGTATAAAACAAGGTTGCGAACGCCGAGTTTTTGGGCAAGCAGGCAAGCATCTTTAACGGTTGAATGATGTTTTTCATAAGGGTCAAATATATCCGCCTGGGAATACAGGCAAAAAGCCTCGTGCAGCAGCCAATCACACCCTGCCGCATATTTTTCCTCGCACGGATTATACGGTTCGTCACCGCAGCAAACCAGTTTTTTACCGTTATCGAGTTCCATACAAAACCCGAATTGTTTAGCCTTTGTTGAGCCGATATCAAAAAAGGTTACATTTCTGCCGTTTATGATTCTTGTTTCGCCGTCGTCAACAACATTCAAATGCAGTCGGTCGCCGATAAACCGCGTAATTTTGTGCGGCAAAAGTTTTTGCGAAATATCATATATAAGGTCGATAACCTCTTTATGCCCGTATATGTTCGCCTCGCCCTTATATTCGCCGTGATTCATTGTTTGGCAGATCATTCTTACCATCCATATAATCCCCATCAAATGGTCAATATGTTTGTGGGTAATAAAAATTTCGCGCATATCCATCCAATCGTAACCTGCCGATTTTAGCCGTCCGAGAACAGTGTTACCGCCACCGCCGTCAACCATAAAATGCTTGTCGCCGTCGTCAATTACAAAACAGGTATTATAGCACTCGGTAACAAGAGCGTTGCCCGTGCCCAACATTGTCAATTTCAAGCCGCTCGCCTCTTTAAAGTAAAGTTTTAATAATTATATTACAAGCGGTGCTGTTATGTCAAACTTAATTGTAAATATTAAAAACGCACCGACCACTGTCGGTGCGCTCTCAAATTCGGATTTTACTTTCGCAAGCCTTTGGCTAATGTAATTAAATTATCTATCTGTTCACCGCTTAAACCCTTTGCAACGAAATAAAGTTCTGTCGCTTTGGAGGGATTATCGGTTTCAATGTCAAAAAAGTCTTTAGGCGTAATTCCGAGAAATTCACAAATATAGAAAATTCCCGAAAGTGACGGCATAGATTTACCGCTTTCAATATTATTGATGTAACCGGGGTTTTGCCCCATTGACAAGCTCATATCACGGGCAGACACGCCCTTTTGTTCGCGTAATAAGGCTAACCGCACCGAAAAATCTTTTTCTGTCATCCTCTCACCGCCTTGTAATATTTTACCTATATAAAACCAATAATATCGGTTTTAAAAACGCACTGTGAAAATTGCTTTTCACAGTGCGTTTGATGTATTGCTATCA
>CAVALG010000101.1:0-4100 GCA_963589585.1 Roseburia sp. AF12-17LB
GAGCACGCGGCTGTTAACCGCGGTGTCACAGGTTCGAGCCCTGTTTGAGGCGCCAAACCAGTGCGACTATAAAGCACAAAAGCCCAAAACCCTTGAGAAATCAAGGGTTTTTCGCTGTTTTAGGGGCAATTTTCAAAAGATAATTTTAGGGCACAAAACCCTATAGAATGTTCGACTAAAAAGACTTGAACCGGGGGAAGCGTATATTTCTCGAAATCAGACCTCATTTTTTATATGAGAATTTATTGCTGCCTCACCACCCGGACTTGAACTAAAGTCATATATAGACCGTAATTTCTTTATTACATATAAAGATTTTACGGTCTTTTTTAAATTTGACTGACCAAAAAACGCAATTGATATTCTACTATCGAATGCCGCAGGGTCACCAATATGAACACCACTGAATAAAGCAAACAATATACCGGGATATAAATTGCCTTCAAAACTCAGCAAAATACTTTCTATCGCTTTTAATGAAGACTTATCCAAAATCTCTACAGGTTTTCTTCTTTTCTTGGCATCGCGTAGACTTCTGTTTATATTACTATATTTTTCTGTTTGTTTTACAATTAAAATATTACCGCTGTATTGGTTTTGCAATTTCGGGAAAATCATTGACTAAACAGCCATTATGCATTATAATAATTTTATATCTATTATATATTAAGTGTTTACTTATAGCAAAAAACAGCATTGATATTTGTGATTATGCCACCAATAAAGTATGTAACCTTATTACACAAAAAGAGGTGCGGAAATTATGAGTATAGAATTGTTTGAACATAACCAAAAAGCATATATGTCCGCCGCTAAATGTTATGTGAAAGCGGCAATTAGGATTTGAACTCTTGCATACTGTTTCGGTTATGTTGGTCTTGAATGATATTGGGCAGTGCTGTTTCTATATATCACCCGGTCGAAAAATGCGGCTCGGGATATAAATGCGAAGCTTTGGAGAAGCAGGTGGAATTGTAGAGGACAAAAATAGAAAAAGGGCCTTGCAACAGTATGAAATTAGTGGAGGAAACTATGAAATTCAAACCATTTGAAAAGAAAGTATGGCTTGCGACACCGACTATGCACGGCGATGAACTCAAATATATGACTGAGGCGTATGAAACGAATTGGATGTCTACAGTTGGCGCTAATATTAACGAAGTCGAACGCATTGCCGCCGAAAAATCCGGAATGAAATATGCCGTTGCTCTTTCAGCCTGTACCGCTGCACTTCACCTTTGTGTTAAGTCTGCCGGAGAACGGCTTTACGGAAAACCTGCAATCAGTCACGGGGCGCTTGAGGGTAAGCGTGTGTTCTGTTCGGATATGACCTTTGACGCAACACTTAACCCTGTTGTCTACGAGGGCGGAATTCCCGTGTTTATTGATACTGAAGTCGAATCATGGAATATGGATCCTATTGCGCTTGAAAAGGCGTTCCAAATTTATCCGGATGTAAAACTTGTTGTTTACGCCGAACTTTACGGCTTTCCCGGACGCATTGATTTAATCAAGCAGATCTGTGAAAAACACGGCGCACTGCTCATTGAGGATGCCGCTGAGGCAATGGGAGCCACACTTAACGGCAGGCAGTGCGGCTCATTCGGCGATTATTCCGCCATTAGTTACAACGGAAATAAAATTATCACCGGTTCTGCCGGCGGCTGCTTGCTTACCAATGACATTGAGGTGGCAAACAAGGTGCGTAAGTGGTCAACGCAGGCGCGTGAAAATGCACCTTGGTATCAGCATGAGGAAGTCGGTTATAACTACCGTATGAGTAATGTAGTTGCCGGTGTTGTACGCGGGCAGTATCCGTATCTGGAGGAGCATATTGCACAAAAAAAGATGATCTACGAGCGCTATCGCGACGGGCTGAAAGACTTACCGATAACAATGAATCCGATTGTGGGTGGTGCGGTGCCGAACTATTGGCTGTCCGCTTTGATTATTGATAAAAACTATATGTGCAAACAGGTCAGGGACGATTCCAAGGCTCTTTATATAAAAGAAAAAGGGAAAACCTGCCCGACCGAGATACTCGAAACTCTTGCAAGCCTAAATGCCGAGGGCAGACCGATTTGGAAACCTATGCATATGCAGCCGATGTACCGTATGCACGAAGTTGTTGGAAAAGAAGGCACGCTTCGGTGCCGTACAAATGCCTATATCGCAGGCGGTGTTACCGATGTCGGTGCGGATATATTTGAGCGCGGTTGCTGCTTGCCGAGCGATAATAAAATGACCGCCGAAGAGCAGAACAAAATTATTGAGATTATAAAGCGTTGCTTTGATTAATCTGAACGGAGATACATATGTACGCAAACTTTTTTAAAAGAGCGATTGATTTTACCTTGTCGCTGATTGCTTTAATTGTACTGTCACCTATTTTATTGATTTTAATTATAGTCGGCGCGATTGTAATGAGAGGAAATCCGTTTTTTGTTCAGCCCAGACCCGGCAAAAAGGGCAAAAACGGGCAGGAAAAGATTTTTGAATTGGTAAAATTGAGATCTATGAGCAACAAGCGCGGAGCAGACGGAGAACTGCTGCCCGACGATCAGAGGCTCGGAAAATACGGCAAGTGGCTGAGATCGACATCACTTGACGAATTGCCGTCACTTATTAATATAATTTCGGGTGCTCTTGCAATTGTCGGTCCGCGCCCCTTTTTGGTTCGCGATTGCATATTCTTAACCGACGAACAGCGCCGCCGCCACGATGTCCGCCCCGGTCTTACGGGATTGGCACAGGTGAACGGCAGAAACAACATCACCTGGGAGCAAAAGTTTGATTATGACCTGCAATATATCGACAGCGGCATTACTTTTTCGGGCGATTTGAAAATCATTTTTCAAACCGTGGGCAAAGTCTTTAAAAGAAGCGACACCGTCCGTGAAGGAACGGTATCCGATATAGATTACGGAGATTGGCTTATGCTTGAGGGAAAAATCGATCGTGTCACATATGATGAAAAGCAGGACGAAGCGAGAGAATTGTTGGGAGTGTGAGCGATGCAAATAGCGGTTGGCGCTTGTACGCTTGTGAATAAGGATGTTCCTGCCGGAGCAACGGCTGTAGGTGTTCCGTGCAGAATAATCTTAAAAGAGAGTGATGAAAAAAATGAATGAGCTTGTATCCGTTATTATGCCCTCTTTTAACACTGCAAAATTTATATCAGAAACAATAGAATCGGTATTGGCGCAAACATATACAAATTGGGAACTTATAATTGTTGACGATTGCTCTGCCGATGATACCGATGAGGTTGTAAAGCCTTATTTAACCGATGAAAGAATAAAATATTTAAAAAACGAAAAGAATTCCGGCGCTGCTGTTTCCCGTAATTACGCTTTGAGAGAGGCTAAGGGCAAATGGATAGCCTTTCTTGACAGCGATGACCTGTGGCTGCCCGAAAAACTTGAAAAACAAATAGCCTTTATGAAAAAAAACGGCTGCAACTTTTCTTATACCGCTTATTGTGAGATAGATGAGAACTCTGAAAAAAACGGCAGAACGGTTATAGGGCCTAAAAGGATAGGAAAATTTTTAGAAAGGGCGTATTGTTGGCAGGGATGTCTGACCGTTATGTACAATGCTGAGAAAATCGGTATTATACAGATAGCCGATTTGAAAAAGAATAACGACTATGCAATTTGGCTGAAGGCTATTGAAAAGGATAAATGTTGTTTTTTAAGCGAACAACTTGCGTATTACCGTAAACGCTCCGGCTCAATATCAAATCACAGCTATAAAAGGCTTGTTAAATACCATTACATTTTGTGGAGATACGGAGAGGGAAAAGGAAAAACAACCGCACTTTTGAGAACAGCGGAAAACCTTTTCTTCGGAGTGTTAAAAAAACTGATTTTTGTGAAAGGATGACTAACATATGAAAATAGCCGTAGCCGGAACAGGATATGTAGGGCTCTCGATTTCAACATTGTTGGCACAGCATAATGAGGTAACGGCAGTTGATATTATCCCGGAAAAGGTGGAACTTATCAACAAACGCAAATCTCCTATTCAAGATGAATATATAGAAAAGTATCTTGCGGAAAAAGAACTGAACCTTACGGCAACTCTTGATGCAACGGCAG
>CAVALG010000101.1:4110-6950 GCA_963589585.1 Roseburia sp. AF12-17LB
GCATATAAGGATGCTGATTTTGTTATTGTTGCAGCACCGACAAATTATGACAGCAAAAAAAATTTTTTTGATACCTCCGCAGTCGAAAGCGTTATAAATACCGTAATCGAATGTAATCCGAATGCGATTATAGTTATTAAATCAACCATTCCGGTCGGATTTACAGAATACATAAGGGGAAAAACCGGCAGCAAAAACATTATTTTCAGCCCCGAATTTTTACGGGAGTCCAAAGCGCTTTATGATAACCTTTATCCGTCAAGAATAATAGTGGGAACGGATACTGATGATAAAAGGCTGCTTGATTCGGCGCGTATCTTCGGTGAACTTTTAAGTAATGCGGCACTTAAAGAAAATGTTGATGTTCTTTATATGGGATTTACCGAGGCTGAGGCGGTTAAGTTGTTTGCAAATACATATTTGGCGCTTCGTGTTTCGTATTTTAACGAACTTGACACTTATGCCGAAATAAAGGGGCTTGATACGGCTAAGATAATTAAAGGCGTTTGCCTTGACCCAAGAATAGGGGATTATTACAATAATCCAAGCTTCGGCTACGGCGGTTACTGCTTGCCTAAGGATACAAAGCAGCTGCTTGCCAATTATGCCGATATCCCCGAAAATCTTATTGAGGCGATTGTTGAAAGCAACCGTACCCGAAAGGATTTTATTGCAGATCAAGTGCTTAAAATGGCAGGCGGATACGATTATGAAACCAATAATGAGTATTCGGAACAGTTTGAAAAGCCGGTCGTTGTGGGCGTTTACCGACTTACTATGAAATCAAATTCCGATAATTTCAGGCAGAGCTCCATACAGGGTGTGATGAAAAGAATTCGCGCAAAAGGGGCGGAAATTATCATATATGAACCGACCCTTGAAGATTCAAGTACCTTTTTCGGTAACACTGTTGTGAATGATATTGAAAAGTTTAAATCTTTAAGCAATGCAATAATCGCTAACAGATATGACACTTGTCTTGACGATGTAAAAGAAAAGGTTTACACAAGAGATCTGTTTAGAAGAGATTGAATATTAAAGAAAGCGAGTAAAACTAAAATGTCACTTTATGAAAAAATCAGAAACGGGGAAGAAAATTTATCACTTGTCGGTCTCGGTTATGTGGGTATGCCTATTGCTGTCGCGTTTGCAAAAAAAGGCGTTAAGGTTATAGGTTTTGACCTTAACAGTGCAAAAATTGACCTTTATAAATCAGGCGTTGATCCCACAAAGGAAGTGGGCGATGAAACCATTAAAAACACCACCGTTGAATTCACGGCAGACGAAACAAGACTTAAAGACGCAAAATTCCATATAGTCGCCGTTCCTACGCCGGTTAATAGCGACCACACTCCTGACTTGGCGCCCGTAATAGGAGCCAGTGAAATCGTCGGCAGAAACCTTACAAAAGGCTCAATAGTAGTTTATGAATCCACTGTTTACCCTGGCGTTACCGAGGATGTATGTGTCCCGATACTTGAAAAGGAATCGGGACTTAAATGCGGGACCGATTTTAAAATCGGCTACTCTCCCGAACGCATAAACCCCGGCGACAAGGTTCACAGACTTGAAAACATACATAAAATCGTTTCCGGTATGGATAAGGAATGTCTTGAGGAAATTAAGAATGTGTACGACCTTGTAATAGAGGTTGGAACATACCCTGTTTCCACAATTAAGACTGCCGAGGCAGTAAAGGTTGTGGAAAACAGCCAAAGAGACATAAACATTGCGTTTATGAATGAGCTTGCAATGGTATTTGATAAAATGGGCATAGATACCAACGAGGTTGTTGACGGAATGAACACCAAGTGGAACGCTTTGGGCTTCCGCCCGGGTCTTGTCGGCGGTCACTGTATAGGTGTTGACCCATATTACTTCACCTATGAGGCTGAAAAGCTGGGCTATCACAGCCAAATTATACTTAACGGCCGTATTGTAAATGACAGTATGGGCGCATTTGTTGCCGACGCAGCAATCAAACAGATGATAGAGGTCGGTCAGGCGCCTAAAAAATCAAAGGTCGTAATTCTCGGCCTTACATTTAAAGAAAATTGTCCCGATACGCGTAACAGCAAGGTTGACGACATTATAAAACGACTTAACGAATACGGAATAGAACCTGTTGTGGTTGACCCTTGGGCGAGCGAACGCGATGCAAGAAGAGAATATAATGTAAGTCTTACCCCACTTTCCGAGGTTAAGAATGCAGATTGTGTTATAGTTGCGGTTGCCCATAACGAATTTAAGGCTCTCTCGCTTAATGACATTAAGGCGCTTTTCAAAAACGGAAATGACGCTGAAAAGGTTCTTATTGATGTTAAGGGCCTTTACAAGGTATCAGAACTTGATAAGTCGGGTATGAAATATTGGAGACTGTAAAATGGCAATTGTATACTATGCAAAAAAGGCTGTTCATCGTATTTGGCGGATAGCGCTATACAGACATAAGGTTTATGGTAAGGTTGGAAAAAATAACAGATATACAACGGGAACCGTAATATACGAGGAAGCAGTAATCGGATCAAACAACTATTTCGGACCGCGCTGTATGCTTAATAATGTCAGGATGGGAAATTTTTGTTCTATTGCGCCGGATGTTAAGATAGGTCAAGCCGAGCACGATTTGACTTGCATATCTACATACGGGCGTATTTGTGAGAGCCGTGGGTATAAAATGAGCCATACCCCGGCTGTTATCGGTGATAATGTATGGATAGCAGCAAATGCTGTTGTAAAACAGGGAATTGAAATAGGTGAGGGTTCTGTAATAGGAGCAGGGGCGGTTGTTACCAAAAACATTCCGCCCTATTCCGTTGCAGTCGGTATACCTGCAAAGG
>CAVALG010000102.1:0-6471 GCA_963589585.1 Roseburia sp. AF12-17LB
AACAGGTTGATAACCTTAACGCAGGCGGTATGGCAACGGTTGTTGACGAAAACGGGATTATTAAATGCAATGCCGCCGATAAGGACGGCAAGGTGTATGAAACGCACCCCAAAACAGGTGCAAAATTCAAGGGATACAAACTGCCTATGTTTGAAGAAGCAAAAGCGTTTGTTGAAAAATGCGCGCGTATGATACCGCAAGTAGGATATGTAGGTTGGGATATTGCAATAGGCAAAGACGGTCCTGTATTAATTGAAGCCAACGCATACCCTGGGCACGATATATACGGCTTACCGCAGCACCTGCCAGACGGATACGGCATTAAAAAGAATTTTGAAGACGCACTTAAATAAGGTCATTAAAAATGTTTGACGCAAAAAACTCCGCAGTGAATTCACCGCGGAGTTTTAATATTATTTATAAATATATGTTTACGGTAAAATTATGCGTTGGCAGTAATTTTATCAATCCAAACATATGCAATGATGTACGCAGCAGCACCGCTTGCGGAGGCAATGAAAGAACAGAAACCGCCGCTAATAGTAAACAAAGCGCTGACGCCCGAAAGTATACCGAGAACGAGCGACCAAGTCTTTACTGTATGCAGTTTATTAACATCAACAAACCCATTATACAATGAATTTGCAATTTGATGTGCCGGAGTAAAATACAGAATGTTTACAACAACTGTAAAGGCAGCAGCAATCAATAAAGCAATAGCAATAATCACACCAAATGCGGCAGCACCTATGCCTGCAACGAAAGAATACGCTTCACCGAAATCTCCGAGATTCCCGAAACTGAGAATTGAAGAAAGCAAGCTTGTAGAGAAAATTGAAACTATAGCGCCGAATCCAAGCACGCCTACAAGAACCCAGTTAATGATTTTTTGAGCATAAATCGTTCCGCTTACCCAACGAATTTGTTTAGCGGAAACCTCGTTCTTCTTTGCACTTGCAAAAAGAATCCAGAAAAATATTGTAAACAAAATCGAAATTACATTTACCGAGCCCGAAAACAAAGAAAATACTGCCGAACAGGAAACCAAAATAGCCATTACGAGGAACAGATTGTGCGAGAATATCTGCTGCCATTTTTGCACAATGGGATTAACCTCATCGCTTATAACAGGCTGTGATATAACCGGCTCTGATGCAGCAAAGGCTTCGGATGCAGGTGCTGCTGTTTCCTTTTCAAGTGTAGCGCCGCAATATGTGCAAAAAACATCAGTATCTGCACATTGGTGATTGCAATTTTTGCAAATCATAGGGATACCTCCAACTAAAATAATTTTAACGGTAATAATACCGTTTCCATAATAACAAAAATGTCGCAAAAAGTCAACGATTTACATACAAAAAAGCGGGTGTTAATGATTTACAGGGAAAGTTAATGTTATAGATGTTCCCTTTCCCACTTCACTTTCTACCGATATATCCGCATTGTGTAACTTTGCGGTATGTTTAACAATAGAAAGTCCGAGTCCGGTCCCGCCAACTTCCTTTGAATGGCTTTTATCCACCCTGAAAAAACGCTCAAAAATACGGCCCTTATACTCCTCCGGTATGCCTATGCCAGTATCGTTTACCGTAACGCTTGCGGTATCATCATCAGATTTGACCAAAACACTTACGCTGCCGCTCTTTTTATTATATTTAACGGCATTATCGCAAAGATTATAAAGTGTTACGGCGATTAACTGCGGAACGCCTTTAATTACGGCATGCTCGCCGTCAACAGTCATTTTTATTTGCTCTTTTTCCGCTACGGGCCGCAAGTTATCAACAGTTTTTTGAGCAATATCGTATAAATCCAAATCTTCAAACTGCATATCGGACACACCCTCATCAAGATGCGAAAGGCGTATTATATCGTCAATCAAGCGTATCATTCTTTGCGCTTCGCGGTATATTTGCCCTGAAAACTTAACAGTATCCTCTGCTTTTACCATTCCGCCGCTTAAAAGTTCGGCACAGCCCGATATTGATTGCAGCGGAGTTTTCAGTTCGTGCGAAACATTAGCGGTAAACTCGCGGCGCATCTGCTCTGCCTTTTCCTTTTCGGTCATATCAACAATAAAAATAACATTGCCGTGTACCCTGCCGCCCACTACAACGGGGCTTGAGTTTAAGCAGTATTCCCTATCAAGCACAATAAATCTTTCGGAATACGGTTCGCTTGATCTTTTAAGCGCTTCACAGGCGTTGCGCAGCGCCTTTAAGTGGCAAATATCAAGAATATTCTTACCCACATCATCTGCAAAAACGCGCGTTATTTTAGCGGCGGTTTTGTTTACGCTGAGAACCTCACCGTCATTATTTAAGAGAATAAGCCCCTCGTTCATATTATCGGTTACGGTTTCAAACTCGCTTTTGCGTTTTTCAAGTTCCTTTGCCTGTTTTTTAAGCTGCTTTTGCTGATGTTCTATTTTAGATAACAGCGGTGAAATTTCGGGGTAGTTTTTATCGGGATTTACATCGTTCAAATCCAAATCATTAAGCGGTTTAACAATTCTTTTTGATATACTGTAAGCCAAAATGCAGGAAACAATTATTGCGGCAAGCAGAAGAAATGCTATTGGTTGACCCGCGCTTACAAGCATTGAGAACACGGTTATTTGTGCGTCCGACACACGCACTACGCTGCCGTCATCAAGTTTTTGGGCGCAATAGACCTGTTTTTCCATAAGGGTTGTCGAATATCTCGAACTCTCACCGTATCCTTTTTTCAAAGCCTGTTTAACCTCTGCACGGTTTAAGTGATTTTCCATACCTGCGGCATCCTTTTGGGTATCAAAAAGCACCTTACCGTCGGACGAAATCAAGGTTACGCGGCAATCCACATCGCCCAATTTTTTAAGGTAATCAAGTCCACCCTCATTTACACCGTCCGCAGCGAGCATTGTTTGTGATTTGATTTTACGATGCTGAGCGTCCGAAAAATATCCGTACTGCACGCTCATAACCATAACAACGGTTGCAAGGAAAATTGCCAACGAAACCAAAAATACAGATTTAAAAATTCTTTTAGTCATTCTGCGGCGCCTCCATTCTGTAGCCGACTCCCCTGACGGTTTTTATAAGATTACCGTATTTACCGAGTTTTGTTCTTAATGTACCCATATGCACATCTACGGTGCGCGACTCGCCTATAAAGTCGGTCCCCCAAACATTTTCTAGCAATTGGTCACGGCTGAAAACTCTGCCCATATCGGTCATAAACATTTCAAGCAGTTTAAATTCTTTAAGGGTAAGTTCTATGCGATTACCATCAGCACTTACGGTATGTGCCGACATATCCAAGGTAAGGCCCCCCACCTCAATTTTCTTTTCGCTGTGCGGATTGGCGCGTCTGAGCACCGCCCTGACCCTTGACACCATTTCCATCATACCGAACGGCTTTGCAAGATAATCGTCAGCACCAAGGTCAAGACCTATAACCTTATCGTACTCTGTTCCCTTTGCGGTTGCGAGAATTACGGGGATATCTTTTGTATCGGGCGACATACGGAGTTTTTTAAGTATCGTCAAACCGTCGTCCCCTGGGAGCATAATATCAAGAATAATAAGCTGCGGATAAACGGTTTTAAGCCTTTCATATAGTTTAATGCCGTCGGGGAAACCCTCTGCCTCATACCCGGAAGCTTTAAGTGTATAAACCACAAGGTCGCGGATTCCGGTATCGTCTTCGACACAAAATATCACAAGCGGCGCCCTCCTTTTAATTTTATCGTTTATTTATTACAATTTTATATTACAACCTAAAAGTAAAAACATCAGCGTATTGTGTGTAAAATTTATGTAAAATCGAGCATCAGACATTATGCACATCAAGTTGGTCAAACGGTATTTTAATATTCGAGCTTTCAAGTCCAACCTGAATTTTTGAAATTGCCGCGCGGCGGATATCGCATCTTCGTTTGTAATCGCAATAAAGCCTGATTTTGTAAAGTACAGCCGAACTCTCAAACGATTGCGTACCTTTATAAACGCAACTCGAAACCCCATCAATTTCTGATATTTTTTCGGCAATTTCTGTAAACACCTTGTGAACTTTGCGAACATCTTCGTCATATGAAATAGGAACATCTATGTCCAGCATATCTGTCATTTTTTTAATTTCGGATATATTTCGGTTGCAAACACTGAGGGTAGAATTATCTGTAACGCTTTCTATTTTGGTTGTTCTCACATTAAAAGATGTTACAATTCCGCTCACTCCGTTGTACTCAACAGGGTCGCCGACTGAAAAGAATTTATCACCCATAATATGCAAGCCCATAACAACATCTTTTAAAGTATCCTGCAAGGCAAGACCGACTGCGGCGCTGACAAGTCCTAAACCGGCAACCATAGACCCGATATTTATACCATTTATTTGTAAAACTATTAATACTGTTATAACCGCGATAAGCGCTTTAAGCACACTCATAACGACAGGCAAAACGGTTGACTGTTCTCCCCCGTTGTGCGCTTTGAATTTTGCAACCATACGCTTTATCAGAAACCAAAGCGCAAATGCGCCTATTACAACAAGTACGCTGACTATTATTTGCGGTGATAAAACAAATTTTAGTGTTTTGCCGAGAATTTTTGAAATATCCATTATAAAACCTCTTACAAATTTTATATTTAACAATTTAATTGTAACATATAAGTTTATAATTTTACAGTGCTTTTTATTATTGACATATTATTTTTTTAAGGTACAATTAAAATATTATGAAAGAACTTGGGGATTAATTATATGTTTATAGGAAATGTTGAAATCAAAGGTTGGGCAGGACTTGCGCCTATGGCAGGAGTGGCTGACCGCGCAATGCGTGAAGTATGCCGCAGTTTCGGCGCGGCATTTACTGTTGGGGAACTTACAAGCGCAAAGGGCGTAACTCTTGGTGATAAAAAATCAGCCGAACTGTTAAGTGTTTCGGAAGAAGAACGCCCATTTGCTTCACAATTATTCGGATCAGACCCCGAAACAATGGCACTGGCTGCACAAAGGGCTCTTGAATATAAGCCTGATTTCATTGATATAAATATGGGTTGCCCTGCGCCTAAGGTAGCAATTGCAGGCAAAGGCGGATCTGCGCTTATGAGAGATCCAGTCCTTGCCGAAAAAATCGTTAGTGCGGTAGTTAAGGCGGTTAATGTGCCTGTTACGGTAAAAATGCGTTTGGGGTGGGACGAAAACTCTATAAATGCGGCAGAAATAGCAAAGCGCGCGGAAAGCGCAGGCGCTGCGGCAATTACTGTACACGGAAGAACGAGGAGACAGATGTACGCACCGGAAGTGAACATACAGGAAATTGCAAAGGTAAAACAATCCGTAAAAATACCTGTAATCGCAAACGGCGATATTAATTTGGCAAATGCCGCCGCCAAAATGTATGAACAAACGGGCTGCGACTTTATAATGGTAGGCAGGGCTGCTATGGGCAACCCGTGGATATTTTCGCAAATAAACGCCTGGCTTTCGGAAGAACGGGTAATTCCCGACCCGCCGATTTCCGAAAAACTGCGCGTTATGCTGATGCAAATTGAATTGATGCGCAAATACAAAGGCGACCACATCGCATTTTTAGAAGCGCGAAAACATGTAGCCTGGTATATCAAGGGCGTAAAAGGCGCGGCTGCAATCCGCCGTATGTGCGGTGAGATAAAATCAATGGACGATATTATTGCAATCTGCAATCGATTAATATGATTTATTGAACATAGCCAAAAACCAATACAGAATTATACAGCAAAAGGATGCACAGGGTAATTCCTACGCACCTTCTTATAAAATATGCTGCTCATTTTACTTGACTTACAGGAAATTTGATTGTTACTTTTGAAATGTTATATAAAATTGTTTTTAGTGTTGACAAACAGAGATAATATTGATATAATATTCAGGTGCTGAATGTAATTTTATGTTTGGCGATTGCGGATTAAGCGGAATGCTCCGCCTCGGTTGTCCTCGCCGTGTAAAATTTAGAGGGCAAAAACTTAATATGCGGATATGGCGGAATAGGCAGACGCGCTAGATTCAGGTAACGCCATCTCGGTGTAAATTCGGTAAAACCGCAGAAATGCGTTTTTATGTTTGCGGATTAAGTGAAATGCTCCGCCTCGGTTGTCCTCACCGTGTAAAATTTAGAGGACGAAAACTTAATATGCGGGTATGGCGGAATAGGCAGACGCGTTAGATTCAGGTTCTAATGATCGCAAGGTCGTGGAGGTTCAAGTCCTCTTACCCGCACCATCGCTCAAAGCCTTTGTTTATGCGGCTTTGGGCGTTTTTCTTTGCCCAAAATTTTAACTGAAATTACTTGTCACAGACCAAAAAACAGGCGCATAACATAAAGCTGTGTGCCTGCTGAGTCTGTTATATTTACAGCACAGAAGAATATTGCTATATGATATGGCGGAGGTTTAACCCTCCGCCATACTTTCCCAATTCGGGAAATACCATATTTCGGCGTGCCTG
>CAVALG010000103.1:0-2267 GCA_963589585.1 Roseburia sp. AF12-17LB
GACGCTGCGGCATTCTATTTTATGGCAACCGTAGGGCATATTACGGGCGCAAAAATAGAAACCGACCTGCGAACCGATATGTTTGACCATCTGCAAAAGCTCTCGTTTTCATATTATGACGGGGCAAAAATAGGCTCGATAATGTCAAGAATAACGCACGACCTTTTTGATGTTACCGAATTTGCCCACCACTGCCCCGAAGAACTTTTTATCACCGGAATTAAAATTATCGCTTCATTCGTAATTCTGTGCACAATGAGCGTCCCGCTGACCCTTATAGTGTTCGCAGTGATACCGCCCATGGTTAT
Organism: Roseburia sp. AF12-17LB; assembly: GCA_963589585.1. Taxonomy (GTDB): domain Bacteria; phylum Bacillota; class Clostridia; order Oscillospirales; family Acutalibacteraceae; genus CAVALG01. The sequence continues at coordinate 309 of CAVALG010000103.1, forward strand.
AATCCTCAGCGTTTTTAATAAACGTATGCACAACGGATTTTTGGAGTCCCGCCGCCAGATTGGCGAACTCAATGCCGGCGTGGAGGACAGTCTTTTAGGTATCCGCGTGGTAAAATCCTTCACGGGTGAAGAAATCGAGCGCAAAAAATTTCAAAAGGGAAACAACGCTTTTCTCGGTACTAAGCGGAATATATATAAAGTAATGGGTGCGTTTCAGTGCTCAACACGCCTGTTTGACGGACTTATGTACATTATAGTAGTTGTTGCCGGCGCATTCTTTATGCGCGGCGGGTATATTTCGGCGGCTGACCTTGTGGCGTTCCTGCTTTTTGTAAGCACACTGCTCGGTTCAATACGCCGAATTGTAGAGTTCGGCGAGCAGTTCCAGCGCGGTATGACCGGAATAGAGCGGTTTTTTGAAATAATGGATATAGAGCCGGATATTACCGACCGTAAGGGTGCAAAAAAGCTCAAAAACGCCGTCGGCGATATAGAATTCTGCAATGTTTCGTTCAGATATTCGGCTGAAAACGAGGCTGTTCTTAACGGGTTTAATATGCATATAGGTGCGGGCAGGACTGTGGCGCTTGTAGGTCCGTCGGGCGGCGGCAAAACAACCGTTTCGGCACTTATACCGCGTTTTTACGATGTCTGCGACGGCTGCATAAAAATCGACGGAACCGATATTCGTGATTATACATTGCGCTCTTTGAGGCAAAATATAGGTATAGTCCAACAGGACGTATATATGTTTTCGGGCTCGGTTAAGGATAATATAGCCTACGGTAAACCCGGCGCAACCGACGGGGATATACGCCGTGCCGCGCGCCTTGCGGGCGCGGACGGATTTATATCCGAACTGCCTGACGGGTATGATACATACGTGGGCGAAAGGGGCGTTAAACTTTCGGGCGGTCAGAAACAGCGAATTTCTATCGCAAGGGTATTTTTAAAAGACCCGCCGATACTTATTTTGGATGAAGCCACCTCCGCCCTTGATAACGAGAGTGAACGGGTGGTGCAGGAGTCGCTCGGGCGGCTTTCCGAAGGCAGAACAACGCTCATAATAGCCCACCGCCTTACAACCGTAAAAAATGCCGACGAGATCTTGGTTATTGACGGCGGCGGAAATGTGATTGAACGCGGCAGCCACAGCGAACTTCTTAAATCAGGCGGCAAATACAGCGAACTGTATAAAATATATGACGATGTGCGATAATGTGTAATCGGGTGTGACGGTTTTGCCCCGTCAGCCTACCGAAAAGGAGATAATACAATGGACTTTAAGCAGTTTTTTTCAAAAATAGAGGGAAAAAAGATAGCCCTTTGCGGCATAGGCATAAGCAATACGCCGCTTATATTCGACTTTCTTGACAAGGGCGCAAGGGTCTACGCCTGCGACAGGCGCACCCGCGAACAAATAGGCTCGCTTGCCGACCGGCTTGAAGAGCGCGGCGCGGTACTCCGCTTAGGCCCCGATTATCTTAAAAATTTAGAGGTCGATATCATATTCCGCACTCCGGGAATGAATTTCTACCTCCCCGAATTTGTTGAGGCGCGCCGCAACGGTATTGCGGTTACAAGCGAAATGGAGGTCTTTTTCGACTTGTGCCCCGCAACGATATTTGCCGTTACCGGGTCGGACGGAAAGACCACGACCACAACGCTTATTGCCAAAATGCTTGAAGCGGAAGGTAAAAAAGTCCATGTCGGCGGTAATATCGGTCATCCGCTGCTGCCGGATATAGAACACATTTCGGCTGACGATTTTGTTGTTGTCGAACTGTCCTCATTCCAGCTTATCTCAATGCGTAAGGGACCCGACGTCGCTGTTGTAACCAATGTTGCGCCCAACCACCTTGATATACACAAGGATATGGACGAATATATATCGGCAAAAAAGAATATACTCCTGCACCAGAACGCATTTTCGCGCACGGTGCTGAACGCCGAAAACTC
>CAVALG010000104.1:0-7087 GCA_963589585.1 Roseburia sp. AF12-17LB
GTTTTAAATATTTTTTAGCACCTGTAATATCACCGTTAAGCCAAAATAGCAAATAAGTTCTTGCGGCGTCTGCCGATGCGTTGCCTTGTGTTGCATGCGACCAATCTATAATATACATCGTTCCGTCGGATTTTACAATAATGTTTGACGGATTAAAGTCACCGTGGCAAAGTTTATTATGCTTAGGCATACCTTCAAGACGCGTATGCAGGTCGTATCTGACAGTTGCCGACAAATCGGTCATACATATTTTGCGGTTCATCTTATCCTTAAGCTTGTTAAGCAACGGGCAGGTTTGACTGTGCATTTTAAGCTGCAAATCAACAAAATCGTTTAGATACTTATCATATCCATCCGGGTTTTCTTCCATTAACTGCGCAAGTGTTTTACCTTCAATATATTCCGAAACTATTGCCCATTTTCCGTCAATAACAGTCACCGCCGAAATTTTGGGTATTTTAAGTTCGGTTTCTTCTACGCGTGCTTGATTTAGTGCCTCGTTAAGAACATCGGCTTTTGAAAAATCGTTCCCGAAAACCTTAAGGCAGTTACCGCCGTCACGGTAAACGGTTTTATTGTTCCTTACCGCAATTATTTTATCTAATTTCATTGTAACACCCCCGTCAAGCCTTTTTCATACCGCTTTTTGCACGGCGATACGGATTTTTAAAGTTATCGGTGTCATTATCGGTCTCAACATCTGCCGCAGTGGGCATATGTTTTTCTTCAAAATGCCGATTACCGTAATATGCGTTAAGATACATTTGCTTAATTTCACTCATAAGCGGATATCTTGGGTTAGCGCCCGTGCATTGGTCGTCAAATGCCTGTTCTGTCATTTCGTCAAGTTTTGAAAGGAACTCTTTTTCGTCAACACCGTAATCCTTTATTGTATCCTTAATGCCGACGCGTTTTTTTAGCGAATTAACTGCGTTTATAAGATTTTCAAGTTTTTCATTATCGGTATCTCCGCCAAGCCCCAAAGCATCTGCAACTTCTGCATATCGTTCAAGTGTATGAGGATGGTCATACTGTGAAAAAGTTCCCATCTTTGTAGGCGCTTCGCAAGCGTTAAACCTTAAAACTTCTTCAATCATAAGCGCATTGGCAACGCCGTGCGGTAAATGATAAAATGCGCCTAACTTATGCGCCATCGAGTGGCAAACACCCAAAAACGCATTAGCAAACGCCATCCCCGCCATAGTTGCGGCATTTGCCATTTTTTCACGAGCCTTAATATCGGTCTGCCCGTTATCATATGCGCGCGGCAAATATTCAAATATTACTTTAAGTGTCTGCAGAGCAAGACCATCGGTATAATCGGTTGCCATAACCGAAGCATATGCTTCCAGCGCGTGGGTAACGGCATCTATGCCCGAAGCGGCAGTTAATCCCTTGGGTGCACTCATATGAAAATCGGTATCTACAATAGCCATATTAGGCATTAACTGATAGTCAGCCAACGGATATTTCACACCTGTTTTTTCATCAGTTATTACCGCAAACGGCGTAACTTCCGACCCAGTGCCTGCCGAAGTCGGTATAGCGATGAAATAAGCTTTTTCGCCCATTTTGGGGAATGTGTAAATGCGTTTGCGAATATCTATAAAGCGCATCGCCATATCCATAAAGTCGGCTTCGGGGTGTTCATAAAGCACCCACATAATTTTAGCCGCGTCCATTGCGGAACCGCCGCCCAGTGCGATTATGCAATCGGGTTCAAATGCTGCCATCTGTTTAGCACCCTCCTTTGCGCAGTTAAGCGTCGGGTCGGGTTCAACATCAAAGAAGCAGGTGTGCTGTATTCTGAGCTCATCAAGCCTGTCTGTTATCGGTTTTGTGTAGCCGTTATGATGCATAAATGAATCGGTAACAATAAATGCCTTTTTCTTGTTAAGCACATTTTTAAGTTCACCGAGTGCCACAGGCAGGCAACCTTTTTTGATATAAACTTTATCGGGAGATCTGAACCACAGCATATTTTCTCTCCTTTCGGCAACAGTCTTAATATTTAAAAGGTGGCGGACGCCTACATTTTCGCTTATGCTGTTACCACCCCAAGAACCGCACCCCAAGGTAAGCGACGGCGCAAGTTTAAAGTTGTAAAGGTCGCCGATACCGCCGTGCGAAGAGGGTGTATTGATCAATATGCGGCAGGTTTTCATTCTTTCGGTAAATTCTTTTAATTTATCTTGTTCGGTCATTTCGTTAAGATAGATAGATGAAGTATGACCGTAACCGCCGTCAGCTATCAGTTGTTCGGCTTTCGAAAATGCTTCTTCAATATCGTCGGCTTTGTACATTGCCAAAACGGGCGATAATTTTTCGTGCGCAAATTCTTCCGAAATATCTACACTTTCTACCTCGCCGATTAAGATTTTAGTGCCTTCCGGTACACTTACACCTGAAAGTTCGGCAATTTTTGCAGCCGGCTGACCGACGATTTTAGCATTTAAAGCACCGTTGATTATAATGGTTTTTCTGACCTTGTTTATTTCGTCGCCCTTGAGGAAATAGCAGCCGCGAGCCGCAAATTCTTCTTTTACCGCATCATAGACAGATGAAAGAACGATAACCGACTGTTCCGACGCGCATATCATACCGTTATCAAAGGTTTTTGAATGAATTATTGAATTAACCGCCAGGATGATATCCGCGGTATCGTCAATAATCGCAGGCGTATTTCCAGCACCCACGCCGAGCGCCGGTTTGCCGGAAGAATATGCCGCCTTAACCATACCGGGACCGCCGGTTGCGAGTATAACATCAGATTCTTTCATAACAAGTGAGGTAAGTTCAAGGCTTGGCGAGTCTATCCAATCTATTATACCATCCGGAGCACCTGCGTCAACAGCTGCTTTTAATATTATCTTAGCAGCTTCAATTGTTGAGTTTTTAGCCCTCGGATGCGGACTTATAATAATCGCATTTCTTGTTTTAAGCGCCAGCAAGCATTTAAAAATTGCGGTTGAAGTCGGGTTTGTGGTGGGGATAACAGCGGCTATAACGCCAAGCGGCTCGGCTATTTTTTTAATACCGTATGCCTCATCGGTTTCAATTACACCGCAGGTTTTTGTATCTTTGTAAGCATTGTAAATATATTCGGCAGCATAGTTATTTTTAATAACCTTGTCTTCAACAACGCCCATTCCCGTTTCGCTTACCGCAAGTTTTGCAAGCGGTATTCTTGCTTTGTCTGCTGCAACTGCAGCGGCGAAGAAAATTTTATCAACCTGCTGCTGTGAATATGTCGAAAATTCTTTTTGTGCAGCCTTGATTTTTACCAAAGCCGCTTCGAGTGCCTCTACATTTTCTATGGGTGCTCTTTTGTTTTTGCTCATAGCCTATGCAACTCCTTTGTTTTTTTGCTTGTTAATATTTTAACAAACTTTTTAAAAAATCTGTATTACTATTTTTTAATATCACCCATATATATAATGATATACCACAAACTATACTTTACCCATAACTCGGCACTTGGATATATTAAGTTCTTTAATAAACATTTTATCAAGTTTTGAAAGAGTGTAACCATTTTTATATATCAGCACATCGCGGTAAACTTTTTTGTTTTCGGGGCACTCCCTTTGTACAAGACCGTATCTGTCAAGTAAATCTTTCGGAACGGGTGAAACCCACATAAAGCAATCGTCGTTTCGCGCAAGCAACTCAAATTGACTTGCCCGTTCAAACACATATATGCGCCTTTTCGAATTATCTGGCAATTCCTCTTTTCTCACTTCCGCAAATGACTGTGAAGGCACATAAGGGTCTGCGTGGGCAATTTCGGTACAGTCCGCCAAATCGGAAAAAGCTATTTTGTCAAGCACGGCAAGTTTGCTGTTTTTATTTGTTATAAGAACATAACTAAACTCGGTTACGGTTTCAGCGGTTAAGCCCTTTTCATCCATCATTGAATTATAATATTTTTCGTAATTTACGGCATAGCGCACAATCCCCAATTTATAATTCTCTTGCATAACATTTTTAAGGGTACGCATTGAATTGGTTTCTTTGTAATAAAGTTCCGCCTCCCCTTTTTTGTCAATTTTTTCGGAAAGGCAGGCAAAAGCGGCTGAAATATAACTTGCGCGAGGAACAGATACCGAAAAACTCATTCGCCCCTCCTGACCTTTTTTAAACAATGCTTCCATTGTTTCAACCTGGCCGAGAATATTTTTTGCATATCTTATAAAAACATCACCGTCGGGCGTTAAGAACATCCCCTTTGTGCTGCGGTCAAAAATTGTTATTCCCACAGCGGTTTCAAGTTCTTTTATAGCTCGGCTTAAATTCGGCTGGCTTACAAAAAGTTTTTCTGCCGCTCTATTGATCGAACCGCAATCGGCAACCTCCACTGCGTATTTTATGTGTAACAGATTCATTTTAACTCCTTAGCTCGTTTAAATACTATTGGTCTGTTTATTTGCCGCCGTAGTTTAAATTCTCAATGTTTTCGGATATACGGGCAAAATCTTCTAGGGTCAGCCTTTCAGCCCTTACAGTTACAGGAATATTTAAATCTGTAAGAATCTCATTGATAGAGCCTTTGTTGATTCCCGTTATCGCTGAAACTGAATTTGCAAATGTTTTGCGGCGCTGTGAGAAGGCAGCTTTAATAAGTGCAAACATTTTATCGGGCGACGCAACATCTACGGCAGGAGATTTTCTGATGTTAAGGCGTATAACCTCACTGTCAACCTTAGGCTGCGGAACAAAGGACCCCGGTGAAACCTTAAAAATCTTCTCAGGTACACTGTAGTAATGAACCGCCGCCGAAACCGCACCGCATTCCCTGCTTCCGGGTGCTGCACACAACCTGTCAGCCGCTTCTTTTTGGACCATAACGGTAACTGATTCTATAGGCAAGCGACTTTCAAGCAAGGTCATAATAATATTTGAGGTAATGTAATAAGGAAGATTAGCGCAAACCGATACCTTTATATTCCCAAATTCCTCGGCAATCAGTTTTGCAAGGTCAATTTTGCATACATCGCCGAATATAACTTTTACATTATCACATTCGCTTAAAGTATCGTCAAGTACGGGTTTCAGTCGCTCGTCGATTTCTATGGCGACCGTTTTTGCCGTAACTGCAGAAAGTTCTCTTGTCAAAACTCCTATACCCGGACCTACTTCAATAACGCCGTAAGTATTATCGGGTGCGGCGAGTCGAGCCATTTTGGGACAAACCGTAGGATTAACAAGAAAATTCTGTCCCAAAGACTTTTTAAAGTTAAAATTATATTTCTGCATAATGTTCCGTATATTATTATGGTCGGTTAATTGCATAAATACCCCCTGTACCCCACGGCAAATTATACTTCTGCTAATGGTTTGAAAAAATTTAAATCCACAATAGCGGATCGAAATTCTGCAAAAGCCGATTTTTCCCTATTAATAATATCACAATATTTATAAATTTACAAAACTTTTATTGAAAAATTTTTAAAATTTGATATACTTATTACAGGAATACATAAAATAATCGCATAGGATGATGATGATGCGCCTTTTTAACAGCAAAAAAATCAATTTTAGATCTTGGCTGCCGCCTTTTGTTTTTGCGGCTGCGGTAATAGTATTTTATAAAGTAATCGATTGGTTTCCTGCCCTTTTATCATATTGCGGAAAATTTATATCGGTTTTAACTCCGTTTATAATCGGGTTTGTGATAGCCTTTATATTAACACCGTGCGCGGCGCGCATTGAAGGCTTCCTGCAATCAAGAAATAATAAGTATGTTATTAAAACCGCAAGACCCGTTTCAATACTTTTTACCTACATTTTCTTTTTATTTATTGTTGCGATGTTGATATACTTCATTATTCCTACATTGGTTCAAAGTATTATCGACCTTATTGACAAAATGCCTGGGTATTACGACGAAGCCATGGATATGCTCGAAAAGTTCACTAAGCACTATGGCAATGCGCTCGGAATATCTGCCGACACCGTTAAAAGCAGCATTTCGCTCAAACAGGTTCTTAAATTTTTTGACCTTTCTTCAATTGATAAATATGCGCAGGGTGTTATTAAGTTTGGTTCTGTAATTGTTGATATAGTAATATCTCTTATCATATCTGTTTATATGCTTGCGTCACGCGAGACGCTTATACATGTTGTAGGTAGATTTTTAACACTGTTTATGCCGCGTAAAGCTATACATTCAACAAAATGCTATCTAAACAAAATAGCCGATATATTTTACAAATACATCTACAGCCAATTGCTTGACGCATTTATTGTTGCCACGCTGATGACAATAACCTTTGTAATAATCGGCGTCCCCTACCCGCTGCTCTCGGGAATACTGATAGGCATATGCAACCTTATACCGTATTTCGGCGCAACCATCAGCGGCGCCGTGGTTGCAATATTTACGCTTATTGCGAACGGTTTCGGGAGCGCGATACTTGCATTGGTGCTCATAATTGTGATTCAGCAAATTGACGCTAATATTATTCAACCGCGAATAGTAGGCGGCAGTGTGGGTATTAAGCCGATATATGTGTTGCTTGCTATAACTGTAGGCGGCGGTCTGTTCGGGTTTATAGGAATACTTGTGTGTGTTCCTGTAATTGCAACCTTAAAAATGATATTAAACGATATTATTGATATGAAGGACGCAAGAAGACTTAAAAAACAATCTTTGAAAGTGTGAACATTATGAATACTGAAATTATTAAAATTGATGCCCTGTTTGACACCGATAAAACCATAGCCCATAAAATTTTTGAAGGTAAAACCTACCCTTGGGAAGTACTTCCGTTTATAGGCAACTTTATTATCGAACTCGGAAAAAGGCTTGACCATTCGCTATATACCGAAATTAGGGAAAATGTTTGGGTCGCAAAAGATGCTGAGATTTTTGAAAGTGCATATATTAAAGGCCCATGCATTATTGACTGCGGAACGGAAGTGCGCCACTGCGCATTTATAAGAGGTAATGTAATAGTAGGCAAAAATTGTGTTGTAGGCAACTCAACTGAGGTTAAAAACTCGATAATATTTGATAACACTCAAATCCCACATTACAACTATGTTGGCGATTCTGTGTTGGGATATCATTCCCACTTGGGAGCAG
>CAVALG010000105.1:0-20096 GCA_963589585.1 Roseburia sp. AF12-17LB
ATCTGCTTTGTAAGAAGAAAGGGTTTCGCCTTTAACGGTAAATTTGCTTGTATCGAATACATGGAGCGAACCGTCAGCCAATTCTTTTTCAGCTTCTTTGATTGCTTCTTCTGTACCTGCAGCAGCAACATCGGTGTTTATATCTGTAAGAACAACCGAGCCGTCTTTTGTACCTTTGCACCAGTCGGTGTCGATTGTTTTACCGTCATTTACACAATTGATGATGTACTCAAAATAGGGCTGCCAATCAATCTTAGAAGAAACGATAAAGGTCTTGGGGCAAGCAGACTGTGTACTGCCGTTGTAAGAAACATTAGGAACACCGGCAACTTCGCAAGCTGTAGGAGCACCCATTGAGTCGGCGTGCTGGCTTATAAGTTTGCAGCCGCGGCCGATAAGAGTGTTAGCAGCTTCTTTTTCGGCAGTTTCATCATACCAACTGCCTGTAAACTGAACTTCCATTGTTGCTTTCGGGCAAACCGAACGAGCACCGAGGAAGAAAGAAGTATAACCCGAAATAACTTCGGCATAAGTAAATGCACCTACATAACCGATTTTAGCTTCATCTTCGGTAAATTCTCCGGCACTAATCATTTCGTTAAGTTTCATACCTGCAGCGATACCTGCGAGATATCTGCCTTCATAGATAGAAGCAAACGCATTGTGGAAATTCTTAATTCCTGCTGTATGAGCAGTTGTTCCGGTAGCGTGGCAGAACTCAACATCCTTAAATTCTTTAGCAGCCTTTGCAATGTACTGCTCGTGACCGAAACTGTCGGCAAATACGAGTGTGCATCCACGGTCAACAAGGTCAGCCGCTGCTTCATAGCATTCGTTTGATTCGGGGATATTGGTTTTTGCTACATACTCAACACCGAGTTTTTCGCAAGCCGCTTTAGCAGCGTTGATGAAGTTAAGGTCATAAGTAGAGTTTTCATCGTGCAAAAAGATAAAACCTACTTTCAACTTGCTGCCTTTCTTGTCACCGCTCGTGCTGCTGCCGCAAGCAGCAAAACTGAGCACCATTGCGAGAGCCAGAACTAACGCCAGAATTTTTTTCATTTACTTTTCCTCCGATAATAATTTTTTATTTAATAAGTTTTTTTCAAAACTTAAAAAATCATTAGTCAAACTTCATGCCGTTTTCAACCGACATTGATGAAATTTTTGCAAGAGATTCAACCCTTACGCCCTTTTGGCGTAATGCGTCTCCCCCGCCCTGAAAGCCTTTTTCGATAGCACAGGTGCATCCTGCAAGTTTAGCGCCGGATTGCCTGACAATATCAATCAACCCTTCAAGCGCTTTGCCGTTAGCAAGAAAATCGTCTACGATAACAACGCAATCGTCAGGCGAGAGATATTCTTTCGGGACAACGACATCATACTCGGTATTGTGCGTATACGAATAAACCACGGTTTTAAAAACGTCCCCGCTGACATTGGCACTTTTACCTTTTTTGGCAAATACAGCAGGAACGCCCATAACCATACCGGCTGCAACCGCAATTGCGATACCGGATGCTTCTATTGTTAAAATTTTAGTCACATTGTAATCTTTATAAATGTTTTGAATTTCTTTGCCGATTTCGCCCAAAAACTCAACATCCAACTGCTGGTTAAGAAAAGAACCGACTTTAAGGATATTACCAGGGAGGATTTTACCGTCTTTAAGTATCTTTTGCTCCAAAGCTTTCATAAAAACAACCTCCCTTTTTAAAAAATAAGAAAAAGCAGACTCCAAAAAGTCTGCTTACCGATATAAAAACGAAACCACAACGCATATAAAAACTATACGCGTTCGTTTTTAACAACCAATAGTCGCGTCTGTGGCGTCGCGGTAGAAACGTTTGGGCCGTTTATCCAAACATATATCGGTAAACTATTTAATTTTCGCTGATTGACTACATTTATGATTATATATCGACAAATTAATTATGTCAAGTGTGAATTTTGTAATAACTTAATATTACGAAAATATTAATTTTGTTCACATTTGACAAAGGAAATTATTTGCCCTGTTGGCGGCACCAAATTTTCATAACCAAGCCGTGCGGCAAAATCTTTGCGGCAAACGCCTGGCATTTATTCATAAACCCACAAACAGACACCGCCTTGCCCTTTTCGGCGTCCTTAAGGGCGGTTTTAACAACATTTTCGGCAGTTAAGAAACGCGCGTAGTATTTAACGGTATTATCCGTAACGGCGCGATCAAAAAACTCGGTTTTTACCCAAAACGGACAAACTGCGGTAACTTTTATTTTTTGGTTTTTAAGTTCAACACCCAAAGAGCGTGAAAAACTTAAAACAAAAGATTTTGTAGCCGCATAAACATTTATATACGGGACGGGCTGGAAAGCGGAAATTGAGGACATTTCTATTATATTTGAGTCGCTCGTCATAAACGGTATTGTTACATAGGTAATGCTGATAAGCGCCTTACAGTTAAGGTCAATCATATTGCACTGTTCCGACAACGGGATATCACAAAATGCCCCAAACTTTCCGAATCCGCCTGCATTAACAAGCAATTTTACGTTCGGTTTGTATTTATCAAGTTCGGTTTTATACTGCTCAATTGCATCGTCTGCGGTTAAATCAAGCGGTATAGGTTTGATTTTTGCCCTTGTAAGAGATTTAAGTTCGTTAAGTCTGTCCGAGCGCCGTGCGATTACCCAAATTTCGTCCAAACTAAACTTTTTATCAATTTGAAGCACAAATTCCCTGCCGATACCCGAAGACGCACCTGTAATTACCGCAATGTTCATTTTAAGTCCACCTCTGCTGATATTTGATTTTGATGTGATGCGGATATTACGCGCTCAAAATCAAGGCCGTACGGGTCACTATCAGAGTTTTCCAGCGTAGCCCGTATACATTCTGCCGTAAATTTGCTTGCCGCTTCCACAGCCTTTTTAAGTTCTGCGCCCGCCGCTGCTTTTGCACAGAGAACAGAAGCAAACACATCGCCGCTGCCGTGCAGGCGTTTATTTGAAAATGCGTGACTGAATTTTACAACCTCACTGCCGTCAAAATACACATCACTCATCACGCCATCGGTCTGTCTGACGCCTGTTATAACCACTGCGCCGCAACCTATATTCAGCAATTTTTTTAACATTTCAAGCAATTCATTATCTGTGTAGAACTGCTTGTACATAGTGCCTGTTAAAAGCGTTGCTTCGGTCAAATTGGGGGTGATAATATCGGCTACGGCGCATAAAGTAAGAATTTTTTGCGGTATATCTGCCGTAAAGCCCGAATACAACTTTCCGTTATCCGCCATAACCGGGTCAACAAGCACAAAATCAAGCGTATTTCTATGGCGGTGTATATACTCGTTACAGATATCTATCTGTTCGCTGTTGCTGAAGTACCCTGTTGCCACAGCGTCAAAATTTAGGTTGTGCGATTCCCAAAAACTCAATATCCGCTTCATCTCACCCGTCATATCAAGAATGGTATAATCGTCAAATACTGCGGTATGGGAGGACAAAACGGATGTGGGGAGCGGTACTGATTCCACACCGAAATATGACATAACGGGAAGTGATACGGTAAGAGAACATTTGCCGTAGCAGGAAAAATCATTTATTGCCAAAACTTTTTTAAGTTTATTACCGTTCACCGTTACATCCCCCTTTTAGGTTAGCGCACCCAACCGACATTATATTAACATATTAACACATAAAACCGTTTCGTCAAGATAAAAAATCCGGATTTTAATACATACAGCAGGCAGCAATTATAATATTGCCGCCTGCCGGGAAAATAATGTGTAAAGATTTAATCGAACGCAGGGTTGATTTGATAAAAGTTTTTAGAATTAAGGTTATCCTGCACTATACGCAAGCCCTCGCCGAATCTTTGGTAATGGACGACTTCCCTCTGCCGTAAAAATCTTATCGGATCTCTTACATCGGGGTCGTCGGAGCAAAATCTTAAAATATTATCATATGTCGTTCTTGCTTTTTGCTCTGCTGCCAAGTCTTCGTGAAGGTCGGTTATCGGATCGCCCTTTACCGCAAGCGCATTGGCATTAAACGGGACTCCGGAAGCACTTGAGGGATACACACCTGCCGTATGATTAACAAAATAAGCGTCAAATCCTGCGGTTTCTATATCCTTTTCACTTAGGTTTCTTGTAAGCTGATAAACAATGCTGCCAATCATTTCTAAATGAGCAAGTTCCTCTGTGGCGATATCGGTCAACAAGCCTTTCAATTCGGGATACGGCATTGAGAAGCGCTGGCTTAAATATCTTAAACTTGCGCCGAGTTCGCCATCGGGACCGCCGTATTGTTCAATAATTATTTGCGCAAGTTTCGGATTGGTTTGTTTTATATTTATAGGATATTGCAATTTTTTCTGATATTGCCACATTACGCTTCAGCACTCCTTTCCCAAGGCCACGGATTATTAAGCCAATTATAATCATTTTCTCCGTACAGATCGGACGGTGTAAGCGGTCCGTTAGCTTTAACATATTCATTTTTCAGGCGATTTGCTTCACTGCCTAATTTTTTAAGTGTTTCAAACGCTTTGGCATTTGTAGAATGTGTATCAAGAAACAGATGTGTTTCCCAAGCTGCAAATTGTGCAGCCGAGAGTTCATTTAGCAAACTTTCGGTTTTATCCATTGCTTTAAATCCCTTCTGCCGTTTAAAGATTTATAAAACGCACCGCACCGCAACGGCTTTCGGGCGGCTGTTAAAGTTATAAAATTTCAACTTGTAAACTTGCCTTTAAACGGTTTATCAAGTTCTTTAAACAATGTGCCGTTTTTCAGCGCATCATACTTGTTTTCATAGAGGTTATCAAAGCGCTGCATAGGCACATAAGCCATTGCAATGGGAAGATTTTTCAGTTCCGTATCGCAGAACCGATTATTCGGTTGCATTACGGGGGTATCTTTTTCGAGCAATTCTAACATTACAATTCCCCTTGATTTATTATTTTGAGATAAATCTCAATATCATAATATGGTTATTGCCTGATTGGCGTGAAAACAGAAATAAAGCCCTGCGGTTTAACCGTAAGGCTTTATTTATATACTGTGATATTTAATGCAATAAGGCAGGTTCTATTTGCACATCCTCACTTTTTGCGTTTGCAAGCATAAGTTTAAGACGATTGATTTGGTTGACCTGCGTAGCGCCCGAATCGTAATCAATTGCAACGATATTTACATCCTTGTTCTTTTCTTTAATAATTTTCATCATACCTTTGCCGCATATATGGTTAGGCAGACAACCGAATGGCTGTGTACAAACAATATTTTTTACACCCATATGGGCAAGTTCTATCATCTCGGCAGTCAGCAGCCACCCTTCTCCCATTTTAGTGCAGTTGCTTATATAACCGTCGGCAAATGTGCAGGTATCCTCAAATTTTGTAAAGGGTTCAAAGTTACTTTCCGACTTAATGATATCGGAAACATCATTTTTCTTTTTACAAAGAAATTTGAAAGCGAATTTACAACCGAGGTATGTTAAATAGTTTTTGCGCCCAAACATTTTATAATCGTTAATATTATTAAACACGCAATACAGCAAAAAATCCATAAGTCCGGGAACAACGGTTTCTGCGCCCTCATCAATTAAAAAGCGCTCCAGGTTATTATTCCCTAGCGGCGAATATTTAACAAAAATCTCGCCGACAATGCCTACTTTTACGGCGTCGCGTTTAATCATTTTAAGATTAGCAAAATCGTGTATCATAAGCCGGTAATTCTGTTTGATTTTTTTATAATTTATACGCTTTGATGTACCAAGTTCACTTCCCAGCCGCTCTGTCCACATCGCGGCAAGAGCCTCGGCAGATCCTTTTTCCGTTTCGTATGGGCGGCACTGATTTACAAGGGTGAGCAATAAATCCCCATAAATTACAGCATATAAAAGCGAATGCAATTTAGGGACAGAAAGTTTAAACCCGGGGTGGGTTTCCAAACCGCTGAAATTGATTGAGATAACGGGCACAAAGCCGTAACCAGCCTTTTTAAGCGCTTTCCTGAGCAATGAAATATAATTTGAAGCGCGGCATCCGCCGCCAGTTTGGAACAAAACGAGGGCTACCTTATTAACATCGTATTTACCCGATTGCAACGCGTCGATAAACTGACCGATAACAAGAATTGCAGGATAACAGGTATCGTTATGCACATATTTCAATCCTGTTTCGGTAATATGGGGGCCCGAAGTTTCAAGCAGTTCCATTTTATATCCATAAGTTTTAAAAACGCTTATTATCATCTTGAAATGCATAGGCAGCATTGTGGGGACTAAAATGGTATAGTCCTTTTTCATCGCCTTTGTAAATTTGACATAATCGTTTGTCAAAATCATTCACCTTTTTCTTCCAAAGCATCTATAAGGCTGCGCAGCCTTATTTTAACGGCACCGAGATTGGTAATTTCATCAATTTTAATTTGTGTATAATACTTGCCGCCGTCTTCAAGTATCGAACGAACTTCATCTGTAGTTATTGCGTCAAGCCCGCAACCGAACGACACAAGTTGAACAAGCTGGATATTGCTGTTATCAAACGCTAATTTTGCGGCGCGGTAAAGCCGTGAGTGATATGTCCACTGATTAAGTATGTGAACAGGCTGTGGCTGTTCTAAATGGCATACGCTATCCTCGCTTACCACAACAAAGCCGAGCGATGTTGCAAGGCGGTCAATGCCGTGACATATTTCGGGGTCTATATGATACGGGCGGCCTGCAAGTATCATAACGCGTTTGTTATGGTCTTTTGCGTAATCAAGCGCTTTTTCACCCTCAAGCCTTACTTTCGCCATATATTCCTCATATGCCTTAAACCCTGCTTTTACTGCGTTGTGAACTTCACCCGGCGAAATCCCCGGTGTAACCTCGGCAAGACAGGCATAAAGATTTTTTGCAAGCATCTTTTTACTATTAATATTAAGGTGTGGGTACAAAAAATGCACATTCGACAAATCATCAACATTTGCGTTAAGCAATTCCGAGTAATACGCAACAATAGGACAATTAAAATGATTATCACCCGATTTTTCCTCAACATTATATGTCAGGCAGGGGTAAAAAATGAAATCAACCCCGTCTTTTATCAATTCTTCAATATGTCCGTGCATAATTTTTGCAGGGTAACAGGCTGTATCGGACGGAATGGTGAACTGACCTAACTCATAGGTTCTGCGTGTTGAAAGGTTTGAAAATACGGTTTCATACCCAAGATTTGTAAACACTGCGTGCCACAACGGGGCAAGTTCATACATACCAAGCGCCATAGGTAAACCGATTCTGCCGCGCGGCCCCGATTTGCCTTTAAGTGATGTAAGCAATCCGCGTTTATATGCATAAAGGTTAGGTAATTCTTCTGTATTTTTTAGTCCCAATCCCTTGTTGCACTGGTTGCCCGATATGAATTTTTGCCCGTCGGAAAATGTGTTTATTGTTAAATGGCAATGGTTTTCGCACCCGTTGCAGACGGCGGTTGCCGATTTATGTGAAAAGTTATTAAGTTCGCTACTGCCCAATATTCCGCTGCTTTTAAAGCGCATTGAATGGAGAGCCGCACCGTAGGCGCCCATTAAGCCTGCGATTGACGGGCGAACAACATCTGCACCCAATTCCTTTTCAAAAGCACGCAAAACAGCGTCGTTATAAAATGTTCCGCCCTGTACTACTACATTTTTGCCGAGTTCCGACGGGGAATTAGCGCGTATAACCTTATAAAGCGCATTTTTTACCACGCTTACCGAAAGCCCTGCCGATATATCCTCAACTGTAGCGCCATCCTTTTGGGATTGTTTTACCGAAGAATTCATAAATACGGTGCAACGCGTGCCGAGGTTTACGGGAGCACTGCTGAATATTGCCTTTTTTGCAAATTCGTCTACATCATAGCCCATTGATTTTGCAAATGTTTCGATAAACGAGCCGCAGCCTGAAGAGCAAGCCTCATTTAACATAATCGAGTCAATTGCGCCGCCGCGAATCTTAAAGCATTTAATGTCCTGACCGCCTATATCAAGTATAAAATCAACATCGGGTTTAAAGTATTTTGCCGCTGTGTAATGGGCGATAGTTTCAACCACACCCTCGTCAATATTAAAGGCGTGTTTAATAAGTTCCTCGCCGTATCCTGTTACGGAACTTCCGCAAATTGTTACTCGGTTGCCGCAGGCGGCATATATCTTTTTAAGTTCATCTAAAACTATATTAACCGGATTACCCTTATTGCTGCTGTAATAGGTATACAAAACCTGCTTTTCTTCGCCTATCAGCACAAGTTTTGTCGTTGTGCTGCCGCAATCTATGCCGAGCCAGGAGTTACCGCTGTATGAGTTTAAATCTTCAAGCGGAACGGACGCCTTTTTATGCCGCTCGATAAATGCGTTATACTCCATTTCGCTTTCAAACAACGGATTCAGGCGGTTGGAATTGCCGCTGCTTTGCACGCTGTTATTGATTCTTTTTATAAGTTCCGAAAATTCAATAGGCACTGCTTTTTCCGAATGCATTGCAGCGCCTATTGCGACCGAAAAGAGCGCATATTCGGGGAATACCGCGGTATCTTCATTTAATTTAAGGGTTTCATAAAAGCGCTTTTTAAGTCCCTCACAATAATATAACGGTCCACCCAAAAACATAACCTTACCGTTTATCTTTCTGCCTTGAACCAGTCCTGTAATAGTTTGGTTTACAACCGCTTGGTAAATGCTTGCGGCAACATCCGACTTTTTAGCACCCTGATTAAGCAAGGGTTGAATATCGGTTTTGGCAAAAACCCCGCAGCGCGACGCTATAGGATAAATTTTTGTTGCTCTGAGACTTAATTTATCCATTTCATCCACAGTGGTATTAAGCAGCACCGCCATTTGGTCGATAAAGGCTCCCGTACCACCTGCACAGGAACCGTTCATTCTTTCGTCAATGCCGCCGTCAAAAAATATTACCTTTGCGTCCTCTCCGCCGAGTTCGATAACAACACCCGTATCGGGCGCGTATTTACGGACCATTTCGCCCGTGGCGTAGACTTCCTGTATAAAATCAAGCCCGGCGGCATCGGCAAGGCCCATTCCGGCAGAACCCGAAACGGTAACGCGTACCGTGCCTACATCCCCGATTTCGTTTTCCATATCTTTAAGCATTTGCAGGGTAGTTTGCCTTACCTGCGAAAAGTGCCGCTGATACTTACTGTAAATAATTTCGCCGTTTTTTATAAGTACCGACTTTGTTGTGGTAGACCCAATGTCTATCCCTAAAAGTAAATCGTTCATCAAAAGCGCCTCATATTTAAACTTAAAACCAATAAATTATTTCTTTTTACCGAGCTCCGCCGCCCTGTCATAGCCTGCTGTTACGGCGTCAATTACCGCGCCGCGAAATCCGTGATTTTCAAGGGTGGCGACGCCTGCAATGGTTGTTCCAGCAGGGCTGCACACACCGTCTTTAAGGCTTGCGGGGTGCACACCTGTATCAAGCACGGTTTTTGCGGCTCCCAAAACAGTATTGGCTGCATACAAAAGTGCCTTATCGCGCGAAAGTCCGCATTTAACTCCACCGTCAGCCATAGCTTCAATAAACATATAAACATATGCAGGTCCGCTGCCCGAAAGAGCACAGCCTGCGTCAATAAGCGATTCGGGAATTACATCAAATATACCTGCTTTGCCCAATATTTCGGACAGTGTTGTTACTTCATCATCCGTAACGGCAGCACCCTTTGCGCAAAGTACAGTCCCCTGCCCCACAGCCGCTGCCATATTAGGCATTATGCGTATTACGGGCAGTTTGGCGTTAAGTTCGTTTTCGATAGTTTCGGTACTGACGCCTGCCGCCATACTTACTATAACAAACCTATCGCCTCGGGAAACAAGCACCTCGCGGATTTCGTCAATCATACTGCTTATAAACTGCGGTTTAACGCCGAAAAATATATAATCGCACTGTGCCGCAAGTGTTAAATTATCGGTTGCGGTTGCGGATATTTTTTCGGCAAGTTTTTTTGCCTTAACGGCATCCTTATCGGAAACAAAAACATCATAACCGCCCTTTGCTGCAGCGCCTGCAAGTGCGCCGCCCATATTTCCTGCGCCTATAAAACCAATTTTAAGTCCCATAATGTTACCACCTTTGTTATCTTATCTGTCCGTCTCCGTGGATTATATATTTATATGTTGTAAGTTCGTGCAACCCCATAGGACCGCGCGCATGTAATTTTTGTGTTGATATACCCATCTCGCAGCCGAGTCCGAACTCTCCGCCGTCGGTAAACCGCGTAGACGCATTAACATACACCGCTGCGCTGTCAACCAACAGGGTGAATTTATCGGCGACAGACTTATTTTCGGTTATAATAGCGTCGCTGTGATGTGTTGAGTGTTCGGCAATGTGCTTAATAGCCGCATCACAATCGTCCACAACCTTTACTGCCATAATATAATCAAGAAATTCGGTATCAAAATCGTTTTTGCCTGCAAGCGTACCGGGAATTATCTCGGCAGCACGCTTATCAAGGCGCAGTTCAACGGGGATTTTGCCGTCCGCTTTGCGTTTATCGTACATTCTTTCCCTTAACATCGGTAAAAACTCATCTGCCGCATCTTTATGTACCAAGCAAACCTCTGCTGCGTTGCAAACCGACGGGCGGCTTGCTTTTGCATTTTCAACAATATTTAAAGCCTTTTGAAAATCGGCGTCACGGTCAACATATATATGGCATATACCCGTACCCGTTTGTATGCAAGGTACGGTAGCGTTTTGCACACAGGCATTTATAAGTCCCGGACCGCCGCGCGGAATAAGCAAATCCACAAGTCCATTTGCTACCATCAATTCATTTGCGCTGTTTCTTGTTGTATCTTCAATTAAATTTATAAGCGTTTTCGGCAACCCGACGCTTTCAAGCCCTTCCTGCATTGCGGAAACTATGGCAAATGCTGAACGGTATGCTTCCTTTCCGCCGCGAAGAACGCATACATTTCCGCTTTTAAGGGCGAGAACCGCCGCGTCGGAAGTTACATTCGGACGGCTTTCGTAAATGATTGCGATAACTCCCATAGGAACAGATACTTTGTTAATGATTATCCCGTTAGGTCTTTTAACGGTGGACAAAATCTCACCTACGGGATCGGGCAATGCCGCAACCTCGCGCATACCGTCTGCCATTCCTTTTATTCTTTCCGCCGTAAGCCTAAGGCGGTCAATCATTACATCCGATATACTTGACCTTGCCGCTTCAATATCAAGTTTGTTTGCGGCAAGAATTTTATCGGTATTATTTTGAACAGCGTCAGCCATTGCAAATATTGCGCTGTTCTTTTTGTCTGTATCAAGCGCCGCCATAACACTGACAGCCGCTTTTGCAGTATGTAATATTTCGTTTGTTGTCATAAAATCACCGCTTTCCGATAAATCTTGTGCCTACCGGCTTATTATCAAGCACGGCATACAGCTCTTCAACCCTTGAACCGTTTGCTATTATCATATCCGTACCGTGTTCTGTTACGGTTTGCGCCGCTGAAATTTTGGTTCGCATACCGCCCGTTCCGAGCGCTGAACCGTTACCGTCGGCGAAGGAAATAACGGTATCGTCAATATTTTCAATTACGGGTATAAGTTTTGCGTTCGGGTCCTTACGCGGATTTGAGGTATACAGCCCGTCAATATCCGAAAGAAGAATCAACAGGTCGGCATCTATGCTTACGGCAATATCGGCAGAAAGGGTATCGTTATCGCCTATTCCGAATTCTTCAACCGATATAGTGTCGTTTTCATTTACTACAGGCAATGCCCCTAGTTCCAAAAGTCGGTTCATTGTGTTTTTAAAGTTGTTGTGGCGTTTTTCATCTTCAAGGTCGTCCGCCGTTACAAGCAGCTGCGCAATGTTGTGGTTGTATTCGGAAAACAGTTTATCGTATATATACATCAGTTCACACTGGCCTACTGCCGCAGCAGCCTGTTTTGTAGGAATATCGGTTGGCTTTTTGCCGAGTGACAGTTTTCCTACGCCCATTGCTATTGCGCCCGAAGACACGAGTATTACCTCGTTACCTGCGTTTTTTATATCACTTAAGACCTTGCAAAGTTTTTTAACCTGACGGATATTAAGTCTGCCTGAATCGTGCGCTATTGTTGATGTTCCGACTTTTATAACAATTTTCATTTTTTATTTTTAAGCGTTTTTTCAGCGCTTTCTCCTTTTGATTTTAATTTCGTCCCCGTCTTCGCTTTCGTCACGGCTGCGGTAATCGTTTATAAGCGACACGGAAATCAGTACGATTGCAGCGACTGCCGCTGCGGTAACCGCTGCCGCAATTATTATTTGTAAAACGGTAGCACCGCCGGTTAATGAGAATGTACGCTCGCCCTTATAAGAAATAAGGGAAGCAATATGCTCTGCCGTTTGCGAATCCGTGCCGTAACAGGTAAGCATAATCAGTGATTTATTCATAACGGTTACATATGTATATGAATTTTCATCGTTTACCGCAAAATATACAGTGCCGTTTATCTTCTTCTCGGAGCACTCCTTACCGCCGAAAAGCGAATCGGTCATCTGCGCTTTTTCCGCAGCATTCAGTTCCGTAAGGTTCTTAACGCCCTTTGAAAAATCGGTTTGGGTAATGTTCAGCTTAAGCTGTGAAGAATCGCCACTGTTAACCGCTAAAACATATATATTGTTTTCTTCCATATAATTTTTAAGCGACTTTGCCGACATACGCGTTTCACTGTCGTCAACATAAAAACCGTTTACGATTTCCTCGTTTTTGTTGATATTACCCCGTGTAATCGCTGTATATCCGCTTGGTATTTTAAGCGAAACGCCGTATTCCTGTATATCCACTGTATCGGCAGTTACCGTAATTACCGAGAAAACCGCAAGCAATAACACAGCGGCGGCAATTTTAATTTTTTTAAGCATTAAGCCTGCTCCTTTCGGCTTTGGGCCGATTTTCTTTTTGCCGAGGTAAGTGTGTTTTGCATAAGCATTGCTATTGTCATTGGTCCTACTCCGCCGGGGACGGGTGTTATGTAAGAGCATTTCGGTGCAACATTTTCAAAATCGACATCACCGCAAAGTTTACCGTCTTTCGGGCGGTTCATACCGACATCTATAACAGCCGCGCCGTCCTTAACCATATCTGCGGTTACAAATTTCGGCTTACCTACCGCGGCAACCAGAATATCCGCAGAACGGCAGATTTCAGACAGCCCGACGGTTTTTGAGTGACATACCGTTACAGTACCGTTTTTATGTAATAAAAGCATAGCCATAGGTTTGCCGACAATATTACTTCTGCCGATAACTACGCATTTTTTACCCGTAATATCAATATTGTATGCCGAAAGAAGTTCCATAACGCCTGCAGGTGTGCAGGGCAAAAAGTCATAATCACCAATCATAATCTTGCCAACATTTTGCGGATGAAAAGCGTCTACATCCTTATGGGGATCTATAGCATTAATAACCGCCTTTTCGTCAAGATGCTGCGGCAGCGGAAGCTGGCACAGTATACCGTTAATACGGTCATCGGTATTAAGTTTTTTTATTAGGTCTAAAAGTTCTTCTTGAGATACCGATTCGGGGAGTGCATATTTTTCTGAGAAAAAGCCTATTTGTTCGCAAGCTTTTTCCTTATTTGCCACATAGATTTTGCTTGCCGGGTCTTCACCTACAATTATCACCGCAAGCCCGGGAATTATGCCCTTTGTGCGCAGTTCCTGTGTTTCCGCTTTAATTCTTGCTTTAACATCGGCTGAAACCGCTTTACCGTCAATTATTGTCATTGGTATCATCCCCGTTTATATTATTTTCGGTGCCGTCGGCGGGCTGCAATACAGTTTGAGCGGCTGCGATTTTACGCCGTTTAACTATAAGAGTAATAAGCGCCGCAGCACAAATTACAATTGAAAGTATTTCGGATACTTTGATATTATAGCCGAGACTGTCGGTTCTTAAATGCTCGATTATCGCCCTGCCGAAACCGTACCAAACGCAATATGTAAGCGCGATTTCTCCCGAAAATTTTCTTTTTTTCGACAATGCGTTAAGCACAAAAAATCCTGCAATGCACCAAACAGATTCATATAAAAAGCAAGGGTGTGCCAATGCGGTAGGGTCATACCCTTTTGAAGCAAAATCTGAAACGACATTTTCACTGGTCATCCCCCAAAAGCTGCTGCCTGTAGGTCCGCCAAAAGCCTCTTGGTTTATAAAGTTCCCCCATCTGCCTATGCCTTGCCCGATTAAAAAACCTACAGATGCTAAGTCCAACGCGTTAAATAAGTTTATTTTTTTGATTTTGCACATTACCATTGCGGCAAGCAAAGCGCCTATAACGCCGCCGTATATTGCCAAACCGCCGTTGTGAATTTTAAAAAATTCCTTTAAACTGCTGTTTGGCTCAAATATCAGGTAATACGCCCTGGCGCATATTATGGATACGGGAACCGCAACTATTATAACATCGGTAAGTTTATTAAAGTCCACATTGAAGCGATCCGCCCGTTTATAGGCGTAAATTAAAGCCAAGAAGAAACCAAAAGCAATAATAATGCCATACCAGTAAACATCCCAACCGTCACCTATCGGCAGAGTAAATGCAACACGGTCTAATGTCATTTTAATTCCAAATATCGTAACATGAGTTACATCATTCATTTTATTAAGACCTCAATTCCTTTTAATTTTCGCAGTCTGTCGGTTCAATAACCGATAACGCCGAATTTTGAATATTTACGGATGCCGCACGGTCATTTATATCAGAAACGGATATTTCACCGAAAACTTTCACATCGTCAAACGGCTTATAGCCGTTTACCGCTGCGTCAACAAGCAATGAAACGGTATCTTCGGCAGAATCAAAACTGCGTATTTTTCTGCCGTACAGTTTTCTTCTGACGCTTTCAAATATTTCTTCCGACACTCCCTCGCGCTGTATTCTTTGGATTTCGCCGAGGATTTCATCTCTTACTTTTTCGGGGTCTTTGGATTCGCCGCAGAAAAGCAATGCCGAATAACCGGGACCGTAAAAATATTCAGTGCCGAACTGGTCGTTAATAAGCCCCTCATCGGTTAGTTTTTCATATAAAGGCGTTGCGTTTCCGCATACCGATTCAAGCAATATTTCGCTTACCGCCGTCATTTTAGGTGAATTTTCAAATTCATCATCTTTAATGCCAACATAGAAAAGAGGCATTGAAACCGACATTTTTTGACTGACATATTCTTTTACCGTTCCGTGTTCCTCGGTTGGCATTACGGTACGCGGTTTTGCCGCCTGCTTTTCGGAATACGCCTTGTCCAATGCCTCGTAAACCGCGGCTTCATCAAAATTGCCTGCGATACACAAAAACATATTTGACGGATTGTAAAAGGTATTATAACAACTGAAAAGTTCACGGTCGGTAATTTTTGCAATGGTATCGGTAGTGCCCGCAATATCAATCTTAACGGGGTGAGTTTTATAAAGCGCCCTTAAAAGGTTAAAAAGCACCACCCAAGACGGGCTGTCATCATACATTCTTATTTCCTGCCCGATAATGCCCTGCTCTTTACTTACGGTTTCGGGGGTAAAATACGGAGAACTTACAAACCCTAAAAGTATATTCAGATTTTCTTTGAATTTATCGGAACAGCCGAAAAGATAACAGGTGCGGTCAAAAGAAGTATAGGCATTGGCGTTAGCGCCTGTACGCGCATATTTTTCAAAAGCGTCGCCGTCTTCATTTTCAAACAATTTATGCTCCAAAAAATGGGCAATACCGTCATTAACCGTTATCTCCGTTCCGTCGGGAGTGAAGAATGAACGGTTGACCGAGCCGAATTTTGTGCCGATAATTGCATAACTTGATTTCATACTGTCCTTGCGGCTCAGGTACACTGTAAGTCCGGAAGAATGTTCAAACATTTTGCAGGATTCGTTCAGTTCGACGCATTTAATAATTGTATCCGACATAATTATTCACCCTCCTTCGGCAAAAGTTTATAGATTACAGCCGTATCAAACGCGGCGGCTGATTTTATTATATCTTCGCGCGTAACTTTTTCTATATATCCGCGCATTTCTTCGGGTGTTGCGGCGTCGCCGAACGGCGCATTGATACAGCAGTTGTTTAAAACCGACGGCAATTCGTCGTCAAGCGATCTAAAATACTCCGTAAGCGATAATTTTGATTTACGGATATCCTCATCATCAAATTCACCGTTCTTCATATCTTCAAACTGTTTAAGAATTTCATTTTCGGCTTTTTCGACATTTGCGGTTTCAACGCCGCTTGACACCATTATAACGCCTTTTCTGCGTCTTGCAAACGCAGAGCAGTAATAACAAAGCGACTGCCTTTCGCGCACATTCAAAAACAGTTTTGAATATGTGCCGCCGCCGAATATATCACACATTACAAGCGTGGCTGCGGTTATGGCGTCGCCTCCGCCGTTTTCGGAACGCAGCCCGATGCAAAGTTTGCTTTGCGCTACATCCATACGCTCTGTAACACGCTTGAGTTCAGCGGATTTTTTAGTTACATTATCGGCAAGCGGAATATATTCCCTGCCTGCTTTGGTGAACAAATCAGCAAAATCACGGCACAGCGATTCAGAAGGATTTTCACCGATAACCGTTATATTTACAAAAGAATTTTTAATAAGTCTGTCAAACGCACGGCGAATGCTGTCGGCAGTGATTGCCTGCGCCTGCTCATACGCTCCGTATTTGCCGTAGCCGAACGGCTCGTCCGGGCAAAGCAGCGAAAATGTTTTATTCATAGCATAGATGCGTTTATCATTAATTTCGCCTGTAATGGTTTCACAAATTAAGCGGCGGGTACGGTTGATATCATTATCCGGGTAATTACAGCCTGAAAAATACCGTTCAAATATCAAGGACTTGAGCAGGTCTGCCGCCTCTTGCGCAGTTTGCGGAGCACCTGTATACTTCCCGTCGGGGAAGGTCATTGTTATCCTGTACTCAAAAATATCGCTGTTTTTTTGAACAGAGGTTACAACAGAGGCGCCGAAAAGCATACCGAGTTTAAGATTTATAAGGCGGCGTGACGGATATTCGGCACATCCCGATTTCATAAGTTCGACAGCCGCCGCAAGGTACGGCAGTTCATCGCCCGACGGCGTTAAGTAAAAACTTACCGCTATTGCGGCAGTTTTAAATTTATCATTTTTTATTAATGTGGCTTGAACGCCGTCATTTAAACGAATGGTATACATTTTAATCCTCCGTTTTTTAATTTTAGGGAACCTAACTGTTATAAAATCAATTTAAATAATCAAAACATATTTTAACACATCTTCGACAAATTAACCACCCCAAAAATCAAAAAATATTCAGAATTTAAAAATTGTTAATTTTTATACCGCCTATATCGGGCAATCAGTTTTTAAGCGCACCCAAAGTGCACCCTGTATAAAAAGCCGAAAGTATTTCTTTATAACCGCTTCCCTGCAAGGCCATCTGGTTTGCGGAATACTGGCTCATACCCACGCCGTGACCATACCCTTTGGTTGTAAATGTAAACTTATCGCCCTCAAGCGATATTTCGGCATCGGCCGATTTAAGTTTAAGTATGTTCCGAAATTTTTCACCCGATATTTCCTTGCCGCACACCTTAATTTTAACTATTGACCCGACAGCAGTTCTGCTTTCATCGCTGAACCAGGAGGCACTTTCGCCCGATATTTCGATTTTTTCATCTGTAAACAGTTTTTGCAGGTCTGCCGACGAGTATTCCGTTGTTTCAAGATAATCGGGACTTAACAAATCATTTACGCTGTCTACCGAAGCAAGATAAGGAAATTCGCCGCCCCAAAGTTCGCTGCCCGATTCTGTTTTACCCGATGAAACCGCATGATACGCC
Organism: Roseburia sp. AF12-17LB; assembly: GCA_963589585.1. Lineage (GTDB taxonomy): Bacteria > Bacillota > Clostridia > Oscillospirales > Acutalibacteraceae > CAVALG01. The sequence goes on from CAVALG010000105.1 coordinate 17,859, forward strand.
GCAAGTATCGGTTCGCCGTTATATAATATCGCTTGTCCTAAGACCGATGCAACCGCTTCGTCAAGTTTTTTCTCATATTTTTCGGCGTTATCACCCCATTTTTCCTTTGCGTTTTCTCTGCTTATGTAACACTGTCCGTCACTCCCCGAATCGCTTAAATCATACTTTAAATTGTCCGAGTGCTGCTTTCTGTAACTTGCGTAAGTATATGCCGCCACTGCCTGTGCCTTAAGCGCCTCCGGTTCATAGAGCGCAGGCATTTCAGCTGCAACCACTCCGAAAAGATATTCTTTTACGGGAATTTCAACCGTTTTTTCGCTCTCGCTCAAAAATATCTTAAATGAATCGCTGTTTGACGCACTCACACTCACGGCAGGGGCGGCAATGTTACGCTTTCCTTCATTTTCCGGTCTTATTGCCGTAATCGGCAATAGAAGCATTATAAAAAACAAGAGCGCTGCAAGTATAATATGTATAATTTTCATATCATTTCGCCTTTCTTGTAAAGTCTTTAAAAATAATATGTAGTTGCCTTTTAAATTTCTTGACATTCTTGCCGTTAGGTAATAGAATATTAAATATATTGAATTTACCTGCCTGTCTGATTTATATGCTTTAAACGCAGGCGATATAATATTTAAATTTAGGAGAATGTTTGATATGAACAGAAAAACTGCTCTTATTTCCGTATGTGCGTGTTCGGCGTTTATTGTTGCTATGCGTATTATTGAAATGTTGTTTTTAATTGATTCGGCAACCGGTTTTTATAAGAGCGGATTTTCTTGGTTTGCAGCGGTTTCCGGCGGTCTTAGTCTGCTTGTTACTGCTTCTCTTGCATATTTTTGCGGAATTAAAAGCAATGTTAAGAAAAAAATGCCCCGCCCCGGAATTTTTACTTCCGTTATATCATTTGCAATTTGTGTTTCTTTAATTGCGATATTCGGCGAGGCAATGATTTCAAACATCAAAACATCAAGTTTTTCCGCACTCTCTTTGGTTTCTTCACTTGTATCTATTATCGCTGTTGTTTTCTTCGCGGTATACGGTTTAAGCGGTTTTATACCATTTGATATACCTGCGTATATGCCGCTGTTTTTGGTACCCATATGGGTTTACAGATTGGTTTACTGTTTTATGACAATAGGCACAATGGCGCATATTGCAGATAATGTTTATACAATAATCACACTCTGCCTTTGTACTGTTTTCTTCCTTTTCGCTTCAAAGGCATTAAGCGGAATCAGCGTAAAAAACAATCTTTCCGTTGCCGTACCTATAGGCTTTGCGGCGTCGGTTTTGTGCTTTGCCTGCACAGTCCCGAGATTTTTGCTTACCGTTTTTGGCAAAGGCGCAGTTCTGCACGAAAATTCGAATGTAGATCTGTTTATATTCTTTGTAGGTATTTTTATAACCGCATTTGATTTAAGAGCAATAAAAAACAAACGGCGTAAGGCGATCGATGAAGAAGACGGTCGTCCCGTAACCGATACCGAAGATGTGAACACAGCCGAGGATTAAATTTCAGTTCCCCGTATGTTCATATATTTGCTGTATATTACGCCGTGCTTTACAAAGCGCGGCGTTTTTTAATTTAAGGAGTGATAAAAATGAAGAAGAAATCAAACATCTACAAAATCACACTTACCGCACTGTTTGCGGCGATTGTCTGCGTGGCAACCATTGTAGTGCAAATTCCGACCCCTACTAAAGGTTATATGAATTTGGGCGACTGTTTTGTGCTTTTGTCTGTTTGGATGTTGGGATTGCCGTGTGGCACATTGGCGGCAGGGGTAGGCTCAATGCTTGCAGATGTTTTTTCGGGTTATATGGTCTATGCACCCGCCACTTTTGTTATAAAATCACTTATGGCGGTTGCGGCTTACTTTGTAATCAAGGGGCTTAAAGCAACCGGTGTTAAAAAATACGATTTAGTTTGCAGAATTATAAGCGGCATAGCAGCCGAGGCGGTTATGGTTATAGGATACTTTCTTTATGAATCCGTTATACTTGATAATAAATGGGCAGCCGCGCTGTCAGGCGTACCTATGAATGTCTTACAGGGTGCAACCGGCATTGTTGCATCGGTTATTATATTCATTGTGCTTAATAATACGGGTGCACTTAAAAAGATATCTGTTTTTGACCGTATGTAACCGGTTAAAATACACTTTACTGATTTAAGGGATAATTTAGGGAGGGCACCGCGTTATGTGGTTTATATTGTCTGTTATTGCTCTG
>CAVALG010000106.1:0-24585 GCA_963589585.1 Roseburia sp. AF12-17LB
ACGGTAGTTTGATAATATACGATAGGCTGCCGTTGTTATCAATCTTCTTGGCTCCCTCTGACGAGGGTGCGGGTGTCCGGTGGACACCTCTGCGAAGCAGAAGCACCGACCGAGGCGGCAGCCGAGACGCTGTCAAAAATCAAAGATTTTTGACTGAGGGAGAGAAAAAAGCTACTGAAATCTCAATTTACTCTCTGTTATCAAAATTGCTGTTACCCACATCTAACATCTAATTTCCAGAACGGTAGATTGATAACAGACGGTAAACACCGGGATAGCCGCGCGGAAGTGGGCTGCGGCGGCAGGCGCAGACCGCGGAAGTGCGGTGTACTGTACCGGACTTCAGACATTAAACTTTAAACCGCCGCATACGGGTTTTACCTGTACACGGCGGTTTTTGGCTCTTTAGTTTTATTTATCCGAAATCGGGGAGTTTACTTTTCCGCGGTTTCGGTTTTTTTACCTTTGTTTCCGTCCAGTGCGTATTTTTCCACAAGCGCAAACAACTTGCCCTCAAGCGAAGAAATCTTTACCGACATAAGGAACACTTTGATGAACAGCAGAAAAATCATTACAACGAATATGAAATTTGACGGCGCTTCAAATCCAAGCAAATCCGCAAAGAAATACGGGACTTGCGGAAAAATGCTCATAACCAGCAGCAGAAGGACAAAAAACAGCCAATAAAGTGTGTCGTTTATTGAGAACTGCGATTTTCTGATTTTTCTGAAAACGAAAAAGCATACCAAAACAGATGCAACTATAAGTATTATGCGTAAAGCCATTGTTTTACCCCTTTCTGAACCACTGTAATATTAAGATTGAAACCAACATTCTTGCCATATAATTTATTGATTTTGCAAAAGTGAGGTAACTTTCGCCTGCGGTTCTCTCGCTCATTTCAACCTGCACTTCCGCAACCTTTGCGCCCTTTCTTATAAGCAGCGCAACCGTGTCGGGTTCGGGTCCCATATCGTAAGAAAAGGCGAGCTTTTTAATCATATCTTTATCAAAAAGCCGCATACCCGAAGTGGTGTCTTTTATCGTTTTCCCGGTGGTGATTTTAATTGCGCCCTGAATAAGATTACTGCCCAGCATACGGAGCGACTTCGGCTTTTTCTCGCTTACAAAGCGCGAACCGATTACAATATTACAGCCCTCTGCAAGTTTTTCCTGCATTTTTTCAATATATGCCGGATTGTGCTGCCCGTCCCCGTCAAATTGGATTGCGGCGTCATACCCGTGTTCGTACGCATACTTCATTCCCGTCTGGACCGCGCCTGCAAGACCTATGTTTATCGGGTGGCTGACATAATTATACCCGTTTTCGCGGCAGATTTTTTCGGTTGCGTCCTTCGACCCGTCATTAATCACCACATAATCATAAAACGGAAAACTTTCCTGCAGACGGTCAACCACCGGCTTTATGTTTTCTTCTTCGTTATAAGCCGGAATTATAAGTAATGTTTTCATAGAATGCTCCCTTCGAACACTGATTTTTTTAAATTAAATATCGTTGCTGTTTTGGCTTTTTGAGTAGGCTTTAACTAAAAGTTTTGCTATCGGTTTAGCCCAAAATTCCGAAAATACCGCAAAATCTTCATCTGTTCTTTTGTTATCTGCGATAATTTCCGTAGTCGCCGAACCGCCGTGTATACGGTGGCACATAAGCGGGTGAGGATTATATACAAAACTACCTTTTTTCTTCGATTGGCGTTCCCACTGCTGCCAATCTATATTGCTTAAATAATCATTTGTAAATTGATTTTTGCCGAACTTTTCAGTAACCATAGTAACCGCGGGGCAGCATATCGGACAGCCGAAAGACAGCACCCTGCGCCTTACAAACCGACTTTTCCAAAATGCTTTGATTTTAAGCGGAGAAAGCATCAATTTTTTAACTTTAAGCAGTTTGTTGTTGTAAACCTTTTCGTTTCCACGCAGTTCCGCATATCCGCAAAAATAGATAATCGGGTCGGTTGAACAGTTAATAAATTCAAGCATTTCTTTGGTATAGTCGGGCTCGTAAATATCGTCCTGATGAGCGATGGTTACAAGGAGAGTATCCGCACAGGAATACGCAAAGTTCCAGTCGCCGCCTATCCCTTTTACCCCATTGTTTACAAATACGGGAAGTCTGTACTTATCTGCAACTCTTTGTATATGTTCGTTGGGTGTAGATGTAGCTATTATGATTTTTGATTTAACGCTTTGGGAAAAAAGGGACTTAACGCAATCCTCCAAAAAATCGCTTTCTTTATAAGCGCAAACCACAAATGTATGGTCTTGATTTTTATAGTTCATATCATTCTCCAAACAGTAAAGTTTATTTCGGTGTGTTCCATTGTTTACGGTATTTAAGCATTGCAAGCAAAAGCAGCGCGACCAAAACGGCGGCAAGCACCGTCATTGATACAGCGTAAACCGCAGCGGCGCCCATCAGCCCGTCCGTCCTGACAGCGCGGTATGCCGCTGCAGTGGCGGCAACCGAAACCGCGGCAAAAACCACAGCCTGCGACGCCGTGCGTCGGAAAGCGATAAGGATATATGAAACCACAACTTCCAATCCGTACATTACAGAGCCGGCTATTATAATAAGCATTTCCGTCTTATACTTTTCAAGTGGTATGCCGTAAACCAACTGCAGCACCGGTGCTTCAAGGAAAAATGCAACAACAAACACGGCTGCCCCGATTACGGGAATTGCGGTTGTAACCTTAACAACGGTTTTCCGCAGCGTGCCGAAATCGCAGCTTTTTATTGCCGCCGAGATTGAGGTGAGCGACGGTTGAATAATATATTGCCCCAGCAGGCACATAAAGGTTGCGGGAATTATAATTATGCCGAATATAAGTTGGGCCTTATCGTCCCCGTCCGCATCTATTGCGTAGCGCGAAACATTTATAAGGTAGGTGTTTAGAAATGTAAGCACAAAGGTGAAAAAGCAGCTTAAAAACAGGGCTTTGGCAGCCTTAGCCGTAAACGGGCGGCGTACAAACCCTGCACGGCGCACATCTTTTATATCTATTGCGGCAAACAAAATAAGATTTACCGCCGTCATTGCGGCAATTGCAAGCGGCAGGCTGTGGGTCAATATATCCACCGCCGCAAACACGGCAACATCCGCCGCTGCCTTTATTGTCATTGAAATACCTACACGGTAAAGCATTTCGGCGCGTTGGGTAACGGCATAAAAAGTTTCATAAAACGCTTCAACCATTCTGAACACCGCAAGCAGGATTATAACCGCCGATTTATGCGCGGAGTAGCCCATTACAAGGCAAAATCCTATAGCCGCAACAAGCATTGCGCCGCAGGACAGCAGGCGGAAACAGACATAGTCGCTGTCTGCAAATCTTTCGGATATATCGGTTACCTGAAACGGGCGGATAACAAAGTTACCTATAACAAAGAGAATTGCGGCAGTTGCAAATGCATAACTGAACAGCCCTGCGTCACTTTCTGAATTTACGCGCGTGGCAATAATGGTAAATATAAGTGAAGTAAAAGCGTTGGCTGTTGCACCGATGGTATTCCAGAGTGAATTTTTAAGATGGTTGTTCATATATCAGTAACTCGGTTCATTTTATTTAATCGGCAGATTGTTTAACATATTTGAGAATAACAGGATATTTGAAAAGAAGATAAGCAACATTATGTGTCGGTCGGAATTGTTGCCGAGAGATATCGGCAGACTTCTGAACACAAGTGCCGCGGGCAACAAAAGCGGTAAAAAATATCTTCCCTGCACACCCACGATCGAAGTGTATGAGAGCGGCGTCCAACCTAAATACATTGAAGCCAATATAAGCAGTGACGACGCAGCGAGCGCTGCAAGTATTAAAAGCCTACCTGTGGGGCGGATATGCTCCGGCGAGTCGCTTTTTTTGCGGAAGAAGGAAAACAACAGCAAAACAGTCGCTGCAGCAAAGAATATCCAATCAACACTGACGCTTAGCCAGCCGAACAGATTGCCCACCATTGATGAAATATAGAACGACAGGCTTTCGGCAAATGTTTTTACAAAAATCTTTACGGTATTAAGCGGATAAGCGAGCGAGCGGGTTATGGTGTAGCCCGATTCGCCTGCCCATTTGATTATTCCCGAATCCGCCGAAACACCCGTACGGAAAACAAGGAATTGCAGAACTATCAGTGAAATAAATCCGATTGCAACTATTGCCGTTTTACCCGTTATCGCGCTGCGTTTTGATTTAAAATTACGGCGCGGTATAAGCAGCGCAAGCAGAACAAGCGGAGTGTAAACCAGTTTGCTTGGCGCAAGGAGCGCGGCAAAAGCAGAAGCGGTTATAACATCTTTCCTTGTAACGGTTTCGGGTTTGTATATAAGGTAGACAATTTGTGCCGTAAACATCAGCGCAAACGCCAAAACTATCGGGTCATAAGAATAAGAAATTGCCAGCTGCATTGACATAGGCAGCAAAGCGACTGCACAGACCGCAATTTTCCCCACGGGGATTTTTTTTATTGCAAAATATACCATTGCAACATATGCGGCGTAATTAAACAGTCTGCCCATATAAAAAAGCGGCAGCGGACCAAGATTTAAAATTCTTGCAACCGTAATTCCGAGGGCGGCAAATACATATCCGAACGGAGCGCCGCTGTTAAGAATTTCGCGATGTGTAACCAATGTGGAATCGGAACAGAAGAATTCGGCGCATTTTTTCAATGTGCCGTAGTAACTGCGCGTAAGTCCGGTTTGTGCATAATTATTGTAGGCGTTAATATCCGAGCGGCGGATGAGCATTTTTCCGTCCTGCCCGAAATCAAAAGTCATAAAATTTGATATCCTGTATGCCGATGCCATATGTGAAGGCTCGTCCGGTACCGTAAACGGCGTGAACATAATCATACAAAATACGCCCATAACCACAGCCGAAACCAAAAATGCGGTTTGAATTTTGCATTTACGAATATAAAGCAGGTAATATAACAGTGCTGCAGCAGCAATGATTACCGCAAAAGCGAAGATTTTAAAATATTTTACCGCTCCGCCCGTGAAAGTGCTGAGCGAACCGTTTACCGAGAAAAGTGTGACAATCAGTAAAACGGCAAAGAAAATCAGTCGGCGATGCTTTTCGAAAAACGCATCTGCGTTGTCAAGGGTAAGCAATTTATCACCCGACAGGCGCGCGTACAGCAGCCAACAAACAAGCGCAATTATAACCGAAGCGCCGAAAACCGCAAGGTAACGGGCAGACGAAACAGGTGCCATACTCTCGTGCGTTACAATTGGCTTTGCGTAAAATTCCAATCCGCCGATTTTGCAACGCTCAGTCAAGTGCAGCCTAAAATAAGAATTAGCTTTTTTATTGAGTTTAAAAATAAACCCGTCTTTTAAATTGTAACGGTTGTTTTTAAAGTTTGCAGGGGTCTTATCAGCATCAAAATCAGACTCATTTTCACCAAAATCGAGCTGTGCGGCTATAACAGGCACATTATTTTCTGAATATGCGAAACGCGCGTAACTTGCCTTTACAGCGTCAGTCTTAAACACTATATACGGGTTGTCGCCATCCGGTATATACACCCCGTTTTCAATGCGGCAGTCATTTTTTTCTGTAATATCGTCCGCGCCGAGCGTTAAAATCGGCTCGCCGTCAAATTTATTTTCATAAACCACATCTCCCCTGCAAAGCGCCACAAAAAGCAGAACAAAAGAGCAGGTGAAAATAACAAGGGCGGTAAGGTTGCGCTTATTAAAAATTTTATTCATTTATTTCTCCTCAAAACCCGAAATTATGGTTGATGGGTGCCGAACCCGTTACAACCTTTTCTTATTTCTCTTCAATAACGGTGTTGCCGCCCATATACGGCTGCAGTGCTTTGGGAATTTTAACCGAATACTTTTTCCCGTCAAAGCAGAGGTTATTTTCAAGCAGCGCAATTAACATTCTGGGGGGAGCAACAACGGTATTGTTAAGGGTGTGCGCCAAATATTTTTTGCCGTCCTTGCCCTTTATGCGTATGCCGAGACGTCTTGCCTGCGCGTCGCCGAGGTTGGAGCAGGAGCAGACCTCAAAATATTTTTGCTGTTTCGGTGACCACGCCTCAACATCGTAAGATTTAACTTTAAGGTCGGCAAGGTCGCCCGAGCAGCACTCAAGCGTGCGTACCGGAATATCAAGCGAACGGAAAAGTTCAACCGAATATCCCCACATCTTATTAAACCAATCCATACTTTCTTCCGGTTTGCAAAGCACTATCATTTCCTGCTTTTCAAATTGGTGAATACGGTAGATTCCGCGTTCCTCAATTCCGTGCGCTCCTTTTTCTTTACGGAAGCAGGGCGAGTAACTTGTAAGGGTAAGGGGAAGTTTTTCTTCGGGTGTTATGGTGTCGATAAATTTACCTATCATAGAATGTTCGCTTGTGCCGATAAGGTAGAGGTCCTCGCCCTCGATTTTGTACATCATAGCGTCCATTTCTTCAAAACTCATAACGCCGGTAACAACGTTTGAGCGAATCATAAAGGGCGGTATGCAGTAGGTAAAGCCCTTGTTTATCATAAAATCGCGTGCGTAGGCGGTAACGGCGCTGTGCAGGCGCGCAATATCGCCCATAAGGTAATAAAATCCCTCGCCTGCGACGCGGCCCGCGGCTTCTTTGTCGATGCCGTCAAACTTCGCCATAATGTCGGTGTGGTAGGGTATTTCAAATGTCGGAACGGTCTTTTCGCCGAACTCCTCAACCTCAACATTCTCGGAATCGTCCTTCCCCACGGGAACGGATGGGTCGATAATATTGGGTATTTTCATCATAGTTTCTTTTAAGCGTGCCGAAAGTTCGGTTTCCTTTTCGGCAAGGGCTTTAAGTTCCTCAGCCTGCTCATTTACAAGCGCTTTTGCCTTTTCGGCTTCCTCACGCTCGCCCTTTGCCATAAGCGCGCCTATCTGCTTGCTTATTTTGTTGCGGTTTGCGCGGAGTTCGTCGGCGCGCTGATTTGCGGCGCGTTTTTCGTCATAAAGTCTTATCGCCTCGTCAACCAGCGGCAGGCGGTTTTCTTTAAATTTTTTGCGGATGTTCTCTTTAACCAGTTCCGGATTTTCTTTTACAAATTTAATATCCAGCATTTTTAATATCCCCTTAATTTTAATTTATCTTTTCCGATTAAGTATTAAGAATGTACATACATTATAATTGTATAAAAAAACGCCATAAAATTCAAGTCTGAATTACAGCGTTTTTGCGATTATTTATTAATTTTTGTCTTAAACGGGGATAAAACCCGATAGAGCACCCGCAATCGCCCCGAAAACGAAGGTGAGCGCGGTTATAAGTATGTTATTTTTCACATTACGGTCGAACTTAAACAGGACAATTAAGCCGATACCTGCATTGACCGTTATGCCCGACATAAACACGGCGAAAGATATCGCATTTTCAACATACAGCGTAGTAAGCAGAACGCTTACAGAGCAGTTTGGGATAAGTCCCACAAGGGCGGAAAGCAGTATGCCGAGTACAGGTCTGCCGTCTAAAAGTCCTGTTACCGCATCGCTGCCGCCGTAGAAAAACAGCAGTCCCAGACCGAAAGACACGGCAAAAACGAGCAGTGCGATTTTAACGGTGTGCTTCAGCGCCGAAAGGACTATGCCGTGTTCACAGTCACAGTGTTCTTTTTTGCAGATATCGGTTATATCGGCGGTTTCGTGTTTTCTTATGAATATTAAGTCGGTCAAAAAGCCGAAAGCGGCGCCGTAGACAAATTTAAGCCCGATTATTGCAAGCATTTTTGATACCGGAACGCCGCCCGAAATAAGCAGCGGCAGCATTTCATCGCTTGTTGCCAAAAAGACCGAAATCAGCGTGCCTGCGGTAATTACCCTTGCGGCATAAAGGGACGCCGCCGCGCCCGAAAATCCGCATTGCGGTAAAACCCCTGCGGCGGAACCGAGCAGGGGCCCCACTTTTCCGACTTTTGAAAGAGCCGCGCGTGTGCGTTCGCCGGCTCTGTGTTCCAAATATTCCATTAAAAGATATGCCGCAAAAAGCACGGGCAAGAGTTTTACCGTATCAATCGCAGCGTCTTTAAGACAATCCAACATATCCAACTGTCGCTTCCGTTTTAAAAATTTTTAAATAATACTGTGCCGTGCGGCGGCACATACTGTGCAGCGCCGAACGGCAGAAAACAAAACCAAAAGCGCGAGTAAGTCTGTAAGCCGAGTTCTGTCTCAGACGGTCATCTATCTCGACCGGCCGTTGCCGACCGGCTCAAGCCACCTTTCGTGACACGGCGGGCACCGCATTAACGCCACTCTCGGTGTTGCACCGGATAAGGTTTACAGGACCGCTCGGTTCCCCGGCGGCCGGTGAGCTCTTACCTCGCCTTTCCACCCTTACCTGCAAAGCAGGCGGTATATCTCTGTTGCACTCTCTCGAAGGTCGCCCTTGGCGGCTGTTAGCCGCTATCCTGCCCGGCAGTGCTCGGACTTTCCTCACAGTTTTCACTGCGCGACCGCCCGACTTACTCGCATAAGTTATTATACCACTCAAATCCGCAAATTACAACCTTTTAATAAATTTATGGATTTTGCCCCGTTCCGAACTTTAAATTTCAGGCTGCGTACTGCGGTAACTACCGGATTTTAGATGGCGGACACCGGATATTAGATGGGGATGCTAGACTTTAGATATTAGACACTAGATACTAGATGGGGGATACTAGACTTTAGATATTAGACACTAGATACTAGATGTGGTTAAAGTAAGATAAGGGATAGACGGAAAACACTGCTAATTATAAATGCGCACAACCCCTTGCCTCCACCTGACGGGGGAGGTGGGTTTTGCCCTACGGGCAAAACTCGGAGGGAGAGAAAAAGCAGAGATAAGAACATTTTACCGTATGTTATCAATCTACCGCCCACCACAGTCTAACATCTAAAGTCTAATGTCTAACATCTAGTTTGTGCGCCAAGAGAGTTTTGCAGGTAGCGGCAGCCTAAGAACAGACAACGGACATCGCTAACCGCGAGTACAAAAACTACCGGTAATCACGGTTTACTGTCCGTCTGCAATTTGGCGGTGCGCACAAACACTTGCCTCCACCTGACGGGGGAGGTGGGTTTTGCCCTACGGGCAAAACTCGGAGGGAGAGAAAAAGCAGAGATAAGAACATTTTACCGTATGTTATCAATCTACCGCCCACCACAGTCTAACATCTAAAGTCTAATGTCTAACATCTAAAATCACACATTAAACAGGAAGTGGACCACATCGCCGTCCTGCATAACATATTCTTTACCTTCGGAGCGGATAAGTCCCTTTTCTTTAGCGGCAGTAAGCGAGCCGCATTTTATAAGGTCGTCAAACGAGATAACCTCCGCCCGAATAAAGCCCTTTTCAAAATCCGAGTGGATTTTTCCTGCGGCGGCAGGCGCTTTTGTGCCTTTTTTAATCGTCCAAGCTCTTACTTCGGGTTTTCCTGCGGTCAGGTACGATATAAGCCCCAAAAGTGAGTAACATTTTTGTATAAGCCTGTTAAGACCCGATTGCTCAAGCCCCAATTCCGAAAGAAAAACTTCCTTTTCTTCCTCGTCCATTTCGGCAATATCGGCTTCCATAGAGGCGCAAACCGGCAGCGTTTCAGAACCCTCGCTTTCGGCAAGCGCACGCACTGCGGTGTATCTTTCGTTATTTTCTATGCCGTTTTCAAAATCGCTCTCGCTCATATTGCAGGCGTATATTACGGGTTTGGAAGACAGCAGTTCAATACTATCGAGCAGCGCTCGTTCGTCATCGTCACATTCAACGCTTTTTGCAGGCTTTTCGTTTTCAAGGGTCGCCATAACGCGCTTTAAAAATTCAAGTTCGCCTGCAAGCGATTTATCACCTTTTAAGGCTTTTGCGGTTTTGTCAATGCGGCGCTGCAGCATTTCCATATCCGCAAGAATAAGTTCCAGATTGATTATGCCGATATCCCTTATCGGGTCTACCGAACCGTCAACATGAATAATATTTTCGTTTTCAAAGCAGCGCACAACATGAACTATCGCGTCAACCTCGCGTATGTGAGAAAGGAACTTGTTGCCCAGCCCCTCGCCCTTTGAAGCGCCCTTTACAAGACCGGCAATGTCAACAAACTCTATGGTTGCAGGCGTAAATTTATCGGGGTTGTACATCTCTGCCAATTTGTCAAGCCTGCTGTCGGGTACGGATACCATACCTACATTCGGTTCAATGGTGCAGAACGGATAGTTAGCCGACTGCGCCCCTGCGTTGGTTATTGCGTTAAAAAGTGTGGACTTGCCTACATTCGGCAGTCCTACAATTCCCACCTTCATATAATATCTCCGTTTCTTAAAGCGCTATGGGCGCTTATTATCTTAGATTGAGCCGAAACAGCAATATTCGGTCATCAACCTAGTGTGACAGGGCTCGAACCTGCCGCGGTTTCGTTCGCCGCCTTTTAGATTGCGGCTTTGCATTCATTTTTGCAAGGCGCCGACCTTGCTGCAAATTTCTCGCTTCGCCGAATAAAAAATTCGGCGGCAGAAACTTTTAACCTACCGAAACTGAAAATTTTGTTATAAGACGAAGCCGACTAAACGCAGGAATACTGTCGTATTTCAAGTTTTGAGGCAATGTATTATGCAAAATTTTGTTTCGTAGGCGTGACAGGTTCGAGTCCTGTCACACTATGTATTATATATTTTCGGCACGATATTATCAAGTGTTTTTAACCAAAAAGGCGGTAATTTATGCAATTGACCCTATGTAGCGCGCCTTTTTACCCCAATAAATACTTTTTAGCCTTTTCGTATAACTCAACGCACTTAAATTCGGCTTTGTATTTCGGTTCGTTTTCTACAACCTCGGTATCACGGTCACTTAGCGCGTCACCGATCTGCGCCCCCGTCGCCGCAGGCAGGCAAACAGGCGGAAACATTACACACCACCAATTGTGGCCGCGCCCCTCTCCTATAACCACACGCAGCGCGTCGTAATTTCCTGCAGGCAGTGTGAATTTATCATACCTTCGCGTGCCGAAAAACGCTTCGCCTACACTGACGCTTACATTATAATCATAGCCGTTTTCGTTTATTACGCGCTGCGCCTCCGCTTTCAGGTCTTCAAGATGCGCCTTTGCCGCAATTTCCGAATCATCACGCGTTTTGCAATTCTTAAAATAATCGGCAGAAAGGGTAAGCAGCGCGTCACGCACTTTCAGTTTAAGCGCCTGAGCGTCTTCGGCGTCCGAATTTGCTATTATATGCAGCCGCAGAACGCTGTCGCGCACACGGTCGCAATTTCCGCCGAATGCCGACATACCGAGCAGCACCGTAAATACAAATGCGCAGGCAAACGCGGCAATTATTTTTGCGCGGTTTTTTCTTATTCGATGTAACATAAAAATCTCTCCTTGCCAATTCAATCGTGTTGTATTGAATATTGACAGGAGAGATTTATTTTATTCGTAAGTTTTAATATGTGCCTTTAATTTCTTCTAAGTAACGCTTTAAAGCGTCCTGCCAGGTAGGCAAACGGTCAAACCCTGCGTCGTCCAGATTCTTTTTGGAAAGGCGCGAGTTGTGCGGCCGGCGTGCTCTGGAAATGCCGTATTCCTCGGTAGTAACCGGTATAACCACATTGTCCGTGCCTGCGCATTTAAATATCTCGGCGGCAAATTCAGCCCACGAGCAAAAGTTCTCATTCGTTCCGTGATAGATACCGTATTTATCGGTCATAATCATATCGCACACAAGGCGCGCAAGGTCAACAGTGTAAGTGGGCGAGCCGATTTGGTCGTTTACAACACGCAGTTCGTGGTGCGTTTTTCCCACTTTAAGCATAGTTTTTATAAAGTTGTTGCCGTTTTTACCGAAAACCCAAGAGGTGCGTACAATAAAGTATTTATCGGTAGCGGCGCGGACTGCCGCTTCACCCTCCGATTTTGTTTTGCCATAAACGCTCAGCGGTGCGATTTTATCGGTAACCTCAAACGGGGTTTCGCCCTCGCCGTCATAAACATAATCGGTGCTTATGTAAACGATTTTTGCGCCTGCTTTTGCGGCGGCTTTTGCGATATTTGCACTGCCGACGGCGTTTACTTTGCGGCAGGTTTCCTCGTCATCCTCGGCACGGTCAACCGCAGTGTATGCCGCGCAGTGGATAACCGCGTCGGGCGCATAGGCAGAAATGTAATCCGCCGTTTGTTTTTCGTTTGTTATGTCAAAATCGGCAATGTCAACGCCTTTGGCTTCTATGTTTCTGCTGCCTAATTCCTTAACAACATCATAACCTAACTGACCGTTGTATCCCGTTACCAGTACTTTCAACACTATCTCTCCTTTGATTTTTATCCGTTCGGGCGGCACCCGTCTTTTATTCTATATAATGATATTACAATTGCGCGGTTTTGTCAATCCTGCGGCACGGCATTTCATCGCCTGTAAAAAAACAAAAACCGCTTCATCCGAAACGGTTTTGAATTTATATGATCCGATTTACCGGGCGAAATATTTTACCCGAACAGTAATTAATATTTGACAAACCCGAAACTCGGGTGGAGAATATCAAATATCAACACAAATAAAATGAAAGCCACAACGCCTGCCAAACACCAAAACAATCGCGCAAGCCAAACATCTTTTTTGCGTATTTCATCTTTGTATAAGATCAACATATCTTCATAAAATTTTTCATCAGAAAAATTTTCCCGATGCTGAAAATTCCGTCCGCCGGAACCGTAGCCGCTAAAGTTTCGGTCATCGGTATAATTATTATCAAAAGGATACTGTGAATTTGCGTTTTCGCGGCCCGCTGTTTTTTCGCCGCTGTTATCCGATTTTTCAGTCTTTGTATAATGTTCCTGACATTCCTCGGTTCTTATTCCGTCCGTTTCATCCAAAAGGTCGCTCGCCGAACTGCCCATAGCCCGTGCCATAGACACAACGGTTGTAACCGTTGGATTAGGCGTTTTGCCCGAAAAAATTCTTGCAACGGTACTTTCGGGAATGTTGCTTTTCTCGGCTATTTGCTGATTGGTCATATGTGACTCTTTCTTTAATTGTCTTAACTTTTCTACCATTGTTTTCTTCTACCTTCCTAAAATTAGCGTTCGTGAGTGCGATTTTATCTTTTATCTGACGATTTCGGAACCCGATTTGATAAAAATGATAACGAAAAACGCAAACTCGGTTGAGCAAAAGTCAAAAATGATTTATTTGCAGGGTTTGTTTTTTTGCATATTAGGTTTCGTAAAAGGCAAATTTGGGCGCTGTTTTTGCAAACTTGCGTATTGAATTTTTATACATCGCGCATTATTATGGAAATTGCCGGCAGCAAGGGCAAGGATTAAAAAATCCGGCGCTTGCATCAAAAATAAAATTAAAGTGAACATTACATTTAATTATACACCTAAAAAGTCGTTTGTCAATATTTTGGCATAAATAGAATAAAATTGTTGATATAAATAAAATTGTACAACATAAAGTTAACGCGGCATTTAGTTATAATAAGACGGTCCGATAATGAAAAAGGATGGGAAATAAGATGACATATACATACTGTTTGAGGAAAAGCACCGTAAAGGACGAAGAAAGAAATCCGCATACCGTTTACGGAGTAGAGGCGGTAGGCTCGGGCGGCGAAATACTTTTGGGATTTTCGGATGTATTTTCCGATAAACAAAAAGCCGAGCATTTTATACGCTTATGTAACGGAGGCAGGCTGTCACTAAACCATTTTGCAGACGCCGTGGAGGACGCCTTGGCGGAATAAAGCGCCCTGTCACGCCGCAAAATCGCCGTTTGCGGTAATAACACGAGTACTCGGTATAACTTGTAACCCCCGACTGAATTTCAGCCGGGGATTTTTATACCCCGTGTAACAACCCTTAACCGTCGTGCCCCGATTTTGCCGCACGGTGTGTGATATTCTGTTTTAGCAATGACCGAAACGGATGTGCCGACTGCATTCGTACCGGCATATAAAATTAAAAAAGAGGGTAAATGTAATGAAAAGAAGTATAGCATTTATATTGGCATTATTAACATTAGCGTTTGCGCTGTGTCTATCCGGCTGCGGAGAAACTGAGGAAGAAAGACTTGAAAGAGAACGGGCGGAAAACCCGCATTCGGATTGCGTGTATATAGGTTACAGACAAGATTACTACGGCGGTCCCGTAAGGTATAGGTACTACAACAAAAGGTTCGGCACTCACGATCATTAAAATAAAGCGGTTTGAAAGTCTTTAAAAATAAAAGGGGAACTAAGTATGGATACATTAACATTACAGTTGCTGATTGAAAAAATGGCAACCGAGACAGATAAAGAAAAAATTCTTAATCTGAAACAGGAAATCGACACCTTTCTGTTTGGGAAGGGTATGTTTGGAAACGCTTGGATTAAAATTGAGAATGTCGGCAGTATACAGAATCTGAAAACAGAATCCCATCTATATAAAAAAGAAGAATGCGGTGAAGAGTACTTTAAAATAATTCAAAACTTTTATGCTCCTGTACCTCCAAACCGTTTAGGGTCAGTGTATGTTCGACCGGGATATACCGGGGTGGATATTTTATTGGCATTAAACGATGAATACGCTTATCTGTGCCATATAAAGAGCGGTAAAATTTGCCTGCGTAAAAGTTGTATGAAAATGCCGTTTGCAAATGAAAAGCAGATAGGGGAATTTTTTAAGCGATGCGGTATTCCGTGTATGGATAGTGACATAAATGTTTATTTTATGCGTTATTAAGGTTTGACAATATGTTAAAATTCTTTAAAAAGAGAGGAAATTGAGCTATGAAATGTATTGCACAGCTTCTTTATTTTTCGGATTTACTTGCCCAAAAATATCCCGAAGATTCCGCCAACCTGTTTGCCGCACTTGAAAAACATAATGTGGCTTACGGGTTTATAAAGGGTGCAAAGGATGTCTATATACGGGATTTTATGCCGATACAGGTAAACGCTCCTTTTCTTGTAGCATTTCGATATGAACCTTCATATTTGAAAGGCCGCCGTAATCTGCAAACGCATTTTTGGAGAGATATCAATAAAAATTGGCAGTTAGTCAACGGTTGGCGTCCGTCGGGCGGCTTTGTTCTGCCAAACATAAGACTTGAAGGCGGAAATGCGGTGCTTTCACCCGATGGGAAAAAGGCGGTTATCAGTGACCGTGTGTTTTCCGAAAATCCCGAATATCAAAAACCTGAATTAATAAGGAAACTGAGCGAAGAGTTAAGGACACCGGAAATAATTATAATTCCGGCGCCCGGCAGCGACATCACCGGTCACGCAGATAGTATGGTCCGCTTTTTGGACGACAAGACCGTCATATGTAACGAATCGGTGTTTCCGAACGGCATTGAACAACAAATAAAAAGGACAATGCGGTATCACGGCTTGGATGTGGTTGAGTTCCCGTTTGCACCGATTGATAACAAGGGCGGCGTGGGGCGCTATTTGAATTATCTTGAAACGGATGAAGCGGTATTTTTGCCCGTGTTCGGCATAGAAACGGACGCAAGAGCTATCACTGCTGCCCAAAAATTGTTTTCAAAGCTCGTTGAGCCCGTTAAGATACCCGGTATTGCCGTAAACGGCGGCGGTTTGCACAGCATTAGTTGGGGGATGACCGATTATGTTTGGAGCGATTAGCGCCTGTTTTTTAAAAAAATTTTGCATGGTATGGTATAATAAATTAAATTGAAGCAGGTAATGTTTTAATTTAACTACAATGTTGAAAGGATGAATTGAAATGGAATCAAAAAGGATTACAAGTCGAGATTTTTTTACATGTGATGCAGTAGAATTGGCTAAAAAACTAATAGGTAAAGTTATTTGCCATCAAGATGGGACGGGAGAAGAAAGGTTTGTTATCAAAGCGCGAATAACCGCAACCGAAGCATATCATAAAGAAGATAGTTGTCTGGATGATAACAGGGCAAAAAAAGCAACAAGCCAAAGACTTGCAGGTGGCCATATTCATTTCCATAATGCCGGAAGAGGGCGCAGGCGCATTGATATTGTAGCCAATAAAGAGGGTGTTTCAGAAAGTGTTCTTATAGCGGGCGTTGATATGTACGATGGCCCGTCAAAGACATTATGGGCTCTTGATATTGATGATCCCAAATATGATGGTCTTGATCTTATAGATCCTGAAGCCACAATATGGATTGAAGATGACGGAACAATGGTTGAATTAAATGAAGCTACGCAGAGAAAAAACATAGAGGATACTACTCCATTGAGGTTCACAGCGAAAATGTTTAAATTTAGATAACATGCTCTGCGTTTCCTCACTTTTAAAAGCCAATCCGAAATACGGTTTGTCGGCGGAGAATTTGTTTTCCGCTTTATCCGACTGTGGCGAAACCGAGGAAGAAAGGCTCGAAAGAGAGCGAGCGGAAAACCCGCATTCGGATTGCGTGTATATAGGTTACAGACAAGATTACTACGGCGGTCCCGTAAGGTATAGGTACTACAACAAAAGGTTCGGTACTCACGATCATTAAAACAAAGCGGTGTTGAAAGTCTTTAAAAATAAAAGGGGAACTGAGTATGAACATATTAAAAAAACTAACAAACATATTGGAAGTTGAAACGGACAAAGAAAAGATTACCGAAGCAATTCAAAAAATCAATTCTTTGATAACCGCCAAAGGAGTTCTCAGAATGGGCCCCGTCGGTTATCTGAAACCTCTTGAGATAAAATCACATATATGTAAGAAAGATGAGTTTGAGGCCGGGTATTTCGATTGCGATGCATGGGGAAACAACTGGGGGTATCCTGTACGGCCGGACTGTATATATATCCAACCGGACTATGACGGAATTGAAATCGTACTGTCAATGAATGAGCAATATGCTGTTTCCTGCCTTGTAAAAAGCGCCTGTATATACTTATACGGCAGCGGCATAAACGCTCCGTCTGCGGATCAGAAACAAATCGGGAAACTGTTTAAGCAAATCGGCGCTCCCCGAAGCCAATATAATATGTGCGATTTTTATATAAGTAACAATTAAAACCGCCTGCTGAAATTTTTTAAAAGAAAGGAAATACCAATGAGGAAAAAGAATTATGTAGCGCAGCTTTTATACTTTTCGGATTTACTTGCGCAAAAATATCCCGAAGATTCAGCCAATCTGTTTGCCGCGCTTGAAAAGCATAATGTGGCTTACGGATTTATAAAGGGTGCAAAGGATGTCTATATACGGGACTTTATGCCGATACAGATTCATAGCCGTTACCCGAATGATAATGTGTTGTTTCGGTTTGAACCGTCTTACTTAAAAAACCACCGTGGTTCGCAGACCGATTTTTCAAAGGATATCGATACAAATTGGCAGGCGGTTGACGGCTGGCGTCCGCCCTGTGATTTTGACAAATCGGAAATAAAACTTGAAGGCGGAAATATAGTTGTTTCGCCTGATGACGAAAAAGTAATTATCAGCGACCGTGTGTTTTCCGAAAATCCCGAATACGCAAAATCCGAATTGGTGCGTAAACTCGACGCAACACTGTGCGGACCGGAAATAATTATAATTCCGGCGCTCGGCAGCGACATCACCGGCCACGCAGATAATATGGTTCGCTTTTTGGACGATAAGACCATCATATGTAACGAATCGGTGTTTCCGAACGGCGTTGAACAACAAATAAAAAAGACAATGCAGTATCACGGATTGGATGTGGTTGAGTTTCCGTTTGCACCGATTGATAACAAGGGCGGCGTGGGGCGCTATTTGAATTATCTTGAAACGGATGAAGCGGTATTTTTGCCCGTGTTCGGCATAGAAACGGACGCAAGAGCTATCACTGCTGCCCAAAAATTGTTTTCAAAGCTCGTTGAGCCCGTTAAGATACCCGGTATTGCCGTAAACGGCGGCGGTTTGCACAGCATTAGTTGGGGGATGACCGATTATGTTTGGAGCGATTAGCGCCTGTTTTTTAAAAAAATTTTGCATGGTATGGTATAATAAATTAAATTGAAGCAGGTAATGCTTTAATTTAATTACAATGTTGAAAGGGCGAATAGGAATGGAATATCTTGAAGACCTAAAACTATTGGTTAATGAATTAGAAAGTAAAACAAATAAAGAAGAACAGATCAAAATTCTTCAAAAAATCGGCAAAGCACTGATAACAGAATATGAAATTAAAGTTGATGGAATAAAAATAGAACCATTATGGGTTGAGGCATATTATTATAACCAAGAAAATTTTGCTGATTGTAATTCACACTTGGATGATAAGCAAAAAAATAGGTTTGGGCAACTATATTTTCATAATAAAGGTTACGGCGGCTTTGATATCTGCCTATCAAATTCTGATAAATTTTACCTATCATTTTTGTTGAAAGCAACTCTTATTAATGGAAAATTCAATACACAAACGGGCATATATGATTTTTTGACTGCTACCGATAAGAGCGAAGCCGAATTAGAAAATAAAGAAAATGTATTGATAAAAAAGGATTCGCCTAAAAAGTATGATATTAAATACGCAGAGCGTGTCGGCATTACTAAACCATGTTATAAAACAGAGGCGTTAGCGATGTTTCCAATTGAAGTTTTAGGAAATGAGAACTACAACTTTACATTTGCTCGCAAAAATTTGGTTCCGTTGGTAGAGAAAACGATAAAAGAATATAAAGAACTAACAAATAAGACAAAAAAAGAATGCAAAGATTATTGCAAAAAAACATTTGGCTGGGTGCCGGACAAAGTTACTCGAATTTTTAATGAGGAATCATAACATGCTCTGCTTTTCCTCACTTTTAAAAACCAATCCGAAATACGGTTTATCGGCAGAAAATTTATTTTCCGCATTGTCCTGCAACGGGGAGCGATTTATCCTTTTTGACGGTGCAAAGGACATTTGGGCAAGGGATTATATGCCTATCGTAACCAAAAACGGCAGGCGCATATCTTTCCGTTATGAGCCGCGCTACCTTAAAGGTTATGAAAACCTGCGTACCGATTACCGCAAAGATGTTGCACCGCAATTTGATTTTTCGGTTACATATTCAAATATCAACCTTGACGGCGGCAATGTCGTATTTTCTCCGTCAAAAACAAAAGCCGTAATTACCGACCGCCTGTTTTCCGAAAACCCCGAATATGATAAAACCGCCCTTTTAACCGAACTTGAAAATCTGCTTTGGGCGAAAGTGATTATAATTCCGTCGCTTGACAGCGATATGACAGGCCACGCGGACGGCGTGGTGCGCTTTGCGGACGAAAACACCGTAATAGGCAACGATACGCCTTGCAAAAACGGCTATGAGCAAAAGGTTAAAAGAGCCCTGCGCAAGCATGGCATTTCGGTTGAGGATTTCCCGTATTTCGATTCCGTCGGCAAAAGCGCCGTCGGCAGTTATCTTAATTTTCTTGAAACAGAAAAGCATATTTTTCTGCCCGTTTTCGATTCCCCTTGTGACGAAACCGCGGTAAAACGCGCCAAAGAACTTTTCGGCAAAAAGATTATCCCCGTAAATATAAACTCCGTAGCGGAGGATGGCGGAGCGCTTAATTGCATAAGTTGGGAAACCGATTGACCCACGACAGAATGGCTTTAATATTAACACCTCGGCAGTCGAACCATTATCGGTTAGGCTGCCAAGGTGCCTTTTCTTGTCGTTCTATGTGTCATATGCCGGATTGTAGATGTCAGAAGTAAACAGCGGTAGTTTTGATAATAGACGGTAAAAAATCGTCAATCTTAATTTATTGCCTGTTATCAAACCGAACGCCGCACTACCGCGCGGCTTGCCTGTTATTCGCCGTCTGCCGCTACCCCTTAATTATGCATTTTTCATTCTGCATTCTTAATTGCACAAGCCTCTTACCTCCTCCTGACGGGGGAGGTAGGTTTTGCCCGTTGGGCAAAACTCGGAGGGAGAGAAAAAACTAACGATAAGAACAATTTACCGTATGTTGTCGATCTTAAATACGGCAGCGGTAATTTGATAACAGACAATAAAAACTGCTATACTTTAGTTCTTCTCTCCCTCAGTCAAAAATCGAAGATTTTTGACTGCTCCCTCGTCAGATGGAGCCAAGGGTTTGTAGGTAACGGCAGTTAGAATACAGACGGTAATTGCTGCTTTATTTAGTTTTTGAACTGCCGCTATGTTAAATTGCTTTTATCTTATTATAGGTGTGCATAAATCTCTTGCCTCCATCTGACAGGGGTGTGGGTGTCCGGTGGACACATCTGCGCAGCAGAAGCACCGACCGAGGCGGCAGCCGAGACGCTGGGTTTTGCCGTCCATCCACAATTTTGCGGTGTGCACAGAGCTCTTGCCTCCATCTGACGAGGGAGGTGGGTTTTGCCCGTAGGGCAAAACCCGGAGGGAGAGAAAAATTGACGGTAATCACAGTTCACTGTCTTTTATCAAGTCTAAAAAGCGTAAGAACAGTAAAATCCGGCTGCAGCGCTCACCGTCCGTCTGCAAATCGCCGTTGCCGATGTAAATACAAGTCCAAAGCCCGACGCCTGTAAATACGGCGCCGGGCGCGTTTTAATCGTCTGTTTTCTGCCAATAACGGTCAATTATGCGCTGCATATTTTCCCTGCCTACGGGGTTTTGAGTGTGAAGTTTAACGGGATAAAATCTCTTGGTTTCGGCAAGCCAATCAAGCAGTTTTATTCCGTCGCCTCCGTAGGCGGCATAATCCCCTAAATCGTGGTCGCAGTCAATAAGTTCAATCTTGATTTCTTCCCTTTCGCTGAGCAATATTTGCAGTTCCGCCGCTTTTACGCTGCGGCACCACACATACCCTTCGGGCGCCGGACGGATATCGTCAAGCCAGATTTTTGTTATAGGCTCATCTTCAAGTAAACCCGCAAGATACAACCCTTTTTTCGTAAATTGCCACGTTCTGCTTTTTTCGGTAATCTCATCGTTTAATATGCAGCGGTACGCGTTTAACAAAAGCGTCAAATCTATTTCGCCCTTTTCGTAATTGCCAAGGGCTGTCAGCACTCTTTTTACGCCTGTCGGCTTTTCTCGGTAATATTCAAGGTTCATATAGTTGTGCATAACTTCATAATAAACGATTCCGTCCTCTCTTTGGAAATAGCCTTCGGCGTTCATATCTGAACTATCACCGTACTTTTTAACAGCGTTTTGTGCCTTTTTGCTTTTAAAGCGCGAAAGACCTATTTCGGTAAGTACAAACGGTCCGCCGCAAAAGCCGTCTTTGTTGAATTTATCGCAAACAATGTCGCCGCTTTTAAACGGAGTGGGGAAGTCAAAGAAAAGTCCGCCGAACACGCCGTAAAAAATAATATTGCGGTCGGCACTGCCGATACAATCCGGGCGAATTTTCAAAAGTTCAAAATCGGCTGAAAACTCGGCTGTTACTTTGCTGCGCTTTTGGTTTAAAATATTTTTTTCGCATATTATTTTTTCTATATCCCTATCCGTTTTTACCGCATTTTTAACGGCTTCAAATGACGAATAGAATACATCATCATATCCTTCGGAACCGTCTTTATAAATATACCGCAAACCGTAAACACTGTTTTCGGCAGAGCAAAACTCTTTAACATACCTGTTTTCAACGGCAATATATTTTTCAAGAAATTTATGCAGACTTTTTTGCGGTACGGTGTTGTTGCGCTTTTCAATTTCGCAATCGGGCATTGTATCAATAAGTTCTTTAAAAGCCGAATGTTTTTCTTTTAAAGTTATTCCTTTGCATTGGTAAATAAGCCACGCCGCCTCAAGCGAGGTGAAATTGTAACCTATATCTTCAAGATGCTTTTTTATATCCTTTGAGTTTATGTATTTAAAAATGTTCATTTTTCCTCCGCTTTCTGTAGTCCTTGTTTTATAACGCTGTATTTTTTCGGCAATTCACCGTTATAAATTCTTGTATGATATAAAGGTGAAAGATATTGCGGATTTCTATAAGGTTTTGCAAAATAATTTCCGTGTTTAAGTGCCCCGTTTCCTAATTTGCCATCTTCATCAGGATAAACACATTGAATACCGCAGCAATCGTTACCCACCTCGGTCAGTCGGCAATAACACGGACCGTAAGTGTACGGCGAACAGTCAATTTCTAAAATATTACCGGGACTGTACGGTACGGGGAGGTTTAAAGTTGCGCCTCCGAAAGCCTCTGCCGCATTATCAAATGAGGGAAACCCGTTTTTTGCATTTTTTAAAAAATATTGTATTTCTCCGCTGCTGTCGGCAATGTATGTGTATTCCGGGAATAAAAATCCGCAATAACCTATGGGGTCGCCTTTGCGCAACAACTTAATTTTCCAATAAAGGCAACTCCAATCATCGTCACAGTTTTCCTTGCGGTATTCGCGGATTGCCTTTTGCGCTTCTTCAATTGAAGGCGCATAGTATTCTCCGTCTATCATATTGTCGTCATCGGAATTATCACCCGTGTGCAGAGTTATCGATAAAACTCCACAGTTTTCATCCTTTTGGTATACTGATTCGCAAGCGTCCTTAAGGGCGGCAATGTAGTTATTAACAGTTTTGCCGCTCTTTTCGGTTTTACAGACGCCTGCCAAACGGGTAAGCAGCATTTTCTTTTTTATAAGACTTATCGGCGCGCCTGCAATGATGTTGGCATAGTCGGTGTTGTTTAATATTTGTCGGTTTTCAAGCAGGTATTCCCGTAGCTCCGGCGAATGAAGAAGATTTACAGCCGTTTCGAATATATCGGTTTCTCCGCTTTCTGCCTGCGCTTCCACCCATTTTTTCGGGTTTTTCAAATATGCCTCGCGGTATGCTTTTACAGTCATTCCGTTTGCTAACGATTCTTCGTTTTCGTCCTTTGTGTAATCGTATTCCCAGCCGCAATGCCCGCATATCCAATGCATATCAAGGGTTTCGTGTTTGCATATCGGGCAGGTGACTATGTGAAAATTTCCGCTTTTATATTCTTCGGTTTCGCGTATGTTCATATTGCGCTCCTTTCGACGTTCGGTTATTCCGTATAAAATTCTTTGCCTGTTTCAAGGCATATACAGCCGAGCGGATTGCCGAACACGGCGCCGCAGTCAACCGCAATATGATTGTTGCCGCGCCATATCCTGCCCGTGTAATTTTTATCTATCAGCCCTGTCGGGGTGTGCCCCGTGATGATTATTCTGTCATCAAAGTATGTTTTTTCATATTCGGGCTCACCCATAATAAAATCTGAGGGGCGGCATATGTCAAAATCAAGCATTTTTGCCTTTTCGGGTACGGTGTGCGACATAAAATACTTCCTGCCGCATATCTCCGTTTCTTTATAAATCGGCATAGTGTGCAGGAATGACAGCACCGCTCTTTTTTCGCTGTCGCAGAGTTTGAAATAGCCCTCATAAGTAGGTATTCCGCCGTCCGACAGCCAAAGGCGGAAAACTTCGGCAAATTCGTCCGCCTGTGGGTCGTCACTCGGCACAGCAAGATTTTTAAGCAGCATAAACGCCGTGTGGTCGTGATTGCCTTTAAGGGTGATAACATTTTTCCGTGACGCCAAATCAAGTATTACTTTCATTCCGTCGGCGCCCCTGTCAATAACATCGCCGAGGACATACAGAGTGTCGTTTTCGGAAAAATTGATTTTACGCAGTATATCCCTTAATTTATCATAGCAGCCGTGAATATCCGATATTACATAGGTCATAGTTTTCCTCCCCGTGGATTACCGCAATGCCGATATATTATACCTCAACCGAGGTAACGGAAACGCTTTTGCGCAGTTTGCATATATCGGAATAGAGCAGAGTTTCTTTTTTGCAAAGCAGGTTCGCCGCCTTTTCAAGAAAATCACGGTTTTTAAGCCGCGTTTCGGCAAATCAACTGCCGGCGATAAAACAGTAGGTGTTTTACGTTGCGTATCGTATTATATTACTTACGGTGTACCAAAATCGGGGCATAAAGAACCGACCCCCAATTGTTAAATTCTTGGTCCGGTTTTGGGGGGCGGCTATTATCTAAAGAGGGTGTCGGTTTAACTTATTAAAATATGTCAGCTGTCGGGCAGCCGCTTTTGCGATTCGCTTACACTTTAAACGCAATTTTATAACTTTTTTACGATACCTCTGCTAAGGTTTCAACTGCCGTTTCGTTTTTAATCGGTTCTCCGTCAATTACTTTAGGGACATAGAAACGCCTTTTGTGGTAACTTTCCACCTTGCGTATCTGCCCTAATAATTGTGACATAGAGTTCAGTACGCTGCGATTTTTGGAATCTTCAAAAAATTCGACTATCGGCTCAAGCTCCTCTACCGCGTCCTTATAGCCGCGTCTTGCTTTACGGTTATTTGCAAGAAGTGTTGCTATTTTGCTGCGCTCGCGGCAGTTTAACCCCTCTAACTCCAATTTATGAAGATAGTCCTGCGTAATGCGCTCCTCGTTTTTCATAGCCTCTAAATTAAAATTGTATTCCGAGCGAGCGTTGTCTACAAAATCCAAAAATGTTTTTATAATTTGCGAGTACTGAATTTTTTCTTGTTTCATTGTAATTCCCCTTTTTATTTTTACCCTAAAAATCGCAACTTCACTTTGACAATTTAGGTACCTTGCACTTGGCTTAAATGACAAAGTGAAGTGAGGGTAAATAAATAACATTAATTTCACAAAG
>CAVALG010000107.1:0-458 GCA_963589585.1 Roseburia sp. AF12-17LB
AAATAAAATTTGTATGTTGTTTGCTTATCTCTGCAATTGAATCGCCTATTTTTATATCTCCGCTTTTTTGGCACCCGAACAGAGTTAATAGCAAAAGTAACAGTAAGGCTATAATTTTTTTCATTTTACGCTCCTAATTATTTGTGCATTGAAAGTTTTTACCGTTTACGGTAAGTGTATAATGCTCATCAAAATCCTTTATATATGCATAGTAGGTGTAGTAGGTTTCGCCGATTGTGCTGATGTACCTTTTTGAAAACTTAAATTCCGAATTGCGATTGTCGCTTATATCAAGCGTACCGTTCTCTGTATGCAATACGGAAATATAATACTCGTCTGTATTCTTATAGCGGAAAACATCTACCGAAGCGTATTCGTTATAGGTGCTGAATACCGACTTCTTATCATTCGGCATACTCAATTTCCACTTGCCGTTTGATTTTGGTATAATCGCGTAT
>CAVALG010000107.1:468-5786 GCA_963589585.1 Roseburia sp. AF12-17LB
CGCGTATACATCGGATTCACTGTCAGAGCCTACTGCAAAGGCTGTTATTTCACCCTCAACAACCAATTTGGCATAGCTATTATGATTGTAGTTATATGAGGCTTCAGGTGATGAAAATGTTTTTACGGTATTTTCTACGGGAATAAACAGTGACCCCGTTAATAAAATCAAAACCGATACAACCGCTATAAGTATTTTTTTGCGTTTATTTGCGGTATTTGACCTGGCTATATAAATACATACCGCCGTTAAAATCAGTCCGAAAATTGCCAAACGAATTATAATAAATAACATAAAATTGCTCACCCTAATCAATCACGGAACAATACGGTAATATTCATCCGCAGCTCTTCCTTCAAGCTTTCTCCACTGCACGCTTAGTGCGCACACTGCCGTACCTTCAAATCCGTCGGCGGTTATTTCTTCCGTATCGTCACGGTCGCACCAATATATATAACCGTCCTTAAAATACATTGAACACCCTGAAATTTCGCAGGTATAAGCGTCATCAATCGGCAATAGCGTTAAAAATTTTAAGCCCTTAAACTTTAATTCTATTACCCGATTATCGGCGTTCTGTGTTTGAATAATAATCCGCAGTTCCCTGCGGCCATTTACGGGGTGCATAGATAAATCGGCATTTACATATGCGCCGCTTAAATATTTAAGTTCCTTAACACAGCCGTCATGAAAATAATTTACCGATTTTAAAAATTCCTGCAATTCGTTGTTATTTTTTATTTCAAACCACATATATACACCCAGGTTCAGACGAATTTATATTTGTTGTCATAATTATAACATATATTTCAATAAAGGGAAAGAGAATTTTTACTTGTATAATTTTGACTATACTCGGCAACTGTTGAAAAAACAAAGAATTTATGTTATGCTATATTAGGTAAAATATTATTTGAAAGGGGTCTATAATATGGGACTAATTAAAGCAGGAATCGGAGCATTGGGCGGAACATTGGCTGACCAGTGGAAAGAGTTTTTCTACTGTGAGTCTATGCCTAAAGAAGTGCTTGTTACCAAAGGCCAAAAGCGCATAAGCAGCCGTTCATCAAACACAAAGGGTAACGATAACATTATATCCAACGGTTCGGGGATTGCCGTTGCCGACGGTCAGTGTATGATAATTGTTGAACAAGGCAAGGTTGTTGAAGTCTGCGCCGAACCCGGAGAGTTTACATATGATACTTCGACCGAACCTTCAATTTTTTCCGGCAGTCTCGGCAACAGTATAAAAGAAACTTTTAAAACAATCGGCAAGCGCTTTACATACGGCGGCGACACAAGCAAGGATCAGCGTGTATATTACTTTAATACAAAAGAACTTATTGATAACAAATTCGGCACACCGAACCCTATTCCCTTCCGTGTTGTTGATTCAAAAATTGGTTTGGATATTGATGTTTCGGTTCGCTGTTCAGGCGTTTATTCATACAAAATTGCCGACCCGTTACTGTTCTACACCAATGTGTGCGGCAATGTTGAACGCGAATATACCCGTGACGAACTTGACGGACAGCTGAAAACCGAATTTATAAGCGCGCTGCAGCCCGCATTCGGTAAACTGTCTGATATGGAAATGCGCCCAAACCAAATTGTCAGTCATAACACTGAACTCGAGGACGCTATGAACACTGCTCTTTCGACAAAATGGGGCGAACTGCGCGGTCTTAAAGTTGTAAGCATTGCGTTAGGCTCAGTTACATTACCGGACGAAGACGCAGAAATAATTAACCAGGCACAACGCACAGCAATTATGCGCGATCCGACTATGGCTGCCGCAACGCTCGTAGGAGCACAGGCTGACGCTATGAAATCTGCTGCGGCAAACGAAAACGGCGCAATGACAGGCTTTATGGGTATGGGTATGGCAATGAACGCAGGAGGCGGAATGAATGCGCAAAATTTATTCAGTATGGGTCAGCAACAACAGGCTCAACAACAAAATGCGCCTGCACAACCGTCGGGCGGCAGTTGGAAATGTGCTTGCGGCACAACCGCTACGGGCAAATTCTGTCCTGAATGCGGCAGACAGAGACCTGCCGAAGAGGATAGTTGGACCTGTTCTTGCGGCTCTGTAAACAAGAGCAAGTTTTGCCAAAACTGCGGGGCAAAAAAACCTGCAGGTGTACCGCAATACCGTTGCAATAAATGCGGTTGGGAGCCTGAAAAAGGCGCAACACCGCCAAAATTCTGCCCCGAATGCGGCGACCCGTTTGACGACGGCGACATCGTATAATTAAAACAGTATATAACACCCCTTACATCTTAAAATAAAGAGAGGAATTATTATGCAAACCTTGCAGGAATATAAATGTCCCTGTTGCGGCGGCGCGATTGCTTTTGACAGTTCATTGCAAAAAATGAAATGCCCGTACTGCGATACGGAATTTGATATGGAAACCCTTAAGGGGTATGACGATGTATTACAACAGGATGCGCAAGCGGATGATATGCAATGGGAAACTTCTGCATGTGCAGAGTGGCAGGATGGCGAAACCGAAGGATTGCGCTCATATGTATGCAACTCCTGCGGCGGAGAAATCCTTGGGGACGAAAACACCGCTGCAACCTCCTGCCCATTCTGTGGAAATCCCGTTGTAATGATGGGGCAATTTTCTGGTGAACTTAAACCCGATTACATAATCCCTTTCAAATTAGATAAAAATGCAGCAAAACAGGGACTTATGAAACACCTTTCGGGCAAAAGGTTGTTGCCAAAAATCTTTAAAGACCAAAATCATATTGATGAAATCAAGGGGGTTTATGTACCATTTTGGCTTTTTGATACCGATGTTGATGCACAGGTGCGTTACCGTGCAACAAGAACCCGCGCTTGGAGCGACAACAATTATGACTATATAGAAACAAGCCACTACCTACTCAGCCGCGATGGAAGTATAGGTTTTGAGCATATCCCCGTGGATGGTTCTTCCAAAATGCCCGACGATTTGATGGAGTCCATTGAGCCCTATGATTTCGGTGAGGCAACAAATTTTCAAACTGCATACCTTGCAGGTTATATGGCTGATAAATATGATGTAAATGCTGCACAAAGCATTGAGCGCGCCAACACTCGCGTCAAAAAATCAACTGAGCAAGCATTTGCCGCAACTGCGCAGGGCTATGAAACCGTTACAACTGAAAGCAGTTACATACAACTTCACGGCGGCAAAGCAAAATATGCGCTTTACCCCGTATGGATATTGAACACAACTTGGGACGGCAGTAAATACACCTTTGCAATGAACGGGCAAACGGGAAAGTTTGTGGGTGATTTGCCGGTTGATAAATCGGCAGCAGCCAAATGGACCTTAGGTTTATCCGCAATATTAAGTATTGCCGCATACGGCATAGTATGGCTGTTACACCTATTGGGTTTGCTGTAAAGAGGAGGGGTAAATGATGAAGAAAAGGATTACCGCATTGATTTTCATTCTTATTATTTCAATTTGTGCGGCAACGCCTGCTCTTGCAGACGACACGGACGGCTTTGCCGATGAATATTACCGTTTAAGCGACGGCGCAAGTCTTCTTTCCGAAACCGAAAATGAGGATATTCTTAACAAACTTGATGAAATAAGCGTTCGTCAGAAAATGGATATTGTTATTATAACGAGCGAAGATTTAGAAGGGCGCAGCACAGCAACTGAATATGCCGATGATATTTATGACATATGTAATTTCGGGTATGGTGAAAACCGCGACGGTATTTTACTGCTTATTTCTATGGAAGACCGCGATTGGGCCATTTCAACCTGCGGTTACGGAATTACAGTATTCAATGATGCAGGAATTGACTACATTGGCGAACAAATAAAGCCGCTCCTGTCGGAAGGCGAGTATGCAGAAGCATTCAACACTTTTGCGGAATTATGTGATGATTTTATCAGCCAAGCAAACAATGACAAACCGTATAGCACAAGCACGCTTCCGCGCACGCCGCTGTCTCTTATCTGGATACCTATTTCAATCGCTGCAGGCGTTATAATTGCGTTGATTGTTGTAGGTATTATGAAAAGCAAACTTAAAACCGTTCGATTTCAGGCAGCCGCAAACAGTTATGTAAAGAAAGACAGTTTGGACATTACAAACAGCAGCGATTTATTCCTATACAATACGGTTACGAGAACCGAAAAGCCGAAAGATAACGATTCGGGCAGCAGCACCCACACTTCGTCTTCCGGAACAACACACGGCGGCGGAAGCGGAAAGTTCTAACGGTGTTATCATTTTTCACCGTTTACTGCAATGCAGGCAGGCGGCTTACTTCCTGCTTTCAAAATCCTTCTTAATATCATTGCTCCACTCTGACGAAAGCGGGACGGAAGCGCGTATATTGCATACGGTCTCCGAAACAGTATCATAAATCACGGATGTTCCTTTTTTGTCGGCACGGTAATCCACTGCCCTATCTGCGCCGATGCCGAAATGCTTTGCGGTTTCAACTGCGTCGATATTCGCCCCGATAAACAGGAACTCCCAACCGTACTTTTTCTTCTGATTTTCAATCATCGCCTTAACTCTGTCGCTGTCATAGCGATGGCTTGCGTTTTCATAACCGTCGGTGATGATAACAAACATTGTATGCTCCGGAACATCTTCGGGACGGGCGTATTTATGAATGTTGCCGATATGATGAATGGCGCCGCCGATGGCGTCGATCAGCGCAGTTGCTCCGCGTGTAAAATAATCTCTTTCGGTCATTTTCGGAATTTTTGAAAGCCTTACTCTGTCGTGCAGGACTTTGCTGACATTATCGAACAAAACCGTAGAAACAAAGCATTCTCCGCGCTGCTTTTTCTGTTTTTTTATAAGCGAGTTGAAGCCACCGATCGTGTCACTTTCAAGCCCTGCCATTGAACCGCTGCGGTCCAGAATAAATACAAGCTCCGTGATATTGTTTTTAACCTTTTCCATTTTTGATTACCTCCGAAAAAAATAATGTGATTGTCGGGTTTCTTAAACCTTACAATCACATTATAGTCATGCAGAGGATCTGTTTGGTCGCATCGTATGCGACATATATCAAGCGCCGAGAAGCTGCTGATCAAACTCAAATAACGCTTCGTTGATTTCAAAAATATTGTAGTTGCCGTTCTTTATGAAATACTCAATTATCACATCGAACTTGTTGCTATGAGACAGGGCAAAACCTGCTTTCATCAAGAAGTCTTTTGTTTCATCAAGGCTCAGTTCCAGAGCAATCGCAAATGCGATAGCGGTCGGTTTACTTGTCTTATAATTCACATCGGAGCGAATTTTTGAGAACAGCCTGCGGTCAACATTGGCTTTTTTGTAGA
>CAVALG010000108.1:0-33893 GCA_963589585.1 Roseburia sp. AF12-17LB
TCGGTCGGTGCTTCTGCTTCGCAGAGGTGTCCACCGGACACCCGCACCCCGTCAAGTGGAGCCAAGAGTTTTGAGCGCAGCGTCAGCCTAAAATTCAATGCGCATAAGTACAAGTTCCTGCCAACCCGATATTCTTGAAAGAAAGCCGCGCGGATTTCTGCCGTACTCGGTAAAACCCATTTTCTTATATAACGCGACTGCGGCGGTATTATCCGCCACGACATCAAGTTCAAGTTGCTTGTACCCTGACGATTTTGCACATTCTATACAGGCGGCTGTAAGGGCTTTGCCCAGCCCTTTGCCCCAATGGGCTTTTTCAATCGCAATTCCGAACTCGGCGCGGTGGCGTATTTTTTCCTTGCTTCCGACGGGTGAAAACCCTGCGGTGCCGACCACTTTACCGTTTAATACGGCGCAAATCTCGATTTCATTATCGGACGCGGTTGACGCGGCAAGAAATTTTTCCTCTTTTTCAAGCGTAAAATCATCTTCATCGGGATATGTTAAAAGGTAATCGCTTTCGGTATGGGTCAGGCGGAAACAACGCAGGACTTCGGCTGCGTCACGCTCATCGGCGTTGCGCAGCAGGCACTGCTCGCCGTTTTTAAGGGTTACGGTTTTATTATATTGCATTTTATTCTCCTTGGGTTTTGTAAATATGTATATGATTGTAACACTCGCGGCAGCGCACTGTCAACTTTTTGCAGATTCGGGAAGCATATTACTTAATTCGCGGATATAGCTTCAAATTCGCTAAATGTGGATAACTTTTGTGTGAATTAATAATTTTTTATAAAAAAGTTTGATAAAGGTATTGACAATGCATAAAAGGTATGCTATTATATAGACACAGAAAAGAACTAAACAAAAAATTCAGAGTCATTCGAGAGGGGTCGATTCCGATGCAGAACGAAGAACCATCATCCATCGCGTTGACCGCGATATTCTAAAACGAAGGGACTGAGTCCGAAAATTTATTAAGTTCATTTTCATTAAACCTTTGACCAAAACGGATACCGGACCGTAATCCGGCGAATAAATATATTAAATATAAAATATATTTCATATATATAATCTTAGATTTTAAATCTTATTGGGAGTGAGTCCGAAATTCAGTTAATTTCAAACAAAATTGAATTTGGCAAAGAAAGGACGGTTTACACTTTCACATAATGACGATTATAGATATTAAAATTGAATAGTTAAATAAATTGTGATAACAGTCCTTTGGGTGAACCGTGAAGCCGAATTTATCAGTAGTTATTAAGCGCTGCGGCTCCGTTGCCCTACCTTAACAAAGGGGACAGTTGAGAAAACAAAACAAGTAATAAAATAAACTTATAAACCAACTACATTAAATTTAAGAGGTTGGACCGATGTACAGATAAATCAAAAACGAAGTTTTATAGTTGAGATCATTATAAATAGAGGAGACAGACCGATGTTTTAGTTATGATCGAATCCAAACTACATAAAACGGAGCAGACCAATGTGGTAAGTTAATTTAAACTAAAAGCAAATCATAGCACTTCCCCGTACACAGCGTGTGCGGGGGAGTTTTTTATTCGGCTTTATGCGTTTTGCGGTATTATTATAATATTTTTCTTGAAATAACGCCGATAAGGTGATAAAATCTACTTGATTGATTTTTTACTGTAGCAGCGAGGAAAATATGAAGTTATTTAAACCCGATTTAATTACAAAAAGAATAACGGATATTACACCCGAAACTATTAAAAATATGGGTATAGACGGGATAATGGTTGATGTTGACAATACACTTTCCACCCACGGCGGTCAAAAGCCGCTTGAGGGGCTCGGCGAATGGATTGACGGCATTAAAAATTCCGGTATTAAAATAACAATTCTTTCAAATGCAAAATTCAAACGGGTAAAGCCGTTTGCGGCAAGGATAGGTCTGCCGTTTATACATTTGGGCGCAAAACCGCTGCCCATAGGATATATCCGTGCGGCACACGCAATGGAACTTAAAAGAAAAAACACCGCCGTTATAGGCGACCAGATATTTACCGATATTTTAGGTGCGCGGCTTTCGGGCGTAAAGGCGATACTTGTGCGGCCCATATTACCGGAGGACAAAAAAAGTTTTAAAATAAGGCGCAAATATGAGAAAAAGATACTTACAAAACTCGGTTATAAGGAGGACGAATGATGTCGGCAAAATTCGGCCCTGCGGGCAACTCTGCAAGTTTTTCAAAAATGGGATATAAATCAAGCCTTGATGTGCCCGAATATATAGAAAAAATGGGGCTTGATGTTTTTGAGTACCAATGCGGCAGAGGCGTAAACATAGGCGAAGAAAAGGCGCGGCAACTCGGTGCGGCGGCAGCCGAAAAAGGAATCACCCTCACCCTGCACGCACCCTACTACATTTCAATGTCGGGCGTTGACCCCGAAAAGCGGCTTAAATCGGTTGATTACATTCTTGCAAGTGCCCGTGCTGTAGACGCAATGGGCGGCAACCGTATTGTTGTACACACGGGTTCCTGCGGCAAAATCACAAGAGAAGAAGCGCTTGCGCTCGCTTCGGACACAATGAAATCCGCCGTTGCGGCATTGGATGAAAATGGGCTTTCACACATTCACATCTGCCCTGAAACTATGGGGAAAATAAATCAGCTCGGTACGCTTGACGAAGTTTTAACGCTTTGCGAAATTGACGAAAGGCTGATACCCTGCATTGATTTCGGTCATCTTAACGCACGAACCTTAGGCGGATTAAAAACTTACAGCGATTTTAAAGAGATTTTTGATAGAATTGAGGACAAGTTGGGTATTGACCGTTTGCGTTCATTCCACTCGCATTTTTCAAAAATCGAATATACCGACGGCGGCGAGAAAAAACACCTGACATTTGAGGAAACCGTGTACGGACCCGACTATGAGCCTGTAATTGATTTAATTGTTAAGAAAA
Source organism: Roseburia sp. AF12-17LB (assembly GCA_963589585.1). GTDB lineage: Bacteria > Bacillota > Clostridia > Oscillospirales > Acutalibacteraceae > CAVALG01. The sequence continues at coordinate 2,936 of CAVALG010000108.1, forward strand.
ATTGCTCGCCGATAATTATATGCGAATCCGACGGAACGCAGGCGGAAGACGCTTTGACTATGAAAAAAGCGTATAAAGCACTCACAGCGGACTAAATTTGCAAATATTTCTGCATATATAGGAAATAATGCTTGCAAATTGTCCGCAGTTGTTATAAAATAAAAAAAGAAACTATTTGGAGGTTATAAAATATGGTTACAGCCGGAGATTTCAGAAACGGTATGACATTTGAAATGGATGGAAAGGTTTATCAGATAATTGAATTCCAGCATGTTAAGCCGGGTAAAGGCGCAGCCTTCGTCCGCACCAAGATAAGAAATGTTATTGAAGGATCGGTTGTTGAAAAAACTTTCAACCCGACCGAAAAATTCCCTACCGCTTATGTTGAGCGTAAGGATATGGAGTATTCATACAATGACGGCGGTCTTTACTACTTTATGGACCAGGAAACATACGAACTTGTCCCGATAAATGAAGCCGACTTAGGCGATAACTTTAAGTTTGTAAAGGAAAATATGATGTGCAAAGTCCTTTCATACAAAGGCAATGTATTCGGCGTTGAACCGCCCACATTCGTTGAACTTAAAGTTACACAGACCGACCCGGGATTTGCAGGCAACACCGCAACCAACGCCACCAAACCCGCAACGCTTGAAACCGGCGCGGAAATTCGTGTTCCCCTTTTTATAAACGAGGGTGATATGATTCGCATTGACACAAGAACCGGCGAATATATGGAACGTGCATAACATTGGTTTTTAACCGTGTTTAATAAAATTTTTCATTAAGAAACGGAGAAAGATTATGACTGTCAATGAAAAGGTTCAATACATCAAAGGTTTAGCCGAAGGTATGGAACTCGGCGATTCAAAGGAAAGCAAACTCATTTTAAAAATGCTTGAAGTTCTTGAGGATATCGCGCTTGAGATTGAAGATATAGAAGACGCTTGCTCTGATATGGCGGAACAGATTGACGCTGTTGACGAGGATCTTGCGGATGTTGAGGAAGAATTCTACGGCGATTGCGATTGTGATGATTGCTGTGACGATTATGACGATGATTGCTGCTATGAAGTTGAATGCCCCAACTGCAACGATGTAATATATCTTGACGAGGATATGATTGAAGAAGGCGGCATCAAATGCCCCAACTGCGGAACAGAACTTGAATTTGACCTTGACGACTGTGACGGTGACTGTGATTGCTGCGATCACGCCGAGGACTGCGAGTAATTATTCTGCAAGGTTGAAATAATTTATATAAGCGCAGCGCCTTAACATTGGGGTGTTGCGTTTTTTCGGGCGGTGAGAAATTATGTTTAATTTCAGTGCGGTTATAACCGCAGGCGGAAGTTCCACAAGGATGAACGGACAAAATAAAATTTTGGCAGAGTTATGCGGCAAACCGGTTATAGCCTATTCCCTGCTGGCATTTCAGAAATGCGCCGATATTTCGCAAATAACCGTAGCGGCGCAAAAGGCGGATATACCCGTCATCAAAGAAATAGCCGCAAAATACGGCGTCACCAAACTTCGGGCTGTTTGCGAGGGCGGCGCCTGCCGTGAAGAATCGGTATATCGCGCAATAACCGTGTTGCCGAACAATACCGACTTTGCCGTTATACACGACGGTGCAAGACCTATGGTAACGCCCGAATTTATAAGCCGAATACTTAAATCCGCAAAACGCGGTATTTCGGTTGCCTGCGGCGTGCCTGCAAAAGACACTGTGGTTTCGGTAAACGGCAGTTGCGTAAACGAAAGACCTTGCAGGGTAAATCTGCGCCTTGTTCAGACACCGCAGATTGTTGAATATCTGCCGTTTAAAAATGCGCTTGATAAAAACGCCGACCGATTGAGCAAATTTACCGACGATTGCTCGGTTTTGGCGGAATCGGGCGTTCCGCAAATCATTGCGGACGGCGACTACCGCAACATAAAGGTAACAACACCCGAAGATTTACAGATTGCCGAATTGTTTTTATCGGGTAAAGGGGGCGTTATAAAATGATTAACGGCGCTTTTCGCATAGGTCACGGATATGACGTGCACCGTCTGATTTCGGACAGAAAACTTATTTTAGGCGGCGTGGAAATACCGTTTGAAAAAGGGCTTGACGGTCACTCGGACGCCGATGTTTTAATACACGCGATATGTGACGCTCTGCTCGGCGCTGCGGCACTCGGCGATATAGGCAAGCACTTTCCCGACACGGACAACCGTTTTTTAGACGCTGACAGTAAAATTTTACTTAAAGAAACGGTTAATATGCTAAGCGGCAATAGCTACCGCATTGCGAATGTAGACTCAACGGTTATAGCACAGCGCCCTAAATTATCGCCGTATATTGATGATATGGCAAAAATCATAGCCGACATCTGCGAAATTGATAAAGACTGCATAAATATTAAGGCCACAACCGAAGAACACCTCGGGTTCACCGGAAACGGTGAAGGAATAAGTGCCCACGCGGTCGCGCTTATATACAAATAACAGTATTATACGGTTTCCCCGACTCATAAAAATTAAGCAAGGGGGAAACCGTATGTTTTTTAATATTGTAAAAATAAATCGACGGCTCTGCCGCATTGCCGCAATACTTTTGCTGCTTGCCGCGGTTATAGTTTATGATGCGGTTGCGGCAAGCACCGACGCGAAAAAAGATGCTATACAAAACGCCACGAAAGACAGAACATCATATATAGGCAACTACGGGTGGGAAGTATCCGCCGAAAGCGAACAGAAAAAGAGCATTACCGTTCCGTCCGAATTTGATAATGTTTATACCGAATACAATGCTTTACAAAAGAAACAAGGATTTGACCTTGAGCCGTTTAAGGGCAAGACCGTGGAACAATACACATACGAAGTTAAAAACTACCCGAACGAACCCGAAAATGTGTTTTTACACATTCTTGTTTACAATGGCAAGGTTATAGGCGGTGATGTTTGCAGTTTAAAACTTGACGGATTTATGGTAGGAATTAAATAACGCTCCCTCAAAATTACTGTTTACAAACAGAAGCAAAAGTGTTATACTTATATATGAACATTTGTTCTGTTTGGGGGCTGATTTTTTGGACAGAGTTATTCTGCACTGTGATTTTAATAACTTTTTTGCCTCTGTTGCGTGCAGGGATAACCCAGAACTCAAAGGTCACGCCGTAGCGGTATGCGGCAGTGAAAAAGAACGCAGAGGAATTGTCCTTGCCAAAAATGAAATTGCAAAGGCACAAGGCGTAACCACGGCCGAAACCGTATGGATGGCAAAGAAAAAATGCCCGTCGCTTATTATAGTTCCGCCCGACCATAAAAGGTATAAATACTTTTCGGACGAAGTTCATAAAATTTATTTGCGTTTTACCGATCAGGTTGAAAAATTCAGCATTGATGAAAGTTGGCTTGATGTTACGGGCAGTCTGCGCCTGTTTGGGGACGGCAAAACGATAGCCGACACAATCAGAAAAACGGTTAAAAGTGAATTGGGGCTTACCGTATCGGTCGGCGTAAGTTTCAATAAAATATTTGCCAAAATGGCTTCTGACCTTAAAAAACCGGATGCAACCACCGTTATAACCAGAGATAATTACAAAGATATACTATGGAAATTGCCGATTAAGGATATGATCGGCATCGGCAAAAGTTCCGAAAACAAGCTGCGCTCGCTTGGGATATTTACGGTTGGCGATATTGCGGCGGCAGACCCTGTAATTCTTGAAAAATCTATGCGCAAACAGGGGCGCACCCTTTGGGAATATGCAAACGGTGAAGAAAATTCACCCGTTGAAAGGTTTGACGCGGTAACACCGCCAAAAAGCATCGGGCGTTCAACCACCGGAGCGGAAGATATAACCGATATGCAGGAATTGCACAAGGTGCTTTTAAAACTCACGGAGGAAGTCACCGCCTCACTCCGCAAATGGGGTTTTTTTGCAAGCGGCGTGCAGGTACACCTGCGTACCCTTGATTTGCAGGTAAAGGAAATGCAGTGTCGGCTTGAGCGCCCCTGCTGCACCACCAAAACAATTGAAGCCGCAGGAATGGACCTGATAAAGCGCCACGGCGGCATCGTAAAGCCTTTGCGCTCGGTAGGTATACGGGTGTTCGGGTTTACGGAAACAGATGCTCACCAATTCTCGTTATTTGATGATACAGGTGAGGATAACTCAAAAGATGAAGATGTGGAACGCTCGATAGACCAAATCAAGGAACGCTTTGGGAAAGAGTGCATATCCAGAGCCGCCACTCTTAAAAAACCGCGGCGCTGATATACAGCATAGCAAAAACGGCAGGGGCTCCCCTGCCGACCGAGTTTGGACGAGGACTCCGTTCGCTCGAAAATCAAAGATTTCCGGACTGCACTCTGTCCCCGCCAATACCACCCCTGTATTCTTAAAAATCCGCCCGTTAGGCGGATTTTCGCTTATAAAGTATTTTTTCGCCGCACATGTCAGCGAAAAAATAGAATGCGGCGCCAAAGCGCCGCAAAAACAGAAATATAATTTTGCCTAGACAAAACAATCAGGGTCTTCCCTGCCGATTTTTAATTTGAATATTCTTTCATTTTTTCTACCAGCTTTAAAACATCTTTATCGGCACTAAAACTGTAAAGCAAACCGTAGGGAATACTGTAATCCCAATTGACGGGGATAGAAACAAGACCCGGGTGGACATCCTGCCAACATTCAATAGTAAGCAGAACATTGCCTGTTTCGGCACAGCGATTAAAAACCGACAAATCATAAAACTGCGGTGTATCTTCAATATAAATTTGCGGATGGTTGATTTCAATGTCATTGCGTATAAAGTCATTTACTCCCGAATCGCCCTTTGCAACCATCATAAGCGTTTCGCCGTACAGGTCGGTTATATCTATCTCGTTTTTGGCGGCAAGGCGATGTTCCCGTGATACCGCTATCATCTTTTTATATCGCCCGAGCGGAGTGAAATTGCAAAGCGACAGCCACGCTTTGGAATCGCACACGCCTATAAGAAAATCAAATTTTTCGCCTAAATTTTTTATTTCTGACAAAATTCCCTCGTGGTTATCCTCAAACGGAACAAGGTGCAACTTATAATCAGGAAAATCTTTATTCACCTTATACCACAGGTCCATAAACGGCTTTGCAGGGTTAAGCATTGAAGTGCCGACGCAAAATGTGGTGTTGTAATTAAGCGTTTCGGCTCTCGCTTTCGCAACCGCCTTGTTTGAATAGGCAATTACGGTTTTCGCCTCGTTGTAAATCACCTTGCCTGCAGGCGTCAAGCGTACACCTGTAGGCGTGCGCTCTATCAATTTAAGGTTAAGATGTGCTTCAAACGAATTTATCTGTTTCATAACGGCGGTTGGCGAAATAAAAAGCCTATCAGCCGCCTTTGTGAAACTTCCGCAATCGGCAACCGCTGAAAAGGTATTAAGTAATGGGTTATACATACCGCACCTCTATAAACTTTTGGTTTACACTATAATAACATATCGGATATTCCAAGTCAACACCTACGGTATTATAATGATTACAGATTAGAAAGGTGGTTACGGCAATGTCAAACAAACTGATTGCTTTTTACTCAAGAGCCGATGAAAATTACTTTGGCGGCACACTTAAGATGTTAAAAGTCGGCAACACTGAAGTTGCGGCGGAAATTATTAAAGATTTAACCGGCGCGGATATGTTCAAAATAGAGCAGGCAAAACCCTATTCAAAAGGATATAACGACTGTATTGAGGAGGCACGAGTTGACCAGAAAAACGATGCCAGACCCGAACTTAAAGCATACCCCGACTCTATTGACAAATATGATGTGATATACCTCGGCTTCCCGAATTATTGGAGCACTATGCCGATGGCAGTATTTACATTTTTGGAGCGCTTTGATTTTAGCGGAAAAACAATAAAACCGTTTTGCACACACGAGGGCAGCGGACTTGGCAAAAGCGTTGCCGATATAAAGGCGCTTTGCCCCACGGCTACGGTTGAAAACGGATTGGCGATACGCGGCTGCAGCGTAGAAAACTCTAAAAAAGAAATTGAGAAATGGGTGAAATAATTATGGAAAAAGTAACAGCAGGCAGAGATGCCTTGGGAGAATTTGCGCCAAAGTTTGCAGAACTTAACGACGATGTACTTTTCGGGCAGGTTTGGTCAAGAGAGGCGGAATTATCACCGCGCGACCGTTCGCTTGTCACCGTTACCGCGCTTATGGCGCAGGGACTTTGTGACTCATCATTTGAATATCACCTTAAAAAAGCAAAAGAAAACGGCATTACAAAATCTGAAATTGCCGAAATTGTAACACACGCCGCTTTTTATGCAGGATGGCCTAAGGCGTGGGCGGTGTTCAGAATGGCTAAAGACATCTGGAACGAGCCCGATGGTGAAACCGAAAAGCAAAAGCACGAGAATTCTATGGTTTTTCCTATCGGCGAACCAAACACGGCATTTTCTAAATATTTTATAGGGCAAAGTTACTTAGCGCCGGTATCCGACAAACAGGTTAAAATTTTTAATGTGACTTTTGAGCCTTCTTGCCGCAACAACTGGCACATTCACAAAGCCGATAACGGCGGCGGACAGATTCTTGTATGCATTGCAGGAAAGGGATATTACAGAGAGTGGGGCAAAGAAGCGCAAGTGCTTTTACCCGGAGATGTTGTAAACATAGCACCCGGTGTTAAACATTGGCACGGCGCCGCGCCCGACAGTTGGTTCTCGCATTTGGCGGTAGAAGTACCGGGAGAAAATGCAGGAACCGAATGGTGCGAACCTGTAAGTGATGAAGAATATTTAAAATTAAAGTAATAAAGAGGTAATGAATTATGGAATATATCACACTTTCAAACGGCGTAAAAATGCCGCAGCTCGGTTACGGCGTTTATCAGGTTACTAAAGACGAGTGCGAGCGTTGCGTACTTGACGCTTTAAAGGTTGGATACCGCGCTATTGACACGGCACAGGCATATTTTAACGAGGAAGAAGTCGGCTCGGCTATACAAAAATCCGGCGTGCCGCGCGAAGAAATATTTTTAACCTCAAAAGTATGGGTTGAGCACTATGGTTATGAAGAATGCAAGCGAAGCGTGCTGGACTCTATGAAAAAACTTAAAACCGACTACATTGACCTTATGCTCTTACACCAGCCCTTCAGCGATTATTACGGTGCTTGGAGAGCGCTTGAGGAACTGTATGATGAAGGCAAACTCCGCGCTATAGGTATTTCGAATTTTTACCCTGACCGTATGGTGGATATTGCATCATTTTCAAAAATAAAACCGATGGTTAATCAAATTGAAATTCATCCGCATTTTCAGCAGAACACCGCTAAAGAATGGAACGAAAAGCACGGTATTAAACTTGAGGCGTGGGCGCCGTTCGGCGAAGGCAGAGGCGGAATGTTTGATTTGCCCGAACTTAAAGAAATAGGCAAAAAATACGGTAAAACTCCGGCGCAGGTAATACTTCGCTGGCACCTGCAAAGGGGGATAGTTGTAATTCCGAAATCCACACACATTGAACGGATGGAAGAAAACTTTAGTGTTTTTGATTTTGAGTTGACAGCCGATGATATGAAAGAAATAGCAAAACTTGATAAAAACACGAGTTCATTCTTCTCGCATTACGATCCTAAAATGGTAGAATGGTTTGTGGGAATGGTTGAGCAACGCAAAAATCAACACGACTGCACAAAAGAAAATAAAAATTGGTGAGGAGGGATTAATATGAGCAAAAAAGTATTGATTTTATCCGGAAGCCCCAGAAAAGGCGGTAATTCCGATTTACTGTGCGACGAATTTATGCGCGGCGCCGAGAGCAACGGCAACTGCGTTGAAAAAATACGGATAGCGGAGAAAAAAGTTGCACCCTGCCTTGGATGTTATTATTGTGCCGACCACGGCGGTGAATGTGTCCGTAAAGACGATATGGCGGAAATTTTGCAAAAAATGATTGATGCAGATGTTCTTGTTCTTTCAAGCCCTGTTTATTTTTATTCGATAGACGCACAACTTAAAGCGGTAATTGACCGAACGGTTGCGCGGTGGCTTGAAGTAAAAAACAAAGAGTTTTACTACATCGCCACTTTGGGTGAAAATGACGCGGCTTCAGCCGATACTACACTTGCCTGTTTCCGCGGATACGCCGACTGTGTTGAAGGCGCTGTTGAAAAGGGCGTTATAATAGGCGCAGGCGTTCACGAGGTCGGCGCGATTAAAGGATCGCCCGTTATGAAAGAAGCGTACGAAATGGGTAAAAATGTTTAAGGTGCGACGCGGGGTAACAAATATGAAAAGAATAATTTGCATACTTTTAAGTTTGGTATTTTTATTTTCGTTAGCGGCTTGCGGAACGGAAGAAAAAACGGTTTCTCTGCTGCCGTCCGACTCGTCAACAGGCAGCAGCACCGATAACAGCGGAGCAGGGCCTAAAACACTGGTGGTTTATTTTTCTGCCACGGGCAGCACAAGGGCGGTTGCCGAAACAATAGCCCAAAATCTGGATGCAGATATTTTTGAAATTACCCCTGCCGAACCGTATACGGGTGACGACCTTGATTGGAGCGACGAAAACAGCCGTGTATCGGCAGAGCACAACGATGAAAGCAAGCGCGATGTTCCGCTTACAAGATACACTATAGAAAATTGGGAAGATTACGGCACGGTTTACATCGGTTACCCAATATGGTGGGGCGTTGCGGCGTGGCCTGTAAACGGATTTGTTAAGGCAAACGATTTTAGCGGTAAAACAGTTATCCCATTTTGCACCTCTGCAAGTTCGGGACTTGGCAGCAGCGGTAAACTGCTGGCAAACGAAGCAGGAACGGGCAATTGGTCAGATGGCAAGCGTTTCTCCTCAAATGTATCCGAAGATGAAATAACCGATTGGTTAAATGAGCAATAAATAAGAAAGCACCTTGCGGAAAACCGATTTTCCTGCAAGGTGTTTTATATTAAATATTAGATTTTTTGCAAGCGTGCAAAGCCTGCCATAATCTTTTTGGTGCCGCGCTCGTCAAACGCTATTTCCAAAAGCATATCGTTACCCATAGGCTGAACCGACAAAATCATACCGTCGCCGAATACCTTGTGGCGCACCCTCTCGCCCACTGTGTAGGACTGATTTTCAGCGGTTTTTGCCGCATTTCGTGACGCTGTATACTGTGCCGAAATAGGTGCGGACGCACTGCGGCGGCGCGGCGAATTACCGTAAGCGGCAGACCCAAATGTAAAGCCGCTGCCTGCGCCTGCAAATGCAGGTTTATATTTAGTTATGTTGCAAAGTTCCTTGGGTATTTCCTCTAAAAATCTTGAGGGGAGATTGCGGTTGGTCTGACCGTACAACATTCTTGAAAAGGTGTTCGTTATGTAAAGCCGTGATTTTGCACGCGTGATGCAAACATAAGCCAGGCGGCGTTCTTCCTCAATTTCTTCATCACCGCCGTATATCGACTGGTTACCGGGAAATATCCCCTCCTCCATACCGATAAGATAAACATTTTCAAACTCAAGACCCTTTGCGGAATGTATAGTCATAAGTACTACCGAGTCATCCTCGTCATTATAACTGTCAATATCGCTTACAAGGGCAACCTCCTCCAAAAAGCCGGCAAGCGACGGGTTTTCGGACTCTTTTTCGTACTGAATAATGTTAGTAAGCAGTTCGTTAATATTCTCAATTCGGCTTTCTTCCTCCGGTCCGCCTGTTTTCAATGCAGCAACATAGCCCGAAACATCCAACACTCTTTCAAAAAGTTCCGAAAGCGGTATACTGTCCTTAACCTCGCTTAAATCTTTTATCATTGCGGCAAATTGCATAAGTTTGGCTGCCGAGCGCGAAAGCGGCGGAAAGTCAGCCGCGTTTTCCATAACCTTAAAAAAGCTTGTGTTATATTCGGCGGCTATTGCAATGGCGCGCGTAACGCTTGCCTCGCCTATTCCCCTTTTCGGCTCGTTTATTATACGCCTTATTCTTGTATCGTCATTATTGTTGTTGATAACGCTTAGATAAGATATTACATCTTTGATTTCCTTACGGTCAAAGAACCTGTGACCGCCCACAACCTTATATGGTATACCGGAACGGGCAAAAATATTTTCTATGGCGTTTGATTGGGCGTTTGTGCGGTAAAGCACGGCGTTATCCGAGAATTTGCCGCCGCTGCCGACGCTTTTAACAATATTATCGGCAACAAAGCGTCCCTCCGCCTGTTCGTCAGCCAGCGTATTAACGCAAATTTTTTCACCGTCGCCCATATCCGTCCAAAGATTTTTACCCTTACGGGCTTTATTATTGGATATGACCTTATTCGCAGCGCTTAAAATGTTTTGGGTGGAACGGTAGTTTTGCTCAAGCCTTATAACGCAAGCGTTTTTATACTCACTTTCAAAATTAAGTATGTTTTCTATAGTAGCGCCCCTGAAACGGTAGATGCTCTGGTCGTCATCGCCCACAACACATAGGTTTTTATATTTTTGCGCCAAAAGGCTTATAAGTTTATACTGGGCGTGGTTGGTGTCCTGATACTCGTCCACCATTATGTATTTATATTTATCCTGATATTTTTCCAGAACATCGGGAAATTGTTTAAACAATTTTACCGTGTTGGATATAAGATCGTCAAAATCCATAGCGTTAGCGTCAACTAATGCTTTTTGGTACGCTTTATAAATTTTTGCAATAATTGAAAGTCTTAAATCCGACGAGTTTTGTTCGGAATATTCTTCAGGGTCTATAAGGCTGTTTTTAGCGTTGCTTATATGTGAAATTGCGGTTTTTACGGGAATAAGTTTTTCCTCTACACCTAAGTCCTTCATAGTCCTTTTAATAAGGCTTTTCTGGTCGGCGGTGTCATATATCGTAAAATCGGAGGAATAGCCTAAATTTGCGCCGTTTATACGCAAAAGTTTAGCGCAGACCGAGTGAAATGTTCCTGCGGTTATATATGAGGCCTGCTCGCCCACCGCAGCGCCTATTCTGTCCTTTAATTCGTTTGCCGCTTTATTTGTAAAGGTTATGGCTAATATATTCCACGCCTTTATGGGATTGACGGCTAAAAACGACAAATCATCATCGCCGTCTGCCGCGTAACGCTCGGCTCTTTCTACCGTTTCGGCGCTGAAATTCCACGGCAACTCGTCCGATACATAGGCGTTGCCGAATTTAATCATATTGAGTATTCTGTTTACAAGAACCGTTGTTTTTCCGCTGCCTGCACCTGCAAGCACCATAACGGGACCGCTTACCGATGTAACAGCCTTAAACTGCATATCGTTCATTCGTTTAAAGTACGAGCGGATTATGCTGCGGCGCGCAGTAAGGAAGCGTTCCTTTAAACCGTTGTCATTTGTCATTAATTAACACCTCGCAGTAAGGAAAGAACAGGCGGTTGCAACCGAGCAACCGCCTGTAAATTGTTTATGGAAACTGCTATAATTATTTTTTAAGAGCAATAACATTTGCAACTACAGCAAGAATGAAGAACAAAATTGCGGCGTATTTGGTAAAACGAGCCAAGAATGCGTCAACCGTTCTTGCCTTGTTTTTAGACAAAAATGTATCTGCACCGCCGGAGATAGCGCCCTGTATACCAGAGCGACGTCCCTGCTGAAGAAGTACTATTGCTATTATAGCCAAAGAAATAATAAGAATAACGATTCCTAAAATAATTTCTGCAACTGTCACTGTTATTTCCTCCGTATAAATCAATTACAACAATTATGATAGCACATAAACAGCCGAAATGCAAGCATTTTTTTAAACAGTGTGAACTTTGTTTTTTAAATCGGCATTTTCACTGTCAACGCCGTATTTTTTATCGGCGCGCGCCTTAAAGAATTTTTCGGCGACCTGACCGAACTGAGCGTATGAAAGCACATCTTCCTCCTGCTCTGTCCACTTTTCACATTCCTTTTTAAGCGTTTCAAGTTCAGGTTTTAACAGGTCGGCAGGTCGGCAGTCTATCGGTTCTGCGTCGCCTATTATCTGTTTCCTAAACTCGGGGTCGATCGGCACGGGGGTCTTACCGTATTCGCCGCGCACAATGCCTTTAAACTCTTTTGTTACCATTTTATACCGTCCGCCGCCGATTACATTAAACACAGCCTGCGTGCCTACAATTTGTGACGACGGGGTGACAAGCGGCGGATAGCCGCAATCTTTTCTTACCCTCGGAACTTCTGCCAACACTTCGGGCAGTTTGTCCGCTTTTCCCGCCTGTTTCAGCTGAGAAACAAGGTTTGACAACATTCCGCCCGGCACCTGATAGATAAGCGCCTTTGCGTCGGCTTTAAGCATTTTGGGGTCAAGCAGACCTTCGGCAATGTATTTTTCCCTAAGTTTATCGGCATATTGCGAAATTTCGTTAAGCGCGGCAAGATCAAGACCTGTATCATATTCGGTCCCATGTAAAGCAGCTACCATTGATTCGGTTGCCGGGTGAGAAGTGCCGAGCGCCATCGGTCCCATTGCAGTGTCAATATAATCTGCGCCTGCTTCAATTGCTTTAAGCATAACCATTGAAGCAAGCCCCGATGTATAATGGCTGTGAACCTGCACGGGGATTTTAACGGTTTCTTTTATAGCCTTAACAAGGTCATACGCCGTATAAGGTGTAAGCAGCGCCGCCATATCCTTTATACAGATTGAATCGGCTCCTGCGTTTTCAAGCGTTTTGGCGTAATCGGTATAATATTTAATATCAAAAACGGGTCCCGTAGTATAAGAAATTGCAGCTTGTACATGTGCCTTTTCCTTTTTTGCGGCTTTTATTGAGGTTTCAAGATTTCTGAAATCGTTTAAAGCGTCAAATATACGCAGAATATCAATACCGTTAGCCACCGATTTCTGCACAAAGTACTCTACAACATCATCGGCATAATGGCGATATCCTAACATATTTTGACCCCTGAACAGCATTTGCAGTTTGGTGTTCGGGCATTCACGGCGCAAAATGCGCAGCCTTTCCCAAGGGTCTTCATTCAAAAATCTTAAACACGCGTCAAAAGTTGCGCCGCCCCAACATTCAAGCGAATGAAAGCCTATTTTATCAAGTGCCGGAAGTATCGGCAGCATTTCTTCGGTTGTCATTCGCGTTGCAATAAGCGATTGATGCGCGTCACGCAACAGGGTTTCGGTAATTCCTACTTTAGCCATTTACAAACACCTTCCGGATAATTATTTTAAATACATAAGCACTTTGCCCGAATCCACCGTTTCGCCGGCTGATACGCCTACGGAGGTTACAACACCGTCGCGCGGAGCAAATATTTCATTTTCCATCTTCATAGCTTCAAGTATTAAAAGAATATCGCCCCTTTTAACGCTTTGACCTGCGGAAACCGGGATTTTAAGAACAGTACCCGACATCGGGCATTCAATCTTTTCGCCCTCGCCTGCTACGGCAGGTGCAGGTGTAGAAGCAGTGGCAGGAGCGGCTGCGGTTGCTGCAGGAGCTGCAGGTGCAGCTGCAACCGGAGCGGCGGCTGCAACAGGCGACGATGCGCCTATTTCTTCAACCTGTACATCATATGATTTTCCGTTTACGGTAATTTTTAAGTTTTTCATAATAGCAATTCTCCTTATAATATTTAAAGCGGAAGTACCGTATGCTTTTTATCAAGTGTAGACACCCTTTTTGATGCCAATATCTGAAGGGCTGATATTATCTTGCCTGCAAGTTCGTCACGGGTTACTATATCGTCAATCAACCCGTCCGACGCCGCCGCAAACGGCGAGCACTTATCGGCATATTCTTTTTCATATTCCGCACGGGTCTTTTGCCCGATATTCTCCGCCTCAAGGAACTCGGTAGCGGTTTCGGGCGCAAGCACGCCTATATGCGCATCGGGTAATGCAAACACCATATCGGCGTTGCCGCTGTTGCAAGCCATAGCCGCAAACACCGAACCATACGCTTCGCCCGTTACTACCGTTATTTTAATATTTGTAGCCTCAGAATAACTTTGGGTAAGGAGCGAGATGCTGCGCACATCACCGTCAAATTCCGCATCGGCCGAGCCGAGCATACCCTTGCAATTAAGCAGATTGATAAGCGGAAGCGAATACGCATCGCAAAGTCTTACAAAACGCGCGATTTTAAGCGCGCCTTTTCCGCAAAGTTTTTCGCCGCAGGTGGCAACCACGCCGACGGCTGAACCTGCAATTCTTGCAAAACCGACTTTAGCGCAATCGGCATAGCCGGAGTAAAGTTCATAAAAGCTGCCGCCGTCAACCACCGAGGATATATCATCGTTTCCGTCACACGGAATGTAATCCGCCACCATTGGAAGTGAAAGGTTGTTTTCGGGCAGGTAGCCCAAAACGGTGCGCGCCGCATCAATCGCCGAATCTTCACCATCTGCGGTAACGGCTGAAATACCGTTTGCAGAAAGCATTTCGGGGGAGCCTACGGTTTTATCGCCCACGACATTTGCAGGGGTAACATACATAAGCGCGGCTTTTGAAGCCACTACAACATCGGCAGTGTTTGCGAGTATTGCGCCGGCTCCCGAACAAACTCCGAGAACCACCGATATTTGCGGAACAACGCCGGAAATATTATTGGAGGATTTTATAAGGCTGCTGTACGCTGCTAGGGAATTAACTCCGTCCTCAAGTCTTGCGCCCTTAGAATCGTAAATTCCTACAACGGGTGCGCCTGTAGCGGCGGCAAGGCCATATATTTTTTTAATTTTTTCAGCCTGCAAGGGGCACATTCCGCCTGCCTTGACGGTAACATCCTGCGAAAATGCGTACACCTGCTTCCCGTCCACTGTACCGCAGGCGGTTATTACAGAGCTTTTTTCGCCGTCTTCTTTTAAAAATTTATCAAACTCAGTGAACACGCCGCCATCAAACAATGACTTTAATCTAAGGCGGGCAGGCGTATCTGCAATATTTCCGAGTTCGGTTTTAAGTTCATCAAGACTCATTTATATTCCTCCCACAAATAAGCAATTCTAAATGTAACCACAATATAGTATAAATCAAAAAAAGCAATATTTCAAGTGAAACATTGCTTTAAAACTGATTTTATTTCACTCTATTTTCCGCAGCAGCAACTTTCAAAAATTTTTTCGGCTTTAAGTTCCTTTTTCTCGGCGTTCTTTATAAATCCAAGTTTGGAAAAAATCACGGTATCCGCGTCATTTTCCCAATAAACTTCGTTCCTGCCGTTTTGAAAACCTATATGCATCACGCTTCTGATAAGCCCGTCGGCAAGCGGTAGGTCGGCGCGCGGTTCAATTTTTCTGATAACAACGGAATTTTCGGTTTCGGTAAACAGGCAATATCCCAAACAATCGTCCTTTTGGCAGGCGTCAACCGCCGCAGAACCGCTTAAAAGTTCAAGTCCGTTTTGTTTGTACAGTTCTTTAAGCCTGTTTTCGTCCTTTATTCTTAATATACTTATCATAGTATTACCTGCTTGCAATAAATTATTTGTTGCTGCCTAAAGAGTTTGCGGAAACGCTGACATTCATAAGCCTGTGAAGTTCTTTTTCGTTTAATTCACGCCATTTCCCCTGCGGCAGCATACCGAGTTTAACGCCTGCAATCTCGGTCCTTTTCAAACGGACAACGGTAAGCCCGACCGCCTCGCACATACGGCGGATCTCACGGTTTCTTCCTTCATAAAGCACCATTCTCATAACGGTTCTGTTATCGTCACTTTGCAGCACCATTGCCTCGCACGGAGCGGTTTTTACACCGTCAAGCATTATGCCGAGTTGAAGTTGCACAAGTTGTTCCTCTTTAACTTTTTCTTTTACCGTAACGCGGTAAACCTTTGCCACATGCCTTGACGGGTGTGTGAGCAGATTTGCAAATTCACCGTCATTGGTCATAAGCAGCAGCCCCTCGGAATTTCGGTCAAGCCTGCCCACAGGATACAGGCGTTCGCCTGCGCCCTCAACAAGATCGGCAACACATCGTCTGCCCTGCTCGTCCTTCATAGTTGTAACAAATCCGCGCGGTTTATGCAGCATTATGTACATTTTGCGTGATGAGTCTACCACGCGCTTACCGCCTACCACAACTTTATCTCGTTTCGGGTCGATTTTATCGCCGAGCATCGCAGGCCGGCCGTTGACCCTTACCCTTTTTTGCGTTATAAGTTCTTCAGCCGCGCGGCGCGAAGCCACGCCGCACTGCGACAGGTATTTTTGCAATCTGATTTTATTATCTTTCAATTTCTTTCTCCGTTCTTTGCTTAAGCAGAGGAGAGCCGAACTCCTACAGTTTTCTCGCCGTATTTCCCCCTCGGCTTAATCCTTAATATGGCAGGCTGAAATCAAACATAGATTTTAAAACGCCCAAAAAATTCGTTTTTTGTTTTTTACCGACGGTTTTACGGACGGTGTCGCCACACACCCTTAAAGTCACCTGCGCTATGATTTCATCGTCGCACTTTACGGCATATAAACCTGCTGCCTCGCCCTTTTTTGCGCCTGCGTAAATAAATTTCGGCTTAAATTCGGTTATTTGAACAGCCGATATTTCATTATCGGTAAGATACAGCGTCCCCTGTTCGGGCAGTAATATCACTTCGGACTCATAGCCGCCCACCAGCGGAACAGTGGTATGCGGCAACGTGAACCGATGCAGTGCCGAAAGCCCGTAATCAAGCAGTGCGCAGTGATCCTCCCAATCGTTTGGGTCGTTGAGCGTAACCGCAATTACTTTAGCGCCCGACCTTTCTGCAGCCGAAACAAGGCAACGCCCCGATTTTTTGGTGAACCCCGTTTTAACGCCTACTGCACCGCTGTAAAGCGAGAGCAGTTTATTATGATTTTTAAGCCGGCGTTTATAGGGCGGATTGCCGTAACTTACGGTAATTTCGCTGCTTGCGGCGATTTTTGCGAATGTTTCGTTTTTAAGTGCGGCAGCCGCCAATTTTGCCATATCGCGCGCTGTGGAATAATGCCCGTCGGCATCCAAACCGGACGGCGTTACAAAATGGGTATCCTGCATACCTATTTCCTTCGCTTTACGGTTCATCATTTCGGCAAAAGCCTCTACACTGCCTGCAACCGCTATTGCCGTGGTGTTTGCCGCGTCATTACCCGAAGCGAGAAGCATACCGCACATAAGCGCGTAATACGACACTGTATCGCCCGGGAGCAGTCCCATTGACGACCCCTCTACCGCTACCATTTCCCGCGTAATGGTCAGCACAGCGTCGGGTGTGTTTTGTTCGGCAAGCAACAGTGCCGTCATAATTTTAGTTGTGCTTGCCATAGGTAAGCGCCTGTCGGCATCCTTTTCAAAAATCGATGTTCCCGTTGCGGCATTGATAACTATAGCCGATGCCGCCGAAACCGACACATTGGCAGAAACTCCGCAAACGCTCGACAACAAGACAAAAGCAAGCACAAAAGATATAAGTTTTTTCAATCTGCCCACCGCCCGTTTATTAAAAAATCGTAACAATTAATAATATGGGGCTGCGCGGCGGCTGATAACCTTATTTATTCGGCATCTTTTTTAGAAAACAGTTTTTTAATCTTTTCAAACACATCGGGCAACACCGCAAGTGAACGCTCGGCAGAAGACGGTTCGCTGTAAACCTGCATAAGTTTAACATCACCGTCTTTAACAACCAAAAATGCAACGGGGGTTACCGACACGCCTGCTCCGCCGCCGCCACCGAACATAGTTTTTTGAGTTGTTTTGGGCTGAAAATCCGAGCCGCCCGTTGCAACGCCGAAACTCAACTTCGATACAGGGATAATTTTAACATCGTCCATATATATCGGGTCGCCTACTATGGTTTCTGTTCCGAGCATCGAACGGATTTTATCCAGCGTTACATCCATAATGCCCTTAATGTTACTATTGTTAGTGGTGCCTTCACTCATTTATATCACCGTTTCCTTTCTGATTTAAAGCGATTATTTTAAACAGCGCGGCAAGCGCTGATGCCAGCAAAAAGATAGGCTGCAGGCTGAAACGGATATCAGCCGACAGGCTGCTTTCACCCTCAAACTTACAGTATATATCAACCTTTTTACGCTTAATCCCTGCCGCAGTATCCGCAAGCGCAAGCAGTGGGAAAACCGCCGCATTAACCGCGCCGTATTCTATTGCCGCTTTGGCGGCGTCACTGTCTGCTACATAAACGGTTAAAAAGAATTTGTTAAATTTTAAATGTTTAAGCATTTTAAAAAACTGCTTAAGTACAGTTTTTAAAATATCGGCAATTTCCCTTATTGCGGCGGCTGCACCCTTTTCTTTAAAAAGTTTTTGAATATACCCGGGCTTTTTTTCGCCGTCCTTTTCGGGCGGCTTTTTGCCGCTTTTTTCGGCAGCCTTTTTAGGAGGTTTTTGTTTTTTCTTTTTCTTTTGCGGATAAAGCCGAAACCGCAAAAACAGGTATGAAAGCGTTATATTAAGTTCACTTTGAGCCGTTATTTTCACCCTTAAAGGGATTAATAGCAGCAAGGCAAAAAAGGCAATGATTGATAGTATTATTATCAGTGCTGTCAACAATCATTCCCCCTTTAAACAAAATTCAAGCGTTTTCTTCGGGCGTATCATCTATACTCATCTGCCCGTCTTCCTCATTTTTAAGTTTGGGCAATTCGGAAAGTGAAGAAATGGAGAAGCAGCGCAAAAAATTATCGGTAGTGCCGTAAATAAGCGGTCTGCCCGGAAGTTCAAGTCTTCCCTTTTCCTCTATCAGCCGTTTTTCGACAAGTGTGGATACAACGCCCGAACAATCCACACCGCGCACCTGCTCTACATATGCTTTGGTTACGGGCTGATTATAAGCGATAACCGCCAGCACTTCCATCGCGGCATTTGAAAGCGGCGTTCTTTTACGCATATCAAGTACAAGCCTTATCTCCTCAAGATATTTTTCCCTTGTGCAAAGTTGATATGCACTTTCAAGTTTAATAAGTTTTATACCGCTTTGCGAAGTATCAAGCCTGTCCGAAAGATGCCGCGCCGCGGCGTCTGTTTCCGCTTCGGTCAACAATAATACGCTGCAAAGCCGACCGATATCCACCGGCTCGCCGCTTGCAAAAAGTATCGCTTCAAGCGCGGCTGCCTTTTCGGTTATATTTTTCACTCCGATTTATCCCCCTTTACGGCGGCAATCTCGGTTGCGTTTCCGCTGCCGCTTACGGTTATTCTGTTCGCCTTACAAAGTTCAAGCACCGCAAGGAATGTAGCGACAAGTTCCGAGCGTGATTTTGATTTTTTAAACAGCGTGTTTATTTTCACCTTTCCGCCTTTCCAGATATTGCGCAGGACAAACACGACCCTTGAAGAAACCGAAACAACTTTTTTGGCTACGATTTTTGTAAACACCGTTGTAGACGGCGGCAGACGGCGCTGCCCCCTGCCCACCGCGTCCGAATATGCCTGCAAAAGCATTTCGGGCGGATGCGTAAGTTCATAAGTATTGTCAAACTCTATATGCTCGGGTGGTTTTACGCAGGTGCCGAACCCATCCGTCATACCCGAAAGCAGAGCAGCTATCTTCTTGCATTTTTCATACTCCATCAGTTCGGCGGTAAGTTGCTGTTTAAGTTCCTCGGCTTCCTCGCTTTTCGGCAGCAGGCTTACGGTTTTAAGGTATATAAGCCTTGAAGCCATCTGTAAAAACTCGCTTTCGATATCCATATCTTCGGTTTCGAATCTGCCCATCTGCTCAAGATATTGGTCGACCAATACCGATATCTGTATATCGTTAATATTAAGTTTGTTTTTGGATATCAGATACAGCAGCAGGTCAAGCGGACCCTCAAACTTATCCAATTTATAAGAAAAGACATCCATAGCGATTTCCCTTATGCCGAAAACGGCAGCCTTGTAAGTTGAATAAATGCCTTCATAATAGCGGCAGAGACCTCGGAAAGCGGGCCTGTTAAAATCCCCAAATAGCAAATTACAAGCACTGCAATCATAAAATATTGCTGATATTGCATCAACTTATAATAAATTCTGTCCGGCAATATTACCATAAGCAGGCGCGAACCGTCAAACGGCGGTATCGGTATAAGATTAAATACCGCAAGATAAATATTTATCTCTATAATATAAAAAACAAAGTAATATACAAAAAACCAAATTCCCGACTGAGCATAGTATGATTGCCCAATATATGTGGGAAAAAGGAACAACAGTAAATTAAAAATAAACGAAAAAAGCAGCGCTACAAGCAAATTGGCAACAGGACCTGCCAGAGCGGTTATTGCCATATCGCCCTTGGGATGCTTGAAATTACGGTTGTTGACCTGCACGGGTTTTGCCCAGCCGAATCCGAAAAGCAAAATAAACAGAGAACCTAAATAATCTATATGGGCAAAGGGGTTAAGGGTAAGTCTGCCCTGATATTTAGGCGTTTTATCGCCAAGTGCATTTGCCGCAAAAGCGTGGGCAAACTCATGCACCGGCAGTGTAAGGAACACAATAAAAAGCGTTGAAATAACATATGCTATCGCGCTTGTTACATTAAATTCTCCTCTTAACAGCATATCTAACATAAAAAATCACCTTAAATCCGTAATTACATACTGTCTGAAATTACAAACCTTTTATTTTCCAATCTTATCACCGTATCACAGACATCCAAAGCCGCTGCTTTATGTGATATAAGAATAACGGTTTTTGTTTTTAGCGCGCGGATATTTTTTAAAACCGTCGCCTCTGTAGCGGCGTCAAGTGCCGAAGTACATTCGTCAAGCAGCAGTATGGGTGCGCCGGAAAGCAACGCTCTTGCTATTGCGAGCCTTTGAAGCTGCCCTTCCGACAAGCCTACTCCGCGCTCGCCGAGCACGGTATCAAGTCCGCGCGGCAGGGCGTTTATTATATCAAACGCATCGGTAATCTTTAAAGCGTCAAATATTTCGTCATCACTCACTCCGTCACGGCAGCCAAAGCAAAGGTTTTCCCTTATTGAGCCGGAAAGCAGCAAATTCCCCTGCGGAACATAGGCGAACATACACCGTGTATCGGGTGATACCGGAACATTGCCGCCGTTTGTATTAAAATATAATTCGCCGCTGCGGTCATACAATGACAAGGCGAGTTTAAAAAATGTACTTTTACCTACTCCCGATTCGCCCGAAATAAGTACAAAACTGCCGTTTTTAATTGAAAGTTCGGCGTTTTGCAGCACCACATCATCCTCATCATTATATCTGAATGATACATTATGTGCCTCGATAGAATTAAAGTCAAACGGTTTTGCCGCTGCGCTGTTCACTTCATCCGACGGAAGTTTTTCTATTTCAATTATCCGCTCGGCTGACGCAAGCATTGAAAAATACTGCGGAATTATGCCCGAAACATTGTTAAGCGGAATACGCACCTGCTGAAACAATTGCAAAAGCGCCATAAGCGTGCCGTAAGTAATGGTTTTTTTACTTATGTTGAAAGCGCCCCAACACAGGATAACATAATACCCTGCGCTTAAAAGCACAAATATACAAACCGAAGCCAAACAACCTATTATCGCCCGTTTCATACGCAGTTTATTCAATGCGCGTATATTATCACTGTTTTTCTCTTGGGCCGATTTTTTTGTGGAAAACGATTTTATTACAACTATGTTTTCAACACACTCCTGCAAAAACGAGCGCAGGACACCGTTCTGTTTTTGAAACTGTTTATGTGTTTTTTTAAAAATTTTGCCGTAGGTTCTGCTGCCTACAAGCAAGACAAGACCTATTCCGACGGCGATAAGCGCCAGATACGGATTAAGCACCGCAATGGCTGCAAGCGCCGCTATAAGTTTTGTTACCGTATAAACCGACTGCGGCAAAATATCCGAAACGCTGTTTACAACGGTATCAAGATCGCTTGTTAAGCGGTTAAGAATATCGCCCGAATGATATTTTGACAGTTCGGAATACTTTTTATCTATACAGGATGAAAAAACATCGCAGTTTATCTTTTGCTGAACCTTGGAATATATGTAGGTGGCAAGCAGCCTGTCCGCTATCATAAGCAGAAGTTCGCCTGCCACTATAAGTCCTATATAAACGCACTCACGCAGTAAACTTCCGTTTTGTTCGCCCGTTGCGACATCTATTATTACCTTTGCCCTGAGTGAGAGCATAACCGTAAACAGCGACATAAGCGCCGTTATCGCCGACCTTGCTATTATCCAGGGCAGCGATTTTTTTGATTTTGCAAACAGCCATTTGGCTGCACCCATTTGTTTTGCCATAATTTTCACCTTGCGCCGATTACGGCAGATTTAATTTTTTTCAAAAACCTGTAAGCATAGCTTTTGCATTTTTTAAAAACAAACCTTGGGTAATAGGTTGCCCTGTTTAAAAATATATAGATTTTATAAACATAGTTCTTTTCGCAATCTATATACTTCTCACCCCTGTAAAACCCCGTTAAAACAGCAAAAATATCCTGCTGCCGCACCGTATATTCGTTGTAAGCGCAGTTATCGCCTCTTATTACAAGGTTGCCGTTCTTTATTTTTACAATTCTGTGCATAACCTGCTGCCCGTCAGGCCGCCTTACATATGCAACAACATCATTAACTTTAAAGGGCTTATTGGGCTTTTTAAGAATTATTGGGTCTTTGCGATACCTTAACATCGGCCACATACTGACACCGACGGGTCTTGTCATTACCCAGCCGTTTTTTTCTATTTCAGCCGCTATTGATGAATCAATATTGCTCATTTTACAAGCAGTCCGTTACTGTCAAGTTCGGAAACAAACTTTTTAACAGTATCGCGAACCTGTTCTTCGGTTGCATCATATTCATCCAAAAAGGCAGTAACTATATCATCTTCGCTTACATCTTTACCGAGCATTTTAAATATAAACTCTCCGCTGTCGTTAAGTTTTATCATTCCGTTAAATTTTTTTGAATCTTCGCCCACAACTATTGCAACCGCTTGGCCTGCAACCTCTCTTGTTACAAAATTGTATTTTAGTTTCATTTTATTCATCCTTTCCGAAAATTGTATTATAAGCGCACTGCGCCGCCGACGGATCCATATTACATTTGATCTTCCACAAAGAACAGGAACGGAGCAGCTTATCAATCATATCAAGCAGTTTTAGAATATCGTCGGGGTTATCGGGGAAAATTATCTGATTGAATATTAAATCGGCAGCCTCCTGCAACGGCAGCGGCTGAACGCTGTTTACGGGGCTTCGCTCGATAAAGCAGATATCGGTCAATGGAGCGCTTGTGCGGCATCCGTCCCCCTCTTTGCCCATAAACGGCGTACCGTAAGCGACAGGTGTATCATCCTTAAATCTTATTATAGGCTTATCACCGTTTACAACCGTGATACGGTCACCAAACAGTTTCATCCACAGTTTCATATGCGTTGTTTTTCCCGTGCCGCTTTTAGCAACAAAGGACAGACACCTGCCGTCAATTTTAAAAGTAGCGCCGTGCAGCATAAATGCGTCAAACGGAATTATCGCTTTAACGATATTCCTGTAAGCGCATATTGACTCTATATAACCGTTATTATAGGCAAATTCGTTTATACCTCTTTCAGCCGCAATCTGTTCATCGGTCACCGAAACGGTAATATCAGGCTTTTCGGCACCCGTTTCATACTCGGCACACAACTTGCCGAAATAGTCATAACGGGGTTCTATAGCAATATTTATCCCTGCAAAATCGTAAATCTTCATCTAAATCCTCACTGATATGTATTTGTTGCGCTACCTGTGCTTATTCAACCGCCGTTAAATCAAACACTTCGCTGTCGCCCGTACCGCGCGCGTATGCAGTTATAAGTATACCCACATTCATAAGATAGCGTCCCGAATAGATTTCACCTGTTACCGAGTTAAGATACTTTTTATCGGGGTCAAGTCCGCGCAGGCGAAGCCACTTATACGGCAACTGTTCGTAACTTATAGTAACAAGTGTTACGGTTGCACGCGTCTTATCGGGAGAAACAAGTTCCCAAACCGCCCTATAACGGTTCTCAAACGGGGATATGAGCCTGTAAAGGTCGCCGCGGCGCATAAGTTCATATCTTTCGTGGTATTCTTTTATCTGCTTTTTGGCAGTTTCCAACTGTTCGGGCGTAAGTTTTCTCGGGTCAAGTTCATAACCGAATGTACCCCACAAAGCAACATTTCCGTTAGTTTTAAAAGATGTTCTGCCGCTTGCGGAAACATGCGCACCGACGCAGGAAGCAGGATAGCACATAGATGTACCAAACTGGATATAAAGCCTTTCAAGCGGATCTGTATTGTCGCTTGCCCAAATCTGCGGCGAATAGTAAAGCATTGCCGGGTCAAACCGTCCGCCGCCGCCCGAACAGGACTCAAACAGTATATTTGGGAATTCGGTAACCAAACGGTCCATAATTTCATATGTACCCATAATAAAACGGTGAAAGAACTCTTTCTTCCTTTCGGGAGGAAGAAGCGCCGAACCTGCATCGCTTATATTTCGGTTAAAGTCCCACTTGATGTAATCGATTTTATTTTCGGACAGAACTTTGTACATCTGCTGCCAAATATTATTGCGGACATCTTTTCTTGAAAAATCAATAACATATTGGTGGCGTGAAATTTTAGGCTCGCGTCCTTCTACCCGTACACACCAATCGGGGTGCTGCCTGTAAAGTTCGGAATCGGGTGAAATCATTTCGGGTTCGTACCACATACCGAATTTAAGACCGAGGTCATTAATCTGCTTAATAAGCGGAGTCAGTCCTCCGTTCAGTTTTTCCTCGTTTACGAACCAATCTCCCAAAGATGAGCGGTCGTCATTTCGTTTGCCGAACCAACCATCGTCCATTACAAGCATTTCAATTCCGAGGTCTTTTGCAACCTTTGCAAACTCAACAAGTTTTTTATCGTCAAAATCAAAATACGCCGCTTCCCAACTGTTTATAAGCAACGGGCGTTTTTCGGTCTTATAGCGTCCTCTTACAAGGTTATTATTATAAAAGCGGTGGAATATGCGGCTCATTTCGCCTATGCCTTCGGTAGTAAATACCATAACCGCTTCGGGTGTTTCAAAACTGTCGCCCGGCTCTAAATGCCACTCAAAATCGGTCGGGTTAATTCCAATTATAAGGCGTGTTGAATCATTTACATCACATTCCGCAAGCGCCGAAAAATTACCCGAATACACAAGGTTAAAACCGTACACCCAACCTTTTTCTTCGTCGCTTCCTTTTTCGGCAAGCGCAATAAACGGATTTTGCACATGCCCCGAAACGCCGCGCATACTTTCAACGCCCTGGACGCCGTGGGCAAGCGGTCTGCGTTCAATATACCTTTCCTTACTGTGCCGCCCGTAAAGCGATATCATATCATAATCCATACTTGGTAAGTCCATACAAAGGCTCATAGCCCTTTCAACAGCCATTTTATTTTTTGAGCCGTTGGTCACCTTAACCCTGCGAGTCATAACGCCGCAATTTGAAAAAACGGTGTAGTAAAGCGTAACGAGCGCACCCGTAACGGCGTCTTCGGCACAAAGTTCAAGCGTATCCGCCTCATCTTCATTGTTTACATAGGTTGAAGGCAAACCGCTTATTGCAGGCTTGCCCTTATAAATTTTGTGGCTCTTGTACCTTATATCGGTAACGGTATCGCCTGCCGAGTTTCTTACGGAAAGCGCGGAAATACGAAAATCGCCCGAGCCGTTGCAGCCGTACTCAATCGGTGCAGTGTCGGGTGTAAAGGCGCATTCGCCGATAACCGGATCAAATGGACTGAAGGACGCATTGGCAGGTCTGAAATCCCAAGTGTTCATAAAAGTTTCAGGTATAGAGGCGCCGTAATACTTATTTAAGATGTAGCCTTCATCATATATTTTTATTATGTAACTTGAATTAGCGCTATCAAGTTTAAAGGTCATTTTTTCTTTGTCAAATGATATCGGCATATAGCAATCTCCTTACAATTACAGCATTATAATCCTATTATAATGATTTTAACACAACAAACCGCCGATATCAATCATTTTTTATATAACAGATAAAAGCACAGACAAAAACAGGAATGCGAAATTTAATATCGGGCGGAAAAACTATTAACGCGCAAAGCGCAAATTAAATAAGAGGTGAAAATATAATGAGTAGAAAAAGAAACAAAAACCACATTGACACACTTGAGCCGTCATCAACCGAAATAGTAGGTCAACCCGAAAGCGCCTTTGAAATGGTGAATAAATACGGAACCTACAACATTCAGCCGACCTCCGATTCGGGCAATGATTTTCCGCACATAGCGCAGGGTTATCCGCAAACCGGAGGGCGCGGCAAAAAGCGCTGAAATGCTGCAGCATTACTCCGAGCGTGAAAAAATCGTGTAAACGCCAAGCGCCAAAAGGCAACCGCCGAATATAACAGATAAAAGTTTGCCCGGCAGCGCGCCGGCAGCGACAACACCGGCAAGAGTTCCGACTATTCCGCCGCCCGCTGTCGGCAAAACATACTTAAATTTTATTTTCTTTTTAAAAATGTAAACCGCTACCGAAATTGCCGCAATGGGGATAAAAAACAACAGGTTTATTCCCTGCGCGCGCAACTGCTCAACCCCTGCAAAAACGGTTAAATATATTATAAGCATTCCGCCTCCGCCAAGTCCCATAGCACCGACAAAGCCCGATATAAGCCCTGCCGCGGCAACCGCTAACCATCCGTCCACTTCCGTCACCTCATAACAAGCCGTATTCCTGCCCATATCATAAATCCGCCGAAAATAATTTTAAGCCATTTTGACGATATTTTACCGAGCACCGCCGTACCCAAAAGCGCACCCAAAAGACCCGCCGGAACAAAGCGCAGCGCATCCGACACCTGCACGCTGCCCTTAAAAAGATAAATGCATACACTTACCAATGTTATGGGCAATATAACGGCAACCGAGTTCATATGCGCCTCCTGCCTTTCAAGCCCGCATACTTTAGATAAAAGCGGCACCGCGAGCATACCTCCGCCGGCACCGAGAAGCCCGTTTACGGCACCTATTAAAAAACCGCCTGCCGCAAGCAGCAGTCCCTTCTTTTTAAACATAAAAACACCCGTCGGTATTTTCCCCCGACGGGCGCGTAAATATTCTTTTTAAATTGCATTTTACCGCAGCCTTGACCAAAGCAAAATTATAATTTCGGCAGGTATGCCTATAATAAACACAAGCCACACATTGTAAGATATGGACGACAGCACAGTAAAATAAACCGCCGCAAGAACGCCCCACACCAAAAGCGATATTATAAGGAAATTTCTTCGCCTGTTGCCCCAAATCGAGTTGAAAACCAAAATAACGATTATGGAAATTATAAGCGTATAGAGAAATGTAAGCCAACCCATTTTAAGTCCGGCAAGATTTACGCTTATAAAAACAATTGTGCCTATAAGCCACACAAGCATTGTTGAAAGGGCGGTTATTATAAGCCTGTTCACCTTTTGCCTATGTGTATATTCACGGCGTTTGTTTATAACATTGGTATGGTCCTCGGTTAACAAATAATCCACCGTTACACCGAAAAGATCAGCTATGCTTTTAAGCACGGTAACATCGGGAAGCGAATCCCCCCGTTCCCATTTTGATACCGCTTTATCGGAATAATTCAGCGTTTCCGCCAATGTTAATTGGGTCATATCAGCCGAGCGGCGAAGGTCTTGAATGTTTTTTGCAACAACCTTTTTTAAATCTTCCATATGCATTCTCCGTTAGTTTTGTTAGTTGCATTATAACATATAAAAACGGCTTTGTAAAGCCGTTTTTTCGGTAATTCTACTATGGGTAGAGTGCTTGAAAAGCCGCTCTACCGACCTGTAACGGGCTTTATGGGTTGCTTTTTTCTGGTGTAGCGTGACATTTAAAGGCACTTTGTATACAATCAAAATATAATCTTTTTTGGCAGGAGATGTTGGAAATGAAAAACTTAAAAATATTCGGCGATTCCATTCTTCGCGGCGTTATGTATTCGGAAGATGAAAAAAGATATCGCCTGTGTGATGATAATAAATTCAAATCGTTTGCCGAGCACGGCATACAGGTTGATAACAATTCAAAAATGGGATGCACGATTGACACAGGTGCAAAATTGATTGAAAAACGCCTTGCCGATTGCAGCAACGACACAACAGTACTTATAGAACTCGGCGGAAATGATTGTGATTACGACTGGGCGGCAATATCCGAAGACCCTGACGGCTCATTTCTCTGCAAGACCCCCGAAGATGAATTTGTAAACAAATACGGCAAAGCGATAACGGCGGCAAGAGAAAAGGGGGCCGAGGTAGTTGTTTCGTCACTTGTGCCGATTGACCCCGACAAATATTTTAATTGGATAAGCAAAGAGCTTTGCCCCGATAATATAATGAAATGGCTCGGTGATAAAAGCGTACTGTACCGCTGGCAGGAACATTACGACCGCCTTGTAAGACAAATTGCCGATAAATTCGGCTGCCGCGTTATTGATTTGCGCACCCCTTTCCTTTTAAGTCACGACTATAAAAATCTGTTATGTGCAGACGGTATTCACCCCACCGAAAAAGGTCATAAACTTATCCGTAAAACGCTGCTTGAGAACGCTTGCGCGTAAGCAAGCAAAAAATCAAATATTAAACGGTTAGCACTCTGCATCGCAGAGTGCTAATTTTTACAATTTGTTCATAACATTATAACAAAATATGCAATAAGTATGGGTATAACATAATTGTCGAAAGAAAAAGACGACGAGATAAAAACAACAAGCAAGGAAGTGACTCCGTTGGGTCGGTATAAGATATTGATCGAAAGAAATTCGGCAGCCGATTCAGCCGAAAGATAACATTTAAAACGAATCGGAAACACTTAATTTTCGGAGGTTTTAATTATGTTTGAACTCAGACCTTATGACAGAAATCATACTTTGAACTATAACCCGTTCCGTGAAATGGACGAATTTGAAAACCGTTTCTTTACAAACCCGTTCTCGCTTTTCGGTAATGACTCTTTAGCGCAATTCCGAACCGACATAACCGATAATGGCGACAGTTACCTGCTTGAAGCAGATCTTCCGGGATTTGATAAAAAGGATATTAAACTTAACATTAACGGCGACACGCTTACCGTATCTGCCGAACGCCGTTCAAAGACCGAGGAAAAGGACAATAAAGGCAAATGCATCCGCTGTGAGCGTTCTTACGGCTCATACAGCCGTCAGTTTGATGTATCGGGTGTTGAAACATCCGGCATTAAGGCAAAATACGAGGACGGAGTGCTGAAACTTACAATGCCTAAAAAAGCCGAGTTGCCGGAACAGAGCCACAGGCTTGAAATTGAATAATACACATATCTGCTGAACATATTCAGCATAAAGCAGCAGCGTCGGGTGATATTCACCCGACGCCGATTTTTTATTCAGTTTTTTAAACTTTGCATAGGCGCAGGAATTCGTCCGCCGCGCGCAATAAACTTTGAGTTATCAAACATATTTACATTCATTATCGGGCCGCCGCCGAGCAATCCGCCGAAGGATAGTTCCTCGCCGACTTTTTTGCCTATAGCAGGGATAAGGCGAACTGCGGTGGTTTTTGAATTAACCATTCCTATAGCGGCTTCATCGGCAATTATACCCGAAATAACGCTTTCGGGAGTATCGCCCGGAATGTTTATCATATCAAGTCCTACCGAGCAGACAGCAGTCATCGCTTCTAACTTTTCAAGGCAGAGCGATCCGCAGCGAGCCGCGTCTATCATACCTGCGTCTTCGGTTACGGGAATAAACGCACCCGAAAGTCCACCGACATGATTAGACGCCATAACGCCGCCCTTTTTAACCGCGTCATTAAGCATTGCAAGCGCAGCCGTAGTACCGTAAGCGCCGCAGCTTTCAAGCCCGATTTCTTCCAGAATATGTGCCACAGAATCACCTACCGCAGGGGTCGGCGCCAGCGAAAGGTCAACTATACCGAACGGAACGCCCAATCTGTCAGAAGCCATACGCGCAACAAGCTGACCCATACGGGTTATTTTAAAGGCGGTGCGTTTTATAAGTTCCGCAATACCCGTCATATCCAAATCTTTTGATTTTGCAAGCGCGGCACGAACAACACCGGGACCCGAAACGCCGACATTTATAACGCAGTCGGGTTCGCCTACGCCGTGAAAGGCGCCTGCCATAAACGGATTATCCTCCGGTGCGTTACACAATACAACAAGTTTGGCTGCACCTATACAGTCACGGTCTGCCGTAGCGGCGGCGGTAGCCTTAATAATTTTACCCATAAGCGCTATAGCGTCCATATTCATACCTGCTTTTGTAGAACCGATATTGACCGAGGCGCATATATGGTCGGTCACGCTTAAGGCTTCGGGGATACTTTCAATCAATTCCCTATCGCCTGCGCTGAAGCCTTTATGTACAAGCGCCGAATATCCGCCTATAAAATTAACGCCGATAGCATTTGCAGCCTTTTCAAGCGTGCGCGCAAATTTCACCATATCGCCTGAACGGCAGGCGGCGGCAATTATCGCTATAGGGGTAACCGAAACGCGCTTATTTATTATCGGTATGCCGAGTTCGGTTTCTATTTTACCGCAAACCGACACAAGATTTTGCGCCTTTGATGTGATTTTATCGTAAACCTTGCGGCAAGCCGCGTCAATGTCGGGGTCAATGCAGTCAAGCAAAGAAATACCCATTGTAACGGTGCGGATATCAAGGTTTTCCTCATCTATCATATTAATGGTTTCTAAAATATCGTTAATATTTATCATTGCGTTTCACCCTTAGATTCTGTGCATTGAGTCAAAAATATCTTCGTGCATAACATGGATTTTCAAACCGCTGTTCTCACCAAGTTTTTCGGTGTCCTTTGCAAATGCCGCAAAATCCGAGTTAAGGCCGCTTATATCGCAAACCATTACCATACAAAACAATCCGTCAAGTACGCTTTGGCTTACATCGCTTATGTTTACATTAAATTTTGCGCACTGTGCCGATACTTTTGCCAATATCCCCACGGAATCCTTACCCACAACCGTTAAAATCGCTTTCATACATA
>CAVALG010000109.1:0-3272 GCA_963589585.1 Roseburia sp. AF12-17LB
AAATAAACTTTCTGATGGAAAAAGAACAGAATGATAAAAAGCGTAGAGAATTTGGTGAAATCCGAAGTGTTTTAAAAAGAAAGAACCTCTTGTGAGATAGTAGTGGTTTGGCGACCGCATTACTAAAAGACAAGAGGTTCCTTTTAAATGAAGATAATAAAATCGATAAATTAAATATCAGATGCAATTGTTTCGCTTTCAAGTATCTTTTTTGTTGCCTTTAAATAGTTGTTTACATACATTGCAAAAGTGAATATAAGCGCAATTGCCGAAATACAGGTGAATGTCCAAACTATAGCCGAACTTAACTTTGTAAAAAAGAACATAAGCAACATAATAATATCAAGTATGACGGTACACACCTTACCATACCAACGCGCGCCTTCAATATGGCCCGAAACTTTTACATAACGCAAGCAAAAGAAAGTAGTAGTTATCTCTTTTATAGCAAATATGGCGGCAAGTATATATGTTTGCCAATAGTTTGCGGCTACACACACTAAAATGCTGAATTGCAGCAACTTGTCTGCAATCGCGTCAAGCGCTTTACCGACATTTGAAACCATATTGAATCTGCGTGCTATGTATCCGTCAACTGCGTCTGTAAGGCAGGCGGCGGCTAACAGCAGGGCAGCGGCGGTGATGTTGTTAAACACAATATAAAACAGTATGACAACAGGTATCATCAAAATGCGGATAAAACTTAATATATTTGGGATTGTTATAATCTTATCAACATATTTACTGTTCATATGTTCACCGCCTTTCATAAAATCTATTAATCGCTGCTGCTTGAAGCAGATGAAGAAGAACTTGACGCACCTGAACTGTTATCGGTGTGGCTGCTTGATGATGAAGAGGTGTCGGTCGAAGAATTTTCTGACAAAGATGAGTCAGGTTCTGAACTTGTTTCCGGTTGCGCATACTTGTGTTCTGAGCAGACGGGAGCATAACTTTTTTTATAATACCCCGTGCCGCCAACCGGGCAATTGGCAGATGCAACCAAACCTGTTTCCGAACAATATGATTTTTTAACTACATTGTCGGAATAGTAGAAATCTTTATATTCAAGATCCTTATGCACATCTTTCATAACCGCTACCCAAATGCGCTGGGCTGCTGCAGCTGCGTTAATCCTTTCGGATTTGTCAAATCCGTACCAAACAGAACCGACATAATAGGGTGAACCGCCTACAAACCAAAGGTCATTGGATGCGTCTGCAGTACCCGTTTTTGCAAATGTCGGCAACTTGCTGTATCCGCGTGCGCCGCCGCCGGTACCGCCGTTTATAACATTCTGTAATAGGTAGTTCATAACGGTAGCGGAGTCTTCACCGATAGCATTTATCGGGTCCTTCGGTTTAAGAATTATTTCATCCCCCGATTGATTTGTTACTTTATAGTAAGTTACCGGTGAATAATAGTTGCCGCCGTTGCCGAATATGGCATATGCCGCGGCGGATTCGGTGGTTGTAATTCCGTAATGGCAACCGCCTATTCCCAGTGAAGAAACATTTTTATCGGCGTCGGTCATATGTTTCATTCCGAGTGAGTTAGTAAGAAAATTGTAGCAGGTGTCAATACCAAGCTCATTAACTAATTTACAGGGTATCGTGTTTACGGATTGTTGCAAAGCGTATTTAACCGTGATATTACCGCGGTAACTGTTGTACCAGTTTTTAGGTCCGGGTTTGCCTGCGCCGAAGTAGTTCTTAATCGGTTCATCCTGCACAATGCTTGAATAAGTTATAACATTTTTATCAATCGCCAATGCATATGAACCTATCGGTTTCATTGTTGAACCGGGCTGGCGCGGCGAATCATACGCGCGGTTAAGTCCGCGGTTACGGTCCTTAACGCCTTTTCCACCCACCATTGCTACAATATGGCCCTGGTAATCCATTATAGTCATTGCCGCCTCGGGTTTTATTTCGGCATTTGAACGGCTTTTTTGTGTAAAATACTTATCGGTATCCAAAAATACGGTTTCCATCGAGTTTTGAATATCCGGGTCTAATGACGAATAAATCTTATATCCGCCTGTGTAGAATTTCTTTTCTGCTGTTGCTTTATCATAATTGTATTTTTCGGCAAGATCGTCAATTACATTGTCAATAAGCGCGTCAACAAAATAAGAATTAATTTCTATTTTTTTAATACCGTAATCGGAGGCGACTATAACAAGTTCTTCGTTTACTGCCTCATCATACTGCGCTTTTGTGATTTTGCCGAGCTCAAGCATTTTTTTAAGCACGAGTTTTCTGCGCTCTTTGTTCTTTTCGGGATATTTGTCGGGTCGGTATATTTCGGGACCCTTTACCATAGCCGCAAGTGCAGCGCATTCGTTAAGTGTCATTTCCTTGGCGGGCTTCCCATAGTAGTAGTTAGAGGCAACCTCTACGCCGCACATAGTTCCGCCGAGGGATATTGTATTAAGGTAACATTCAAGAATGGTATCTTTTGAATATTTTTCGTCAATATCCAACGCCCTTAAAATTTCTTTAATTTTTCGTGAAGCGGTCTGTTCACGCTCGCCCGTTAAGTTTTTTATCAACTGTTGATTTATCGTAGAACCGCCCTGTGTGGACGAAAAGTGGAAAACGCTGTTTGCAAAGGCGTAAGCAGTTCGTTTCCAGTCAACACCGGCGTGTTGATAAAACCGCTCGTCCTCAACTGAAATAAAGGCGTTTTGCAAATCTTTCGGCATATCGTCAAGGCTTATCCAAATACGGTTTTCTTCGCTGTACAGGCGTTGATATTCTTCCCATTCACCCGTCTTTTGGTTTTGGACATATATTGTGGTGGTAAGATTGAGTTTCAGTTCGTCAAGGTTATCAACCTCGCCGTAATCGTAAAAATTAAAGAGATACACGGCAACAGATCCGATAATAAGGCAAACCGAAATAACGGCAACCAAAAAAGCCGTTAAAATTATTTTTTTAACGCTGCGCTTTCCTTTTTTACCGTTTTTCTTTTTAGAAATTTTGTTGCTTTTATTCTTCATTTTATTCCTTTTTTTATTGTTATCGGAAAAAGAATTGAGGTCAACTTCGTCTTTTTCG
This sequence comes from Roseburia sp. AF12-17LB, assembly GCA_963589585.1. Classification (GTDB taxonomy): domain Bacteria; phylum Bacillota; class Clostridia; order Oscillospirales; family Acutalibacteraceae; genus CAVALG01. The sequence goes on from CAVALG010000109.1 coordinate 3,063, forward strand.
GTTTTTTTGTCAGGCTCATTTTCCGGCTCAAACAAAAAATCCATATCGTCATCGTACACGGAATACACCTCCCCTTAATATCAAATTTTAGCATAACTTGACTGTTAATAGTATTACAAAATTGTTACCCCGGTTGTATGACGGTATATATATGTATATTTTTCCCTATGCGGTCAATAATATCATAAAAACCGGATGGAAGTAATGATT
>CAVALG010000110.1:0-2289 GCA_963589585.1 Roseburia sp. AF12-17LB
AAAGCCCGTCCGCCGCCGAAAACATTCGTTTTCAGACGGTGCAAACATCGGCAACGCAATAACAGCACATAATCTGCAAATGCACCGTCACCAAGCGTTCCGCTTGGGGCGGCGGACGGGCTTGCGGGGGGCGGACTGCGTTAAGCGTAACCGGCTAAATGAAACAACCGTCGGCAATCGCCTTTCACAGTCTGTTATCAAAACCGCCGTTACCACGGTCTAATGTCTAATATCTAACATCTGGTATGCCTCAACCCACTTCCGCGCGGCTTGCCCAATATTCGCAGTCTGTCATCAATCTACCGTTGCCATAGTCTAACATCTACAGTCTAATGTCTAAAGTCTAAATCGTCGTCCGTCTTTTAACCGGCGTTACCCCCAACTCCATACTCCAAACTCTACCCCACACCAATAAAGTCCCTTTATTGGTACATTTGGTGTGGTATTATGTAAGCAGGCAGATGCCTAAATTGTCAAAGTGAAGTCACGATTTTTGAGGTAAAAAATGAGAAAAACCCTAAGCTCACTTTGCCATTTAACTAAGCAGGCAGATGTATTTCATTGCGTTTTTAAGTTTTTCAACCGAGCGTTTTAACTGCCGCGATACGGTCGATTTATTTACGCCGTACTCGTTGGCTATTTCGGTTACGGTCATTTTGTCAAAATAAAAGCACTTTACGGTGCGCTGCTGTTTGGGGCTTAATTCCTCCTCCATCGCTTGCCTTAACGCCGTTTTCATCATCTCTATGCGCCTGCGGTTGCTCTCACCGTCATCGCCTATTCGCCTTATCGGCAGCCGGTCGCCAAACACCTCAAGGCTGAAATTAGTTCTTGTCATTGTTTAACTCCTCCTTTTCGCCAATAAATCGCATTTCGCCTTTTGTATAATAGGCGGTAAGGTGACGCGCCAACTCGCGGCAGTGCTCGGCGTCGGCATACAGTGAGTGTATTCTTCTTAAAAGTGTTGCCCTTTCATTTTCGGGAACCGACGCAAGGTTTTCCCTTAAAATCTTTACCTTGGCGCGCAACACCTCGCTGCGGCGGCGATATTCCGTACCCAATTCGTATAATGTCATTTTTCTACCTCCTGTTTTTCACAATATGTGTAATTAGTTTTTATTTTATGATTTTTGATATTGCTATAATAACACATATCGTGTATATATTCAAGAGTAAAACGCTTATTTTTTACATTTTGTGTATTATTATAAAAATTGCTGCCTGATTGCAGCAACAAATAATTAAAATAGCACTTGCAAATTTACACGCACTGTGTTATAATGACAAAAAGAGATAAAAGGGTACAAGAAGCGATAAAATACAACAAATAAAAACAGGACGGTGCGAATATGGAAACATTCGGGCAAAAAGTAAAAAAATTAAGGGTTAAGGCAGGCCTTACCCAAACACAGCTGGCAAAAGCGTTGGGTATATCAACAAGCGCGGTAAGTATGTACGAACAGGATAACCGCGAACCGAACCGTGATACGCTGCTTGCGCTGAGTTCCTTTTTCGGGGTGGATACCGATTATCTGCTTACCGAAAAAAGAGAAGGGCCATACGATGTCAATCGGCTTTTATCTCAACTTAAATCCCGTATCGACAGCGCCGACGGGCTTATGTTAAACGGCGTAATGCTTGACGAAGAAGACCGCACCAAACTGTTTGACGCTATGAAAGTGGCGGCAAATGTTATGTTTGCCGACCGTATGAATAATAAAGAAGGAAAGGACAAAAATGATTAGCGAACGCATCCGTACCATTGCAGATAGGTTAAACTCCGATTTTGGGACGAACGACCCGCGCGAACTCTGCGCAGATTTAGGGATAAGTTTTTTAAGGTATGAACTGCCCGAAAGCGTTAACGGTATGTATTTTTCGGTTGGCGGAAAGCAGGCGGTTATAATAAACACCTCGGCCGACGAGGCTATGGTGCCCTATTACGCAGCGCACGAACTGGGTCACGCCCTGCTCCATTCGGAACTTAATTTTGCGTTTATATGCACCAAAACCAATCTGATATGTGAAAAGTACGAGCGTGAGGCGGATCTGTTCGCGGCATTTTTGCTGCTGCCGCGCGGTGAAGAAACGGAATATGACGGCTGCACAGCGGCGGATATATACTCTGAAAAAGGGATACCGCTGCGCGCGGTTGAGGAATGGGCGGCGGTAAGCCGGGAAAATTATTTTGAAAAAAATAAGGACGAAATTTATAAAAGGTGTTGACAAAACCTGAAAATGTGGTACAATAATACGGTAAATAAAGCAGAACACCGTTTTCGTTCTCAC
>CAVALG010000111.1:0-5594 GCA_963589585.1 Roseburia sp. AF12-17LB
AGCGTGTAGGCAAAGACCGTAAAAAGGTCAGCATCTACGCTGTTGAGCAATAATTGCGCAAAATACAGTAACTTTAAAGCCGGAGCAGTTTGTTGCCCCGGCTTTTTTGTGCTTTTCTAAACAGATTTTGTCGGATTTTAATATTTTTTGCAAAAAGTCGCTATTTTTAAAAAAAGCAGGCATTACCTATATATGCAGAACTGTAAATTTTAATTTAAACACGGTGTTATAATCGCAGGAAAGGTGATGTTTTAAATGCTTTTACGCCCAAAAAACAAAATAATGTTTGCCCTTGTTTTAATTGTTGCTATTGTGTGCTATGTGCCCTCGGTTCGGGAAATAATCGCACCGAAAGCATATGCTGTTTCAAAGTACAGCCAATTGCAGCAAAGATCAAAGGAGATCGATAAGGAACTTGATAAACTTAAAAAAGATAAGGCGTCACAGCAAGCGATAAAATCAAAGCTGGAAGAAAAAATAAAAAACACGCAGGATAAAATAAATACCTGCAATGAAAAACTTCGTAAGTATTCCGATGAAATATCCGAGTGTCAATCGCGAATATCCGAAAAGGAACGCGAACTTGCAGATTCAAAGATGCTTTTCAGGAAGCGTATGCGCTCTATTTATATGAGCGGCAATACAAGCGGAGAGTTGATTGTACTGCTTAATTCCGAAAGTGTATCCGATTATTTGGCACTTGCGCAGTTGTCGGTTAATGTTTCAAATCGCGATAAAAAACTTATGGATACTATAATCAGCGCGGCAAAAGAAATCGAAGCAAATAAAAAACAAATTGAAGCCCAAAAAGCAAGCGAGCAGAAAACGCGCTCGGAACTCAAATCGGAACAGGAAAGTTTAAATTCGCAAAGTGATGAGATTGCCGCGGTTATTGAAAAACTCGACGCAAACAGTAAACAGCTGAGCGACGAACAACACACCCTTCAAGCGGATATGAGCGTTATACTTGCAGATATAAACAGTCGCTCGGAAAGCCAAAACAAGGGCGGTAGCGGCTCAAACGGAAATAGCGCCCCTGCAAGCAATACGGTTTACGAGGGGGATTTGATGTGGCCCGTCCCGTCCTGCCGAACCCTTTCAAGTGGCTGGGGACAGCGTTGGGGCAGGCAGCATAAGGGTATAGATATTTCGGGCGGCGGCATTTCGGGTAAACCGATAATCGCAGTCGGGGACGGCGTGGTTAAAAAAGCAAACAACTCCTGCCCCCACAATTTCGGTAAAAAAGGTTGGAATTGCGGCTGCGGCGGCGGATACGGCAATTTTGTTTACCTAAGCGTTAAGGCGGCAAGCGGCACGGATTACACGCTTGTGTACGGCCATATGAGCCAGTGCATTGTCAGTACAGGGCAATCGGTTAAAGCAGGGCAGGTGATAGGCTATGTAGGCAGTACCGGTTGGTCAGAGGGGTGGCACCTGCATTATGAGCTTTGGGCAAACGGTAAAAACATAAATCCTATGTCGGTGTATTAAGCAGAACTATGTTTATTTAGGCAGGAAAGGGGGACGCAATGTTTGACGGCAAGGAATTTGAAAGAATAGTGAATAAATATAATGCGGAACTCTTCCGTTACTGCTATTACAGAATGAAAAACAATAAGCAACTTGCGGAGGAAACCCTTAACGATATATTTATGGTTCTGTTCAAAAAGTGGGAGTCGCTTGTGTTTAAAGATGACGGCGCCGCAAGGGCTTATCTGTATCGCGTAGCCGATAAATGCATTAAACACAACCAAAACAGCCCTGTAAAGGATGTTCCCCTCTCTTTTGAAAAACTGCTGCATTATGACGCATTAAACGGCCTTGCGGTATATGACGATTATTTTAAATCGGAACGCCCAACGGAAGAATATCTTAAAGATATCGCTTTTAGTATGCCTGCAAAAATGCAATCGGTGTTTCGCCTGCGTTATATAGAAAAGAAAAAACTTACAGATATAGCTGCCGCGACGGGACTGCCTTATTCCACAATACGCTCGCGGCTTCAAAGGGCGGAAACATATGCCGAAAATGAAATAAAAAAGTTTTTCGGCAGTTGATTTTAAAAATGCCGTTGCAGGCAGCAAATACGGGAACGGAGGTTTGCAATGAGTACGAAATTAGAAAATATTTTAAAATGGCGTAAGTGCCGTGACGATGCCGAACTGCTGAAAGCACTTGATGAAATCATTGATGCTGAACTTTTAAAAAGCGCTGAAAAACGCGATTCGGAATTGGTTGACGAAGCCATACAACTGTCACTTTACCTGCAAAACAAAGATGTTTCCGCAATAAATTCATATGCGGACGGCGTTGCGGAGCAGTTTTTAAAAAGCCTGCCGCAAAACGGCAGGCAGGCAAACCGAAACAGAAAAGCAAAATGCGTAAAATTAAAACGGCTGATACCCGTTGCCGCAGTTGTCGTTCTTCTTGTTTCGGGTTCGCTCATTGCAGATGCATTCGGGTTTAGTGTTATCAGCCTTACAAAACAGGCGCTGATGAATATGAAGGAAAAACAAACATACAAAGAAGGAAATGTCGAAATCGTATTGACCGACGATACTCAAGTATTTAATTCGGTTGATGATTTTAAAAAAGCAAATTTATTCCCGTCTGCTGTTTTACCGTATGAATTTTTGAGCAATCACCCCGTTAAAACAATTACGGTATATGATTACGGCGATGTGACAGAGGCTGCATTTACTTTTAAGGATAAGGAATTGTACATTTCGGTTACTAAGGGGAAGAGCGTAACAAACAACTCGGCACACACAACAGAAATCGGTAATTTCAATGTGGTTTTAAGTAACTATGACGGAATTTTTCAAGGCGAATTTCAATATAATAATTACTTGTATCTTGCGAACGCGCCGACAGAGGAAACCATGAGGGAAATGATCGAGGATATGAGATGAAATGCGTCATTGACATAGCAACCCCAAAATTGTATAATGATACCATAAAATGAAATGAGAGTAATGCAAATGCAAAACGGATTTAATAACAGCCTCTTCTAAATAAGGCGGAAGATATAAATGCAACATATTTGGACACTTGAAAATTGGGAAAAGAATATAGATTTTAACGATGAAAACCACAGAACGGGGTTTAGATTAAGGTTTGACAAAAATGTTGACCCTGAGGTTCGCCGGGCGTGCAAAGAGTTTGCCGCTTTTCTCAGACGGGAGTTTTACTTTCCGTTGAGGGTGGTTGCATACATTAAGGACAAGCCCAAACTTCGCTGTATGGACGGCGATACGGCGTACGGAACATTTTGGCGAATTGAGGATGATTACACTGTTGAGCCTTACATTCGTGTTGCGGCAGGTGATTACGAGGAAAGGTGCGCCAAGTGGGATAAGGACAGTGCTTTAACAGCAATATTGATAACACTGGCGCACGAATTGACGCATTATTTTCAATGGATAAACTCGTTGGAATTAACTCATAAAGGGGAGGAGCGTCAGGCAACAATGTATGCGAGATACATTTTAGATGAATATGCAGAAACACGAGAACACCCATAATTAAGGTTTGCGGATATATTGCCTACAATGATATGTTATTATATTATGACTGAAAGCATTATAACATATTCCTTCCCCACAATCCGCAAGCGTTTAACAAAACTTGAATAGTGAGCAGTGAATAAGCAAAAACGGCAGGCATCTTATGATGCTTGCCGTTTTTACTTGGTGGAGAATACCGGGATCGAACCGGTGACCTCTTGCATGCCATGCAAGCGCTCTCCCATCTGAGCTAATCCCCCATATTAAATCTTAACCTGCAAATCGGCGACTTTACAAACCGATTGCCTTAACGCAAACTATAATAACACAAATCGGGCGGTAATGCAAGGCTTTTTTCAAAAATTATTTGCGCGGCATTATCGGCAGCGGTTTTGCCGCATATATTTTAGGTAGAAGTTGCATAAATTCGGGGTAAAAAACGGCTTGTTTTAACTGGTATATCACAATTATTATAACAAGTATATATGAGCAGTGATGAATATGTTAATTTAATGTGCAATAGTTATAAAAACATCGCCTGAAAATCTTTAATAATACTGCAATACGCCGAAAAATTAATGTTAAAAAATTAAAATAATTGTAGACAACCGGCGAAAAGTCTGTTATAATTCTATAGATGCGGTGTGATGGGCGGTTATGCCCTTTGCGCCCCGAACCGTAAAACGCATAAAAATGTGTTTTGGGTTAATTATATAGGAGGAATCAGCTCAATGAAAAAGAAAATCGGCACTCTTCCGTTCAGCGGCACGCCTGAACAGGAAAAAGAGCTAAAAAAGATCATTGACGCCAACAAGCATGACAAAAGCCGCCTTATGGCAGTTATGCAGCAGGCGCAGGATATCTACGGGTATCTTCCGCTTGAGGTTCAGGAAATGATCGCAAGAGGTATGGATGTACCGGTAGAAAAGGTTTACGGTGTTTCAACCTTTTACGCACAGTTTTCACTATGTCCCAAGGGCAAATATAACATTTCCGTATGTCTCGGAACCGCATGTTATGTTAAAGGTTCGGGCGATTTGATGGACAAACTTTCCGAAAAACTCGGTATCGGTGCTGACGAATGTACGCCGGACGGAAAATTTTCGCTTACCGCCTGCCGCTGCATAGGTGCTTGCGGACTTGCACCTGTTCTTACGGTCAATGAAGAAGTTTACGGCCGGCTTACAGTGGACGATATTGACGATATACTTGCAAAGTATAATTGAAATTAGTTTAAAAAGGACAGAATCCATATGAAGATCTGCACTATTAAAGAACTGCTTAATGCCGATGTTATTTGTAACGAAGAACTGCTTTCACGCCATGTTTATTCTGCCTGCGGCAGCGATATGATGAGCGATGTGCTTGCTTATGTCAAGGACCAGGCGGTTCTGCTTACTGGACTTGTTAATTCGCAGGTTATACGCACTGCCGAAATGATGGATATGGTCTGCATAGTTTTCGTGCGCTCTAAACATCCTACGCCCGAAATGATAGAACTCGCCAAAGAAAGCGAAATAGTCCTTTTGGCTACCGATAAAAGAATGTACGAAGCATGCGGTATACTGTACAGTAACGGCCTTGTCGGCAATAAGGTGAAAAATGTCTGAACCGTTGATTTTTAATTTTGATGTTGACGGGTCTGACTTTACATCGGCAGGTTACGCGTCGGTCAGCATTAAAAAGAATTTAAGGCAGTTGGGACTTTCACCCGAAATCATCCGCAGAGTTTCCATAGCAATGTACGAGGGCGAAATTAATATGGTTATCCACGCAGGCGGCGGAAAAGCGACCGTCACGGTAAACGAGGATTGTATAACAATTCTGCTTTCGGATAAAGGACCCGGTATAAAAGATATCGGCAAAGCTATGCAGGAGGGGTATTCCACCGCGCCCGACAGCGTCCGTTCGCTGGGCTTCGGCGCAGGTATGGGCTTGCCCAATATGAAACGCTACACCGATGAAATGGATATTAAATCTGCAGTTGGTGTGGGAACGGATATTACAATGAAAGTCTACATAAAATAAGCAGCGATTTTGGGGTAACGGATATATGAATACATATGAACATTCGGTTTATCTCGATAT
>CAVALG010000112.1:0-42458 GCA_963589585.1 Roseburia sp. AF12-17LB
AATAATGAGGTAATTAGGGGCAACAATATAAAACTTATAATAACCATTCCCGAAACAGTTCGCGCAAAAGCAGGTTCAATTAAATTCGTGTATGATGAACTTAAATTTTCAAGTGGAGATTGGCTTTTAGAAAATGTAACTATGAAGCGGTATGACGCGGATAAAAAAATAGGAGTTTTTACATTTGAAAAAGATTATTTGCTTAGCGGAAATGTCTTTGAAATGGAATTAAGTGCTAATGAAAACACGCCTCTCGGCACTTATAAAATAGCATATTCGGTTGTTTTAAGAAATGCTGAGGGGAGCGTGACAACCATTAATGGTAATTATGCTATTACAGTAATCAATAAGCCAATTAGCGTAACCGGCGTTGCGCTTGACCGAGAAACCGTAAGCATCGGAACAGGCGATGGTGATTTTACGCTTACGGCTACTCTGTTTCCGGAAACTGCAACGAATAAAAATGTGATTTGGTCAAGTAGTGATAAAGCCGTAGCAACCGTTGAAAACGGTGTTGTAATGCCTCATGCAAAAGGGGTAACTACCATTACGGTCACGAGTATGGACGGTGGATTTTCCGCTTCATGCGTTGTAATAGTCAACTGTTCACATTTGAATAAAACGGATATTTCCGCTGAAGCATCTACCTGTATTAAGCATGGGCATACAGCTTATACCATTTGTAACGATTGCAAGGAAATTGTTGCCGGTTCCGATAAAGAGCTGCCATTCAGCGACCATATCGGTGGCGAAGCAACCTGTATAAAGAAGGCGGTTTGCGAGGTCTGCCATAAACAGTACGGCGATTTTGCTGTTCACAAATATATTGAAAATGCAAGACAGGATTGTTTAAAAACAGCTGCCACCTGCGCCAGTAAGGCAATTTATTACAAAAGTTGTTCCGTATGCGGCAATAAAAGCAAGGAAACCTTTGAAACAGGGGACTGCGATTACACGAATCACATCGGCAAAACTTATCTAAAAAATCAGAGAACATCTACTTGCTATGAGGAAGGTTATACAGGGGATGTATATTGCAAAACCTGTGGGCGAGAAATCAGCAAAGGCCATTCCATAGAAAAAATTGCGCATACCGGCGGTGAAGCAACCTGCATAAAGAGGGGAACTTGCAGCATTTGTGGGTCGGAATACGGCAATATAGATTCGTCTAACCATAAACATACAGAAGTGCGCGGCGAAAAAATGCCAACCTGTTGTGAGAACGGCTATGCCGGAGACGTTTGGTGTGCCGATTGCAATACTAAAATGAAGGTTGGTAACATTATATCTGCAAACGGAAACCATAAGGATGTTGACGGTAAGTGGGAATCTGACGGTACAAAACATTGGCACACTTGCTATTTCGGAACAAAATTTGATATTGATGCCCATATGGTTGGAGAATGGATAATAGATGTTCCTGCCACATCATCATCCGAGGGTGCTAAGCATAAAGAGTGTGTTGTTTGTTGCAAGATCATTGAAACTGCTGTTATAGAAAAAGGCGGATTGTACGGTGATGTAAACGGAGACGGTATTATAAACACCAATGACGCAATAGCGATTTTACGCTATAATGCAAAAATTGAAACTCTGACAGATTCTCAACTTGCTACTGCAAATGTAGATAGTAACAAGAGCGTTGACTCAAATGATGCAATACTGATTCTTAAATATGACGCAAAGGCAATAGACAAGTTTCCGATAGAATAAAATTGCCATTTTTCCTGCGCCTTTGTTATTGACAAATTTCGCAGGCGGTGTTAAAATGTATTCGGACTTTGATACGGGTCCGACCAACAGAATACGGGGGTGCCCGACATTTAAGTCGGCTGAGATGCGCGGTAGACCGCGCGAACCCTTTAACCTGATTCGGGTAATGCCGTCGTAGGGAGAATATTTTGTTTAGAGTTGATGTTTAACCAAAAATTCGCCAACGGTTATCCTGTTGGTGAATTTTTATTTTAAGGAGAAGAAAAGTATGTCAAACACAACAAAAAAAGCCAATGTTCAGCGCCTGTGCGTAACCGCGGTTATGCTCGCGCTCGCCACCGCGCTCAGTATGGTGAAAATCTTTAAAATGCCGCTGGGCGGTTCGGTCACCCTGCTTTCAATGCTTCCCATAGTTATGCTGCCCGTAATGTACGGCACGGCGTGGGGGCTTGTTTCCGCTTTTGTTTATTCATTGGTTCAACTTACCCTCGGCATTGTAGGCGACGGGCTGCTTGGCTGGGGTCTTACCCCGATTTCGCTTGTAGGCTGCATAATGTTTGATTATGTTCTTGCATTTACCGTTTTGGGATTTGCAGGTGCTTTCAGAAAAGGCGGAACAACAGGCGTTTTGGCAGGTGTGGTTCTTGCCGTATTTCTCAGATTTTTGTGTCACTTTATTTCAGGCGCGGTTATTTTCACCCAACTTGCGCAGTTCAGCCTTTTCGGCAACACATTTGAAAATATGCCCTACCTCTATTCGCTGGCGTATAACGGGCTTTATATGCTGCCCGAACTTGTGCTTACGGTAGTAGGCGCGCTGCTTCTCTTCCAGGCTCCGCAAATTAAAAAGATATGCAACCTGTAAACCGTAAAAACTTTGCGCGCTGCTTTATTTTCGGTGCGCTGCCGATTGGCGATATGCCCGTAAGACCCGAATCGGGAGATACCGTAATTGCCGCCGATAAGGGACTTTTGCGACTAAAAGAAATCGGCATTTGCCCCGATTCGGTAATAGGTGATTTTGACTCGCTGGGTTATATACCGCAGGGCGAAAACATTACCCATCTGCCCGTGGAAAAGGACGATACCGATGTCGGCTTTGCCGTAAAAACCGCACTCGGAGAGGGCTGCAAAGAAATTTTTGTGTACGGCGCGTTGGGCGGAAAGCTCGACCATACCGTGGCAAACCTGCAGCTTGCCGCTATGACGGCGGAGCAGGGGGCAGCGCCGTTTTTCTTCGGTGAGGATATTGCCGTAACCGCCGTTTGCGGCGGCAGCGCGCTTTTTACGCCGCAGTGCAGCGGTCGCCTTTCGGTTTTTTGTATAGGTGAACCTGCCGTAGGTGTTACCATTAAAGGGGTAAAATACACCCTGTCGGGCGCACGCCTTTTACCATCGTTTCCGCTTGGTGTAAGCAATGAATTTACAGGCGAATCTGCCGAAATATCGGTAAAAAGCGGCACGCTGTTAATAACATTCCAACCCCGAAAGGCCGCTCTGCCCATTGTAAAACAAGGCAGCGCAAAAATAAATTAACGCTACAGGTAATAAAAATTAACAAAAAATGATGACAAAACCGAATTTATATGTTATTATATCTTCGGTATCGGTCGCGGCGGCTGTGTATCCGCCGCGGTTTTTTATATTATTTAAAGGATAGGTATGTATCGTGGAAGGAATAATAATAAACAGTATACAATCTAAAATGAAAGAGTTTATTGACGGACAGAAGTTCGTTGCCGACGAAAACGGCGTTTATTCAAACGATAAAATCTCTTTCGCACTTAAATATGACGAGGGTGCGGGCCATATTATCCTTGAGGCAGGCACAGATGAAAACAGTCTTGTAAAACTTGCCGAGTGGCTGTGTAGCGAAGAAAGCCTTAAATATGACGCCGACATAATTGCCGAAGACTTTTGCGAGGCGCTGCGCAAGCAGTTGGGTCTTAAAAAGAGTTCGGTAAACATCGGCGGCTCTATCACCATACCGGTTAAGGATAAATCGGGCAGCGATATAACGGTTGACGGGTTGACGGCTAAGCTGCTTAACATCTACCCCGAATTTAAAGAGGATTACAAGCAGTCGGTTGCCGAGCACGGCGAGTATTTGTATATTGATTTTATGCGCAATACCGTTGTTAAAAAAATAAGGGCGATGGCTGACGATTATCAGCACAACTTTAAGCCGCTTGAAAAGGTTTTAAACATAATGGCGGACGCTTTTTACGGCGGAACGCAGGAGGCAAGCGACCTTGCCGTGGGCTATATAGTGGCTGCTTCATTTTATGATAAAGCGGAAGCGTTTGACGAGTGCATACAGGGCGATATATTAAAAAACAAGCCTCTGTTTGTAACCGCCGCCAAGGTCACATTGACAAAAGCCGCAAATGATAAGAAATTCGCAAGTGTTATTTAATTTTAAATTGCATTAAAAATCCGCCCCTGCCGGTTGTCGGCAAGGGCGGATTTAAATATGATTTTGCAATGATTAAAATTCAACCGGCGGCAATTCAATCGCTTTGTTTTTTAGGATATAAATTACATCAATAATATCCACAACACCGTCGTAATTATAATCGGCGCGATTTAACTGTTCATCGGTCAACTCAAGGCTTCTGCCCTCGTATTTTACAACCATAACAGCGTCTGACGTTCCGATTACGCCGTCACCGTCAACATCGCCGAGACGGGTTGATGATGCCGCAGCAGAGGGCAAGCAAAAGACTGAAACTGCGGCAGTAACCGTTAAAACGGTTAGTGCTAGTATTTTTTTTAAATATGACATCTATGCGCACACCCCTTCAGTTTGGTATTTTAATTATACATTATATTATTCCGGATTTCAAGTGCTAAAATTCCGTTCGCCGGGGGCGGTTGTTAATCCTTTTTTTACACATTTCCCCTTGTTATTGGGCTAAAACTGTTATATAATATCGTTAGGTGGTGAACTGCAATGATTTTGGACGCACATTCTCATATTTTGCCGATGCTTGATGACGGAGCCGGATCGGTGCGTGAATCCGAACTGCTTTTAAAGCAAATCGGTAAGCAGGGAGCCGAGGCTGTGATCGCCACGCCGCACTATTATAACGGAAAATATGATTTTGAGGATTATTACCGTAAAGCGTCAAATGCCTATATCCGCGCGCAGCGGTATTCGGCGGTTAAGGACCTGTTTTTAGGGTTTGAGGTTAAGTATTTTTCGGGGATAACCGACTTTGCCCACCTTAAAGAATTAACTTTGGGCGGCAGCGGATATTTGCTGTTGGAACTTGATTGGGGCGGAATAACGGATAAAGCCGTATCCGAAATAGCCGTAATGTATGATAAAACGGGCATTATGCCGATATTGGCGCATATTGAAAGATATTCGTTTTATACTAACTACGGGAAGGCGCTTAAACTGATTGAGGACGGCAGAGTTTTGGCGCAGTTGAATGCGGATTCGCTGCTTTTCGGCGTCAACCGCGGCGAGGCCGAGCGCCTTGCGAAAAACGGATATTACAGTCTCTTGGGCAGCGATACACATTCACTGCTCGGCAGGTCGCCGCATATAGCGGAGTTTTTTGCTGCGGCGCCGCAAATTATCGGGCAACAAAATGTTGAGAATATTATAAGTTTTTCAAAAAAACTTTATAATGATATGAAACAAAATAAAGGAGTGTTTTAATAATGAAGATTACCAAAGATATGTGCATCGGTGACATTTTGGATATGGATGCGGAAACAGCACCCTATTTCTTTGAAATGGGTATGCATTGCTTAGGCTGCCCCGCTTCACGCGGAGAATCGGTTGCCGAGGCGTGCGAAGTTCACGGCGTAAATGCCGACGAACTGGTTGAAAAACTGAACCGCCATTTTGAAGGCAAATAAATGTTGAACGATAAGCGACTTATCGCGGCTGCCGCACTTATAAAGCACGGCAGCCGCGTTGCCGATATAGGAACCGACCACGGGTATCTTCCAATCTACCTTGTGCAAAAGGGCATTTGCAGTAAGGTCTATGCCTGCGACCTGAGGGAAAAACCGCTTGCAAACGCCGCCGCAAATATAAAGGATGCAGGGGTCGAAGGGGTCGATATTCGGCTTGGTGACGGGCTTGACGTTGTACGCCCCGATGAAATCGACACAGCCGTAATAGCCGGAATGGGCGGCGAGGTTATTGCAAATATAATCGACCGTGCCCCGTGGCTGCGCGACGAAAAATATTCACTGATATTGCAGCCGATGTCAAGCGCATATGACCTCAGGCGGTATCTCTCGCTGCAAAAATACCGCATAATAAGCGAAACCGCCGCAGAAAACGAGGGCAGGCTCTATACGGTTATGAGCGTTCGCTACAGCGGAAAACCCCAGCCCGAAGACCCTCTGTTTTACCATTTCGGCAGGCTGTTCCAAAACCCCGGGGAAACCGAGACAGCATACATAAAATGGGTCATAAAAGTGCTTAAAAACCAACTTTCGGGCGTGCGGAATGTTGAACGTATGCGCGCGGCAGCAGAGGAAATTTCGGCTGTGATAACCGCCGCCGAAAACAAATTAAAAGAGGTGCAGTATGGCGCTTGACGGTATTTTTATAAATAAATTGTGCGCTGAAATATCATCGGCTGCAGCCGATACGCGCATTGATAAAATATATCAGCCGTCACGGGAGGAGATAATATTCAATCTGCGCGGAAAAGGCCACGCCGAAAAACTGCTTATAAGCGTAAAGGGCGGCAGTTCGCGCTTGGGAATTATAGATTATTCGGTAGAAAATCCGCCCGTACCGCCTATGTTCTGTATGCTGCTGCGTAAAAATCTGTCGGGCGCGCGGTTTCTTTCGGTGCGCCAACAGGGCTACGAACGCGCAGTGTATTTTGATTTTGAAGCGCGCAACGAAATGCAGGACACCGTAACCGTTACCCTCGCGGCGGAGCTTATGGGCAGCCGTTCAAACATTATTCTTATAGACGGCAGCGGCAGAATAATTGACTGTATCCGCCGCTCGGATATTGAGGCAGGCGGCAGGCTTGTTCAGCCCGGCGCAAAGTACGAGCCGCCCGAAAGGGAAGAAAAAACGGTTATTGCACAAGCAGATGTTGACTCTTTGGCGCAAAAAATATTCGCTTCACCATTTGAATTGGGTGCAACGCTTGTTGAATTGCTTGACGGAGTTTCACCTCTTGTCGCGCGTGAGATATGTTTTCGTGCGAGTATATCGCCGAACGACAGAGGAAACTTACTGTCCCCGCAGCAGCGCACGGTGTTTGCCGCCGCGCTTATGCAGTTTAAAGCCGAAGTTTCGGAGCAGCCTTTGCCAACGGTGGTTACCGTGAACGGCGAGCCGACGGAGTTTTCGTATATCGATATCACGCAGTACGGCGCGTCTGCCGTGCGGCATCACCCCGAAAGCCTTTCGGCGGTGGTTAATGAATTTTACAGAACACGCGCCGACCGTGAGCGTATCAGGCAGGCGTCGGGCGGATTGAGGCGAACCGTCGCCAATCTGCAAACACGCGCCGAGCGTAAACTGAACGCCCGAAAAAGTGATTTAAAAAAATGCGAAAAACGCGAAACCTACAGGGTTTACGGCGAACTTATTAAGGCTAACATTCATTTAATCGAAAAGGGATCGGCGTCCGCATTATTGCAAAATTATTATGACCCCGACCTTGCCGAAATAAAAATACCGCTTGACGCGGCTTTATCGCCTGCCGAAAACGCGCAAAAATATTTTAAAAAATATAAAAAGGCCTGCGTTGCCGCAGGGCTGCTTACCGAATTGATAAATGACGGAGAGCAGGAACTTTCGTACATTAAAAGTGTTGCCGATGAACTTGACCGCGCCGAAAATCTTGCGGAACTTGACGCAATAACGGACGAGCTGCGCGCTGCAGGTTATGTCAGAACACATACCAAATCGGCTAAAAAACCGCCGCGCTTAAAACCGCACGAGTTTATTTCCCCCGACGGTTTTACGGTGCTTGTGGGGCGGAACAATCGCCAAAATGATGAACTTACAACCAAAATTGCCGCCAAAACCGACTTTTGGCTGCATACTAAAGATATACACGGTTCCCATACTATTATAATCTGCGACGGAAAGACGCCGCCCGAGCCAACGGTAGTGTTTGCGGCGCAAAAGGCGGCGTATTATTCAAAGGCGAGAAATTCCTCCTCCGTTCCCGTGGATTGTGTGCAGGTAAGGTATGTTAAAAAGCCATCGGGCGCACGCGCAGGTATGGTTGTGTTTACGGGCAACCGCACCTTGTATGTGGAACCGAAAGGACCGGATAATGATGAAAAATAACGGTAAAACGCACACCGCGGCGGATAATGCCGCTGCCCGAATACGGGCGGAACTTTTTAAAATGGGTGAAAAGGAATATGCCGATTTTACGGCAAAACTTAACCCGACTGTTGACCGCGAAATGATTATCGGTGTGCGTGTGCCTATTCTTAGAAAATTTGCAGCCGGGATATCCGGCACGCCCGATGCAGCGGCGTTTATGGAGGAACTGCCGCACCAATATCACGAGGAAAACAGCGTTCACGCCTTTTTAATCGAGCGGATAACCAATTATAACGAAACCGTAAAAGCCGTGAACAAGTTTTTGCCGTTTGTTGATAACTGGGCAACCTGCGATATGATGTCGCCAAAATCTTTTAAAAAACATCATACCGAATTGGCTGCGGAAATAAACCGTTGGCTCGTTTCGGGTGAAACATATACCGTCAGGTTTGCGGTTTGTATGCTGATGCGGCACTTTTTGGACGAAGATTTTAAGCCCGAATACAATAGCGCGGTTGCCGACATTATATCGGACGAGTATTATGTAAATATGGCGCGCGCGTGGTATTTTGCAACGGCGCTGTGCAAGCAGTATGAGGCAACCGTCCCCCTGTTTACGGGCAAAAAACTTGATAAATTCACACACAATAAATCAATACAAAAGGCTGTGGAAAGTTTTCGCATAACCGATGAAACCAAGCGGTATTTGCGGACTTTGAAGATTAAATAAATTTTTGGAGAAGTTTAAGTGACTACGGAAAAAGCAT
Organism: Roseburia sp. AF12-17LB; assembly: GCA_963589585.1. Taxonomy (GTDB): domain Bacteria; phylum Bacillota; class Clostridia; order Oscillospirales; family Acutalibacteraceae; genus CAVALG01. The sequence continues at coordinate 8,755 of CAVALG010000112.1, forward strand.
TAAAAGATACATTAAAACTCGGCGTTTTGCCCAATGTTATATTGCTGTGCGGCGATGAGCATTATGTTATTCGTAATCTTGTAAAAAAAATCGAGGCAGCGGCTGTTCCGCAGAACCCCGATTTTAATATTACCGAACTGAAAAATGATATTTCGGTTCAAAAGATATATGATGCGGTTATAACCCTGCCGATGTTTGCTGAAAAGCGGTGCGTTACCGTTTGCGATTTTGACCCCGACAAGGCTAAAATCGACGATTTTAAAACTATGCTTGATATTATTAAAAATATCGGCGGGCATTGCGTTTTGGTGCTTTATTTTGAGACAGTCGTAATACCCGAAAAGAAGCGGAGCGACCGCGCAAATAAACTCATAAAAGCGGTTGAAAACGCAGGCGGTATGGCGACCTATATTTACAGAAAGGGTGACGCCGAACTGCAAAAGGCGCTTGCATCGGGTGCGGCTCGGCGAAATGTAACGCTGCCGCAGGCACAGGCGCGCCATATGACCGAGGTGTGCGGCAACGACCTGTACACCCTTACAAACGAACTTGAAAAACTTTGCATATATGCTGAAGGGGGAACTGTTACCGACCGGATGATTGATACGGTCTGCTCACGCTCGGTTGATGCGGCGGTTTACAATTTAACAAAATACATTGTTGTTAAAAATGCGTCGGCAGCGCAGGAATTGCTGGACGAACTGTTTTTTATGCGTACCGAACCTGTATTTATCCTTTCGGTTATAGCGGGCTGCTTTTGTGATATATTTCGTGCCGCGGCGGCTGAAAAAAAGGGCGTGCCGATACCGCAGGCGGCAGGGGACTTCGGTTATCCCAAAAATCTTTCATTCCGCCTTACTAACGCCGCGCGTGACGCGCGCAGATATAAATACGGCGATATTTGCCGTGCGCTTGACCTTATTTCCCAAACCGACAGGCGGCTGAAATCCGCGCCGTGCGACCCTAAAACCGAATTGCAGACCCTTGTAACCGAACTTATAATGCTCGGCGGCAAAAATCAAAACGGCGGAGCGCGCTATGCTTAAACTTGACAGTGCCGTTATTGTTGAGGGGAAATACGACAAAATACGGCTTGAACGCGTAGTTGACGCCACTATTATAGTAACCGATGGGTTCGGTATATTCAAAAATCGGGAACTTAAATCGCTTATCCGCCGCTTAGCGGAAAAGGATGGTATAATAATATTTACCGACAGTGACTCTGCAGGTATGCTTATAAGAAATCATATAAAATCTTTTGTTCCGCCCGAACGTATAACAAATGTCTATGCGCCGCAGGTGCGAGGTAAAGAAAAGCGCAAAACGGAAGCAGGCAAAGAGGGGCTTTTGGGCGTTGAGGGAATCGACGAAAAAACGCTTTTAAATTGCTTTTTGAACGCAGGCGTTACCTGCCGTGAAACCGAAAAAGCGGAACGCATAACAAAGCAGGATTTGTACGAAACGGGATTTTCGGGCTGTGCTGACAGTGCGGCTAAACGCCGCCGTCTTTTAAAAAAATTGGACCTGCCGCAAAATATGTCGTCATCCGCTATGCTGGCGGCGTTAAACGCTTTATACAGTAAAGAGCAGGCGCTGCAGGTGCTTCGCGAACAGGGCTGAAGCCCTGCATTAAAAGGGGGAAGAGTATGCCGAATACCGCAAACGGAAAATTGAAACTTCTGTATATACTTGAATATTTTAAGGCGAAAAGCGACGAAAACACGCCTGTTTCAACAGGCGAAATAGCCGACTATTTGCGGCAAAAGGGACTTAATGCCGAGCGCAAATCAATTTATGATTCCATAAACGCGCTTAAAGACTACGGCTGCGATATAATAAGGGTAGCCGCGCCGCGAAAAGGGTTTTGTTTGCTGACCCGTGATTTCGAGCAGGCAGAAATACTCCTGCTTACCGACGCGGTGCAGTCGGCAGGGTTTATAAGCTGCAAAAAAAGCAAACGCCTTATTGAAAAGCTGACCGGTCTTTTAAGCGAGAACGAGGCGGCGCTTATTAAACACCGCGTCTTTATTTCGGACAGGAATAAGGCTACAAACGAAGAACTTTATTATAATATAGATAAAATAAGCCGTGCGGTGGCGGAGGGCAAGATGATATGCTTTAACTATATTCGTCATAAATTCGATGAGCATAGGATTACCCTCAATTCGCGTGAGCTGACCGTAAGCCCCTACGCTATAATCTGGGCAAGCGACCACTACTATCTTATCGGCAATGTCCCGAAGTACGATAATCTTGTGCACCTGCGGCTTGACCGAATGAAGGCGGTAGAAATTCTGCCTGAAAACAGCCGCCATTTCAGCGAAGTAAGCGAATATAAAACGGTGTTTGACTCCGCCGATTATTCTAAAAAATCGTTTAATATGTTCGGCGGCGAGCCGTGCGAGGTTATTTTTAAATGCGATAAAAGCCTGCTTGACCAGGTAATTGACCGCTTCGGCGAGGATATACATATGCGCAATGTGTCGGAGGATAAATTCACCTTTGATGTAACCGCCCTTATAAGCGAGGGACTGATGGCTTGGATAATGCAGTATGGCGATGGGATAGAGGTACGCCGTCCTCTTGAATTACGGCAAACGGTGCGCGAGCGTATAGAGCATATGCAGGCGCTTTACAAAGAGTGAAAATTGAAAACAACAAGCAGGGCACGCAGCTTTCAAACTGCGTGCCCTGCTTTTATGTGTTATGATTAGACAAAACAATCAGGGTACAATGGGTCCTAAAACGGAGTATTTTCCCGTCTTGTTTGTCTCATCACTTGAAATGCGGTAGTATTTCTGCGTTCTTCGGCTTCCAAAACAAAAAATCTTCTTGTTTTAGGTAAAAGATTTTCGGCTAATCATCTGTGCCGGCTGAAATTTGTTCAATAACCGCGCGCACTTGTTCTGCGCCCTCGCCCGTTACCGAAGAAAACGGTATAACCGCCGTATCGTCGGGTAAAAACGCGAGTTCTTCTTTCAGCGATTCCAGTCTTGCTGCGCGCTCAGTCTTGTTAAGCTTATCACTCTTTGTAAGCACCACGCTGAACGGGTAGCCGTCATTCACAAGCAGCTGCAGCATATCCATATCGTATTTTGTGGGGGAATGGCGCATATCAACCAACTGAAAAATATGGGCAATATTTCGGTTTGAACCGAAATAAAATTCCATAAGTTCAGCCCACCGTGTGCGCTCGGAAAACGATACCTTTGCGTACCCGTAACCGGGCAGGTCGGCAAGGCGCACATTTTCAAGGGTGAAAAAGTTTATAGTTACCGTCTTGCCGGGCTTTGTGCTGACGCGCGCCAGCGATTTCCTGCCCAAGGTCTTATTTATAAGTGAAGATTTGCCGACATTTGAACGCCCCGAAAAGCATATTTCGGGCTGAACCGACGGCGGCATCTGCGCCGCCGTACCTACCGACATTTCAAATTGCACATTATTATAATTCATTTTTTACCTACCTATAATTTCAGCGCAGTGCCACTCCGCCGTTTTTTCTTTGCGGTTCTATGCGGTAACTCAGTTTAGCCGCAGGCGTTTCGGTCAAAAAAGGATTTTCCGCCAGCGCGCCGCGCAGCACCTCGTCAACATTTCTTACGGGTACAAATTCCACAGCCGCTTTAACCGCCTCGTCAACCTCGTCAAGGTCGGGTACATTGTCGGCAGGGATAAACACCTTGGTAATGCCCGATTTAAACGCAGCCATACTTTTTTCTTTAAGCCCGCCTATGGCGCAAACCGTGCCGCGTATGGTTATTTCACCCGTCATTGCTATATCGCGGCGCACGGGGATTCCCGTAAGTGCCGAAACTACCGCGGTAGTCATTGTAACACCTGCCGAGGGGCCGTCCTTCGGTACGGCTGCTTCATCCGCGTGGATATGCAGGTCGCGGTTTTTGTAAAATTCGGCGTCTATTCCCAATACCTCGGCGCGGCTTCTTACATAGGTTACAGCCGCCTTTGCCGATTCACGCATAACATCGCCGAGCGAGCCTGTAAGTTCAAGTTTTCCGCTGCCCGGTACGGCAACCGCCTCAAGTTTCATCATAGTGCCGCCCACAGCCGTCCAGGCAAGACCGTTTACAAGCCCTACTTCATCGGCTGCCGATAACTTTTCATCCCTGTATTTTGGTGTTCCAAGCAGGTCTTTAAGCGCTTTTGCGCCCACATTTACCGCCGCGCTCTCGCCTGAAACTATTTTAACAGCCGCCTTGCGGCAAATTGACGCTATCGTGCGGTTAAGCTGGCGCACGCCTGCCTCTCTTGTGTAGCCGTCAATCATTTCGTAAATTGCGGCGTCGGTAATTTTAAGTTGTTTTGCGGTAAGCCCGTGTTCCGCCAATTGCTTTTTAATAAGGTGGTTTTTGGCTATGTGGAACTTGTCCTCGCGCGTGTAACTGCCCATTTCGATTATTTCCATACGGTCAAGCAACGGGCGCGGAACGGTATCAAGCGAGTTCGCTGTGGTTACAAACAGCACGCGGCTTAAATCAAACGGCATATCAATATAATGGTCAACAAAAGCCGAGTTCTGCTCGCTGTCCAAAACTTCAAGCAAAGCCGATGCGGGGCTGCCTTTATAACTGTCAGCCAATTTGTCAACCTCGTCAAGCAAAATAAGCGGATTGGAGGTGCCTGCTTTTTTAATTGCGTCAATAATTCTGCCGGGCATAGAGCCGATATAGGTTTTGCGGTGACCGCGTATTTCAGCCTCATCGCCCACGCCGCCCAGCGCAACGCGCGCATATTTTCGTCCCATACATTCGGCAACCGCCCGTGCGATTGAAGTTTTACCGATTCCGGGAGGGCCTGCCAGGCAGATTATCTGCCCCTTAATATCGGGCTGCAGCGCGTGAACCGAAAGCAGTTCTATCATACGCTCTTTAACCTTTTTAAGACCGTAATGGTCGCGGTCAAGTATTTTGCGCGATTTTGCGATACTTATTTTTTCGTCGCTGTAAATTCCCCAGGGCAGTGCTATACAGCAATCAAGATATCCGCGCACAACGGTTGCTTCCTGTGAACCCGACGGCATTTTTGCAAGGTGTGAAACCTCGGATTTAAGTTTTTCCTTAATCTTGTCGGGAGCCTTAAGCGCATCAATTTTCTTGTTGTATTCTTCGGCTTCTTTGTTCGGGTCGTCGCTGCCGTAAAGTTCCTCGTTAAGCACCTTTAACTGTTCGCGCATATAGTATTCGCGCTGATTATCGTCAATATTTGCGGCAACCTCGCGCCCGATTTTTTCGTCGGTTTTTAAAATTTCGGTTTCGCGTATAAGCAGTGAAATTACCGCCTCAAGCCGTTTTTGCGGATTGGTCTGTTCCAATATAAACTGCTTATCGTCAAGTTGAATTGTAGTATTGGAGGCGATATAGTCCGCAAGGTAGCCGATATCTTCGTTAGATAAAACGGTCATAACAATATCGGGCGGAACCTTAGCATTCACCTCGGCGTAGTCTTCAAACACCTCGCGCGCGCGGCGGATAAGCGCTTCGCGGTAAATTGCGGAGCAGCGCGGCTTTTTATCGTTTAACAAATTTATATCCGCAACCATATAATCGGGGCGAATTCTTAAATTAACACATTCGGCGCGGCAAACACCCTCAACCAGCACGCGTATGCCGCCCTCGGGCAATTTTAACATCTGCCGTACGCGCGCCAAAACGCCCGTATCATAAAGTCCGTCTCTGCTTATTTCCTCATCACGCATATCGCGCTGTGTTATTAAAAATATCTGTTGGTCGGATCCCATTGCGGCGCGTAAAGCCTCTACCGATTTGGGTCTGCCCACATCAAAATGTACAAACATTTGCGGGAACACCACCACGCCGCGCAGCGCCATTGCAGGCAGTGTGATAATATTTTTAACGGTAACTGACATATATTTTGCTCCTTGTTATTGCTGTAGATTAATATTTCGGGCATTGGGTTCGCCCGTATTGTTCCTTTATCGGATTGTCCTCTATTATACAATAAACCAAGCGGATTTACAACAGTGACGGTGCATAAAATAAAAGAAAATTATTGCCTTTTTAATCAGATTATGGCTTGCTAAAGCCCGGTAAGTGTATGTTTCCGTTTTTAACGCATACAAAACCGCCGCGGCTCACGGGAAAACTCCGCCCATTGCCGAAAACTTAAGTTTTCGGACAGCGTGCCGTCCCAAAGCGTTCGCTTTGGGGCAATGGGCGGAACTTCCCGTGAGCCGCGTGCGCTGTTATTGCTGAAATTTAATTAATTTTATGCGGAACTTTCCGTTTTTGCAAAATTTACGGCAGCCGTTAAAGACCGACTTTAAGCCGATGGGAAAATACGGCGTGCAAAACCGTATGGAGTTCGGTTAAGCCTCGGGCGCTTCACTGCCTACAACACTGCGGTATGTAAGCATGCCGAGCGCCGCCGTAACGGCAGTTGCAAAGCCGAGGTACACCTCAGCCGAAATATACCGCCGCATAAGGAAACATCCAACTCCTATAATCGCCGCATATCCCCAACCGCCGAACAGCGTAACGGCTACGCACATACTTTGTTTTATCGGGGTTATTTCACTCGTCCAGTTAAAATTTGGTTTTTTAATGTTCATAAACAGCCCGAAACAACCCGAAAGGAACGCAAACGCAAGCGGTAAAATAAATATAAATACCTTATCTAAAACCGAGCAGTCAATAGCTATGGCAAGCGCGGCAGAACCTATAATAACTGCAGGAACCGCAAACACAAAGTGCATACGCAGTTTTGCCTTAAGCACTTCGCCGAATTTTACAGGCAGTGACCGTACTATCCATAAACTTTTACCCTCAAGCGATAAACTCGGCGCAGATATATCAATAGTTGACGCTATCAAGCACAAAACAACCGCTGCTATAACCGCCGTTCCGCCGCCGTGTAAACCAAGTGCCGCGGCAAAACCTTTAAGCACATCGGCATTTATGACCGCCGCAGCTGCCGTTATAGGTAAAATCAGTATGCCCAATCCGCAGTTTAACATATAGGTTGGGCTTGAAGTAAATCTGCCGATTTCCTTTGCCAAAAGCGCCGAACTTTGCGGCCGTGCAACCGCTTTTTTCTCTTTATATACCGTCTGCGATACCTTGCCCGATGATGTGGCGATTTTTATAAAACTGCGCGAAATAAGCAGGCAGACCGCCAAAAGCAGCGCGACTGTTGCAGCGGTGAATATAAGCAGTGCCGGCATATCGCCCTCGCCTATCCGCCCGAAGGCATAAACAGGGTAAGCCGAGGCTTTTATCCGTCCGCCTACCGCAGCCGCGTGTTCAACAAGGTATTTAATGGCGGCGTTAGCCTTAAAATACGCAAAATAGTAAATTCCTATAATGGCAAGCGATATAAGTACGGTAACAACACTTTTGTTTTTAAGCTTGACCGAGATTTTTGCAACCACCCAACCGAGTACGGCTGAAAGTATAAATGATATAAGCGACACAAGAATTATAAAGACTAACGAGCCTGTTATCGCCGCTGCGCCTACAGGAACAACCGCAAAATATACAATTGCACCCGGCAGGGTAATAACACCCGAAAACATAAGGCTCATAAGATATACGCTCAACAAACGGGACGCCAATATGTATTTAACGGGTATAGGCATTGAAAGCAGCAGGTCGTTATCCTTTGCAAGGTAAAGCCCTGCGTAGGTGTTGAACACACTGCCGAACACCCCAAGCAGCAGCCCCAACATACCGAAAATCGTAAAATAAAGCCAGCCCATATTTGCCGTAAACAGCGGTTTGCATAAAAGTATGCCCAACCCTGCCGACATACCGCCCATAACCACCGTCATAAGCAGAATATACAGCGTTATAAAGGTTGCCGTTGCTCCGCGCGAGCGCGCCGCACCTTTTTTTGCGTCATAGAAAAAACTGCGGTTTATTTCAAACAACTGGCGTCTTAAAAGTGTCTTTAACATAGATTATTCCTCCAATTCAAGGAATACTTCTTCCAAACTGTCATCGCCTTTAACTTCCTCCATTGTGCCCGAACGGATAAGTTTTCCGTTCTTAATTATGGCTATCTTGTCGCAAAGTTTTTCGGCAACCTCCAAAACATGGGTAGAGAAGAATATCGCTCCGCCGCCCTCGCACACTTCACGCATCATAGTCTTTAAAATGTGCGCCGCTTTCGGGTCAAGCCCTACAAAGGGTTCGTCCATTATTATCAGTTTCGGGTTATGCAGCCAAGCCGAAATAACGGCAAGTTTCTGCTTCATTCCGTGTGAATAGGCGGATATCGGCTGTGCCAAACTGCTTGTAAGTTCAAATAAATCGCCGTACTTTTTAATTCTTTCCTGCCTGTCCGCCGCCGATACACCGAATATATCCGCAATAAAATTCAAATATTTTATGCCCGTCATATATTCGTAAAGGTCGGGGTTATCGGGTATGTAGGCAATGCGGCTCTTGCAGGCAAGCGGATCACTTTTAAGCGAAATTCCGTCAATCGTTATTTCGCCCTTGTCAAATTGCAATATGCCTGTAACCGCCTTTATCGTGGTGGTCTTTCCTGCGCCGTTATGGCCTATAAAACCGTATATTTCACCCTTTTGTATGTGCAGACTCAAATCGTCAACCGCGCGTTTTTCGCCGTATGTTTTGGTCAGATGTTCAATTTTAAGCATTTTCTTACCCCCATTTATTTGCCGCGCTTTTTAAGGCAGTTAAGCAGTACATATACAGCCATAAGCAGTGCCGTTCCGCCGATTAAAACAGCGTACATAACAGGTATTGATACCTGTTTGCCGAAAAAGTAAAGATTGCAGTCAAGCGTGTCTTTAATCATATTTACAGCCTTGTCGGGCAGTCCGCACTTCTCCATTTCGCCTATTGCCCCTTTAAGCGCGTGGTTGCGTAAAAGGCTTGTGCCGTATGTTCCGGGCAGAAAACTTAATACCTTTTGTAAGCCGCTCCCGAATTGCGATATGGGCATATATGCGCCGCATATAAACCCGTAGCCTGCGCTTACTATAGTGCCTACCGCGGATATCTGCCCCTGTGACGATAAAAAGAAGTTTACAACCGATGAAAACGCTGTCCCGAACAGGGTTAAAAGGAGTATATCAAGTAAGCACAAAAGAATATCGCTTACCGACATATAAAATCCCTTAATTCCTATGTATACAAGGCATATCGCCGTTGCCGCAAAACAGATTATAAGGGTGGAAGCAAGCGTGGATAAATAGTAACTGAGCGCTAAGGTCGAACGCTTTACGGGCGTTACCGTTAAATCGCGGCGTGCCCCCGTCGCTTTGTCGCTTACCATAATCGTGTTGCAGCAAAACGATACCGTAACGGCGGATACCGCCAAAAGTGCCGAAAAGAGCTGGCCGCCCACCGCGCCGTTTATGATTTTTTCGGATACCCCCGAAAACTCTCCGAGTGCCGAGGTAAAACTGTCGTGAAATACATCTGCCAGAAAGGTGCTGTAAAGCACAAGCAGAATTATGGGCGTGATAAGCGACGAAAAGAACACAGCCCTGTCTTTAAAATAAAGTTTGCTGTTGCGTACAGTCAGTTGTTTAAGCCCGTTCATTATCATTGCCTCCCGTAAGTTTTTTGCCTGTTGCGGCAAGAAAAACATCGTCCATTTTCCCCTTTGTTATCTCGTAATCGTTAAACAATTGCGGATTTTCGATTATAAGTTTTGTGGCAGCCGCCGTGTCGGGAACCGATATCCGCGCTGCGTTTTTAAGCATTTCGTATTTAGCGCCAAGCGACTTTGCCGCCGCTTCATCCACGCCGTACAGGGTTATAAAATCGCCCGTGTAACGGTTTTTAAGTTCAAGCGGAGTACCTTCTGCCGCAATACTGCCCCCGTCAATTATCACAACATAGTCCGCGTCCGCCGCTTCTTCCATATAGTGCGTAGTAAGCAGTACGGTCATACCGTTTTCGCGGCGCAAATTGCCTATAACATCCCACAAAAGTTTCCTCGTTTGCGGGTCAAGCCCCGTGGTAGGTTCGTCAAGTATCAGCATTTCGGGGCGGTGCAAAAGTGCGCGCGCTATGTCTATGCGCCGCCGCTGTCCGCCCGATAATTTTCCAAGCGTGCGGTTAAGCAGGTCGCCAAACTGCAAAGTTTCAGCCAATTCGGCAAGCCGCTTTTCAAACCGACTGCCCGTTATGCCGTAAAGTGCCGCGCGGCTTTTAAGATTGTCCTTTACCGTAAGCGCCTTGTCAAGTACGCAACTTTGGAACACCACACCGATTTTGGATGTTACCTCATCTAAATGTTTATCAATATCTCTGCCGCATACCGCAACCGTTCCGCTGTCGCGCGATAACTGACCGCAGATTATAGAAATCGTCGTGCTTTTTCCGGCGCCGTTTACGCCCAAAAATGCGAATAATTCACCCTTTTTAACAGCGAAAGAAAGATCCTTCACTGCGTGTATATCGCCAAACGATTTGTTAAGTCCCTTTATCTCAATAACTTTTTCCATTATCCGTTCATTCCTCCGTTGCCCGTGTAATCACTCGGTTTTTTCGGTATTATTATCGCCGCTATTATGTAGGCTAAAATTCCGCTGCCGCCCAGTGCGCAAAACAGCACCCAGCCAAGGCGTACAAGCGTCGGGTCAAGCCCAAAATATTCGGCAATTCCGCTGCATACTCCGCAAAGCATCTTGCCTTGCTCTGATTTATAAAGTCTTTTTTCCATAGTGCTATCCTTTCTTATGCATTGCCGCCGTTTTGCCTGCCGAAAGGTCCGGTGGCGTGCCCCAATACTCGCTGTGGCCGCCCTCTACGGGCTTTTTGGCGGGGTCATCGCTTTGTGTATTTAAAACATACACCATTCCCCTAAAGATTTCGCCAAGCCGCACAGCAATTTCATCTTCGGTAAATTTGCAAAGTCCCGTTGCGCAAATAACGCAAAGCCCGTAGGTGAATATCCACATCTGCCTGAATAAGTGCAGCGCCTGTTCGCTGTCCGCTTTGTAATCGTGCGATATGATTTCAAGGTCGGCATCACTGTCGAACGGAATAAAATGCATCGCGTCGTCAAAATTCTTGTAGTCCGTCCCTTCCATAAATAAAAATTTAAAAAGTTCGGGTTGCTCACAGGCGAATTTAACCCACTGCATACCGCGTTTTTTATATTTTGGAAAATAGTTTTCCGATACTTTAAGGTATTCGTTCAATTTGTCGGCTGCGCGGCGGCGCACCTCGTTTTTAACCTCGTCCATATCCTTAAAACAGGTAAATATCGGGGTAGGGGAAGTGCCCAAACTTTTGGCGATTTCCCTTGCCGTAAGCACGCCGGCACCCCTTTCGCAAACAATATTGTACGCAGCTTCGGTAATTGCGTCTTTCGTGTATTTCGGTTTAGGCGGCATACTGTGCGCTCCTTTCACAACGGTTGCAAAACATATGTTATATAACAATTGTTTTATTCAATATAATATATTATATTCCGTCTTTAGCTGCCTGTCAAGCAAAGTGATGTAAATTAATAAAAAATAATAATCAGCCAAATGCCCTGCGCTCGCCCTGTATTATTAAACCGACAGCCGCACTTTCGCAGCCTGCGACTGCCGCTGCAAACCATTTCTGCACGGTTGTCCTCAAGTGTCAACTGCGGTCTACATTCGCCGTCTTATATCAATCTACCGTTCTAGAAATTAGGTGTTAGACACTAGATATTAGATGTGAGTGACGGTAGTTTTGATAACAGACGGGTAAACGCTGTTTACTATAAGTACGCAGAGGCTCTTGCCTCCATCTAATGAGGGTGCGGGTGTCCGGCGGACACCTCTGCGAAGCAGAAGCACCAACCGATGCGGCAGCCGAGACGGTGGGTTTTGCCCAACGAGCAAAACTCGGAGGGAGATAAAAACCAACGGTAAGAACTATTTACCGTATGTTATCAAGTCTAAAAGAGCGTAAGAATAGTAAAATCGGCTGCGCCGGCGCCGTCCGCCCCCTAAAAAGCAACAACCCACTGCCGGAAATTACGGCGGTGGGTTAATCATCTTCCAATAGTTTAGCTGGAGGTATGTCAAGCACTTGTGCAATTTTGAACAGAGTTTCGAGCGATATTCCGCGAACTGTTCCCGTTCCTTCTACCTGACCGACAAAACTGACACTCCTGTCTATGAGTTCTGCAAAGTATTCTTGCGTATATCCTGCTTTTCTTCTATAGTATGCAATTTTTAAACCGAGCGTTATATATTTTTCAGAAAACTCTGTTTTCATTTTAACTCTCCCTTACATATTACATACATTTATTTTATCTAAGAGCCGAGCATTTTATTATCACATACAATTGCAAATATATTTACTTAAAGTGAAAGATAGTTTATAATAAGTAAGTAATTATTCACTGGAAGAATGGGGTAATTGATATGAAAGAAACCGCCTGTTGTTTTATCGGTCACAGGGATATGGAAGAAACGGAAGAATTAAAAGCAAAAGTGCTGATGATAATTGAAAACTTAATTGTATATGAAAAGGTGGATAAATTCCTTTTCGGCAGCAAAAGCAAATTTAATAACCTTTGTTATAAAGCCGTAACTGCCGCAAAAATAAAACACCCGTACATAAAACGGGTTTATGTACGGGCGGAATATCCGCATATAAGCGAAGATTATAAAAATTATATTTTAAAGGATTATGAGGATACATATTTCCCCGAACGGGTATTACATTCGGGCAAAGCTGCCTATGTAGAGCGCAACCGCTATATGATAGACAAAAGCCGATTTTGCGTTGTTTATTATAAAGAGCATACGCCCACCGCGCGCAAAAGCGGCACCGCTATCGCCGTCGCCTACGCCCAAAAGCAGGGCAGGACAATTATAAACACATCGCTTCAGGTTTGAATTTCAGAATATAGATGCCGGATTTCCCCTTAGTCTTAAATTCCTATTTCTATGCTGTTGCGTTTCTCAATTGCTCTGTCAAGCAGTATTTCATATCTGCTTACCGCTTCCGCAACCGATTGATCCCACGAACGGTAAAGCGTATCGCACGCCGTTAAACCTACGGTTTGCAGGTTTCCGCCGCCTACGGCTGCCACTATTTTAGAAGCGATTGCCGCAGGGTCTTCAGGTGTTAAAAATCCGTTTACACCGTCCTCTACATTTTCGGCGGCGCAACTTCCAGCAGTAAGCAGCGAGGGACATCGGCAAGCTGCCGCTTCGGTTACCACAAGCCCTGCCGTATCATAGGTTGAGGGGAAAAGAAACATGTCCGCCCTTGAATAAAACGCCTTTAGGCGGTTGCGGTCGCGTACTGCTCCCGTAAAAACCGTGTTTTCGCTAAGCCCCATACCTGCCGCGGTTTTCTCTATGTCGCGGCGGTCAAGCCCGTCGCCCACAAAGAACATACGGAACGACATACCGCTTTTCTTAACCTCTTTAAGCGACTCTAAAATCAGGCGTATGTTTTTATACCACATCATTCGCCCTACATATAAAAATACCTTTTCATTCCGGCTTATGCCGTATTCGGCGTCTATTTGCTCCAATTGCCCGGCAGGCACAGGCTCGGTAGTAAAATCGGTTCCGCCGTACATTACAACATATTCGCCCGTGTACCCCTCGCGGCGCAGGTCTTCGCCCGCACCCCTTGAAACTACCCAAACCTCGTCAGCCGCGTGAATGTTTGAGAGTATGTATGTTTTTGCGATTTTGCGGCTTACCCTGTTGTGCACATATCTTGAAATATCAATATCAAACTTGGTGTGGTATGTAAAAACTATCGGTATCGGGTGGCGTGAAGAATTTATGCACCTTGCCGCCGTCATCGAAATAAACGGGCAATGCACATGCAGTATATCCGGGGTTTCGCGCCTTACTTTCCGTATTGTTGAGGGTGAAAACGGGTTGCCGACGCGGTAAGGCACGCGCGGCATAAGTTTAACCGACGGATATCGTATAACCTTAAAATCATATTTGGACGGATGCTTTTCCGGGTAGCGCGGAGTTATTACAAACGGGTAAATGTTGTCGTAAGATGAGCGCAAAGTAGCCGCGTAGTTTACTACGGTGCTGGCAACCCCATCTATTACCGGCGGAAACGAATCGTTCAAAATACCGATTTTAATTTTATCGTACCTGCGCATAGTTATCTCCAATCTGCTGTTCCCAAACAGGGGTGTTTCAGCGGTACAACAATTTATAAGTATATACTACCACATAAAAGCCGTATTTGCAAAGTTTTATTGAAAAAGAAATGTAAATTTTTGTTGCCGTATATGTAAATATGTTGAATTTTGCCGTTTTTCTGCCGCCGCGCGGCGAAATATGGGTAATTAACTCCCTTAAAAACTTGATTGTTCGGGGTGCGCGTGTTATAATGCTTGTAAATGAAAAAATGAGTATGTTCCAAAGTCACACGGCGGCTTGTGCCGCCCTGCAATCGGGTAAAATGATTTTTGAGGTGTAAAATGGCTGAATATAAAATGACGGCGCCCTGCCTTTTCGGCGTAGAGGGTATTCTTGCAAACGAACTTAAAAGGCTTGACGCAAATAATGTGTCTGCCGAAAACGGAAGGGTCTGTTTCAGCGGTGACGAATATATGCTCGCGCGCGCTAATATCTGCTCCCGTTTTGCCGAAAGGATACTTATTGACCTTGCCGAATTTAATGCCGAAACATTTACGGAATTGTTTGACGGTGTTCGTGCCATACCGTTTGAAAACTACATTGGCTCGCGCGACGCTTTCCCCGTAAAAGGGTGGAGCATAAATTCGCAGTTGTACAGTATCCCCGATTGCCAGTCTATAATCAAAAAAGCAATTGCGGAACGCCTTAAAACGGTTTACAGAACGGATTGGTTTGAAGAAACGGGACCCGAAGTTGCCGTCCGATTTTCGATAATGAAAAACAAGGTAAGCATAATGATTGACACAAGCGGCCGCGGACTGCACAAGCGCGGTTATCGCGCCCACTCAAACGAAGCCCCGATAAAGGAAACGCTTGCCGCCGCTATGTGCGACTGTGCAAGGATTTTCCCCGATACACAGTTAGTTGACCCGTTCTGCGGCTCCGGAACCATACTTATAGAAGCGGCGCTTATGGCAAAAAAACAGGCGCCCGGTCTGCGCAATTTCTTTGCAGCGGAAAAGTTTGGTTTTATAAAACCCGAACACTGGAGCCGTGAGCGTGAGCGCGCTGTTGACGCTATACTTAATAATATAGATTTCCACGCCTACGGATATGACATTGACCCTGCCGCCGTGGAACTTACCAAACGCAACGCCAAAAAAGCAGGCGTTGAAAAGTACATAACCGCCCAAGTAAGGGATATAAAAGATTTTGCCGTGCCGCAGGGGTACGCTAAAATTATAACCAATCCGCCCTACGGCGAAAGGCTGCTTGATATACGCGGTGCGGAAAAACTGTATACCGAAATGGGAGATGTTTTCAGGCTCGGCGACGGTAAAAAGTATTTTGTTATAAGTCCGCACGAGGAGTTTGAAAAATTTTTCGGCGTAACCGCCGATAAACGCCGCAAACTCTATAACGGTATGATAAAATGCCAATTATATATGTATTTAAAATAATTTATATGTCGGTTCGCGCACAGGGTGTAGTACTGCGGCGCGGGCCGATTTTTTGCGCCGTTTCCAAAAATATTATAAAAATGTTTGAAAAAGCGTATTCAATGTGTTATAGTAAATTAATAATGGGCAAGTAGTACATTCGGGGCGCTGTGTTCCGGCGGTGCTGCCCATACAGACAAAGCAACCGTTGTACCTTGATTGTTTTGTCTGTCCAATGCACTTTTCAAAAGCCGGTGAAAATATGAAGTTTGACCGTATAACGGCTAAGGATAACGCCGTTATTAAAAAAACTGTAAAGCTGATTACAATGCCGAAACGGCGGCGTGAGGAGTCCCTATTTGTTATCGAAGGGCTGCGCCTTTGCTCTGAAATCGCAAATTCCGATATAACGGCGGAATATGTAGTAGTTTCGGACGGTTGCCTTGAACAAAAGCAAAACGATGTATTAAAAATCGCAGAGCAATCCAGGCGCTGTATAGTCGTGCCGGACTCGCTTTTTTCGCACATTTCCGATACGCGCTCGCCGCAGGGTGTGCTTTGCGTGTGCAAAATACCTGACCGTGCTCTTAATAAAAATTTAGAAAGCGGCGTGTATATAGCGCTTGAAAATATGCAGGACCCTTCAAATTTAGGGGCGGTTGCCAGAACCGCCGAGGCGCTTGGTATCAGCGGCATCATTGTTTCGGGACAGGGGTGCGACCCCTATTCTCCAAAAGTCCAGCGCGCAGGGATGGGCGCCCTTTTAAGAACCGGGGTTACGGTTGCGCCCGACTTTATATCGGAAATGAAAAACCTGTCGGCTGACGGGTGGCGGCTGTACGGCGCAGTTGTATCGGGCAGCGCCGATGATGTGCGTAAAGTGCGGTTTGCCCCCAAAAGTGTTATTCTTATAGGTAACGAGGCACGCGGACTTACCGATGAAGCGGTGGGTATTTGCAGCGAACTTATAACTATCCCTATGTCGGGCAGAACCGAGTCGCTTAATGCATCGGTTGCGGCGGCAATTCTTATGTGGGAGGCGCTGAAGCAGAACTATGAAGAACGATAATCTTTATTGGCTTTGGCTGCAGGCGGTTCTCGGTTACGGCAGCGAGTATATACATTTGGTTTTGCGTGAATACGGAAACGCCGAAAAGTTTTACCGCGCGCCGAATCCCGAAAAAATGAGAAAATGTCAACTGCGACCCATTCATAAAAAGCGCATTAATGATTATTTACCCGAAGATTTTGAGGGCATAATCAAAGAATGTGAAAACACAGGGATTAAAATTTACAATATAAATGATGAACAGTACCCCGAAAGGCTTTATAATATAGGCAATCCGCCCGCCGTAATATTTGTATCGGGCGAGTTGCCCTGTATTGACGATGAGCCTGCAATTACAATAGTAGGACCGCGAGCTAAGAAGTTAAGCCTGTACGGCCGCCGCGCGGCATATTCCATTGCAAGACGGCTCGCAAGAGCAGGCTGCCTTGTGGTAAGCGGCGGCGCAACGGGTGCGGATTCATACGCGCATTACGGCGCTATGGCGTCGGGTGGCAAAACCGTAGCCGTTTTGGGCTGCGGAATAAATAACGATTATCTAAAGTCCAATGCGGCTCTGCGCAAACAAATATCCGAAAACGGCTGCTTAATATCCGAATATCCGCCGCAAACGGCGGCATTGCGCGGCAACTTCCCCGTCAGGAACAGAATATTGTCGGCGCTTGCGGTTTGCACTTTGGTAGTTGAGGGCGGCATAGGCAGCGGAGCAATTATTACCGCTAACCACGCAATAGAGCAGGGCAAGGATGTATTTGCCATTCCGGGCGAGCCGTCAAACGAATGCTATAAGGGCACAAATCAGTTGATAGATGACGGCGTAAGACCGCTGCTCTCGGTTAAAAGAATTTTAGAGCAGTATTACCCTATGTTTCCGGACAAGATAGATATTAAAAAGGCATACGCAAAAGAAGAAAAGCCAAAATGCCCTAAATTCAAGTATACTTATGAAAGCGAGGCGGTAACGGTAATAGAACCGCCGCCCGAGGGCAAACGCCGGGTTAAACGCCAACCGGAAGAAGGCACACTTTCGGAAAATGCTGCAAAGATATATGAACTGCTGGGTACAGAGCCCGAATTTACCGACGGGTTGATAGTTAAAGCAGGGCTTTCGCCCGGTGATGTTATCGCGGCAGTAACAGAGTTGGAATTGTACGGTTATGTAAGTTCGGTGGGCGGCGGACGAATACAAATTATTTAAACCGCCTGCCTTTTAAAATATGAAATGGAGTTATATATGTCAAAATTAGTTATTGTGGAATCCCCCGCAAAAGCAAAAACTATAAAAAAATATCTCGGAACGGGATATGATGTTGTGGCGTCGGTAGGGCATATACGCGACCTGCCTAAATCAACGCTCGGCATAGATGTTGAAAACGGATTTAAGGTTAAATATATCAATATGTCGGATAAAAAAGAGGTTATTTCAAAACTTAAAGCGGCTGCAAAAAAAGCCGACGCTGTTTACCTCGCAACCGACCCTGATAGAGAGGGCGAGGCCATATCATGGCATCTGGCGCATATTTTAGGACTGGATACAGCCGAACAAAACCGCGTTACTTTTAATGAAATAACCAAAACGGGCGTTAAAAACGGAATGGCGTCACCGCGCAGTATCGACCTTAATTTAGTGGACGCGCAACAGGCGCGCCGCGTGCTTGACAGGCTCGTGGGCTATAAATTAAGCCCCTTTCTTTGGAAAAAGGTACGCCGCGGGCTGTCGGCAGGCCGTGTTCAATCGGTTGCCCTTAAACTGATTGTTGACCGCGAAAAGGAAATCCGAAATTTTGTGCCCGAAGAATATTGGACGGTAGAAGCCGAACTGTTAAAGGAAAAACACGGTTTTGTTGCCAAACTTTACGGAACTGCCGACGGTAAAAAGATAGATACAATTAAAACGGGCGATGATGCCGACGGTATTCTTAATAAACTTACGGGTGCAAAATACACCGTAAGCCGTGTAAAAAAAGGTGTTAAAACGCGCCAGCCCGCACCGCCGTTCAACACTTCTACATTGCAGCAGGAGGCCTCGCGTAAATTGGGCTTTACCGGTAGGCGCACTATGAGCACCGCGCAGACTTTGTACGAAGGTGTTGAAATACCCGGTATCGGCACAACGGGTCTTATAACTTATATGAGAACCGATTCACTGCGCATTTCCGAAGAAGCGCGCGCCGCAGCCACGGCATTTATAAGGGACACCTACGGCGAGAATTATTTACCCCAAAAGCCGC
Source organism: Roseburia sp. AF12-17LB (assembly GCA_963589585.1). GTDB lineage: Bacteria > Bacillota > Clostridia > Oscillospirales > Acutalibacteraceae > CAVALG01. Next base: position 27,556 of record CAVALG010000112.1, read on the forward strand.
GCTATTTTAAAACCAAAAACAACGCGCAGGACGCGCACGAGGCGATACGCCCTACAATTGCCGACCTGACACCCGAAAGGGTTAAATCGGCATTGACGCCCGACCAATATAAACTGTATAAATTGATATGGGACCGTTTCACGGCATCGCTTATGGCAGCGTGTATACACGATACGGTTTCAGTTGATATATCGGCTGCCGATTATATTTTCCGCGCAAGCGGTTATTCGGTTAAGTTTGACGGATACACAAAGATATATGTAGAGGGTGTTGACGAGGAGGAAAAAGAGAGCGGAAAACTCCCCAAACTGAGCGAGGGTGATGAACTTGACCTTAAAAAGCTCATTCCCACACAGCATTTCACCCAACCGCCGGCACGCTATACCGAACCTACGCTTATAAAGACTTTGGACGAAAACGGCGTGGGACGCCCCTCAACCTATGTGCCGATAATTTCAAATATCATTACAAGAGAATATATCGAGCGCGAGAAAAAGTCGCTTAAACCGACGCAGCTCGGCGAAACCGTTTCCGACCTAATAACAGAGTATTTTAACAAAATAATCAATGTTAAATTTACCGCAAATATGGAAACATCTTTCGATAAAATCGAATCGGGCAACCTGCAATGGGTTGAGGCGATAAAGAAATTCTACGAAGATTTTGAGGCATTGCTGCAAAAAGCCGAAAAATCGCTTGACGGTCAACGCATTAAAGTGCCCGAAGAAGAAACCGATGTAATATGCGAAAACTGCGGCAGACATATGGTAATCAAAAGCGGCAGGTTCGGAAAATTCCTTGCCTGCCCCGGATACCCCGAATGTAAAAACACCAAGCCGATAGTTAATGAAATGCCCGGCGCCTGCCCCAAATGCGGCGGTAAGATATTGCAAAGAAGTTCTAAAAAAGGGTACAAGTATTACGGTTGCGAAAATGGTGCAAAATGCGGATTTATGACATGGGATGTTCCGCTTAAAGATACCTGCCCCAAATGCGGCAAAACACTGTTTAAACAGCGCGGCGGCATAATTCACTGTTTAAATGAGGGCTGTGACTATCAAACAGAGTCAAAATCAAAGTCAAAGTCAAAAACCAAGCCCGAAAAAGAGGATAAAGAATGAAAGTTGCCGTAATCGGCGCCGGCCTTGCCGGTTGTGAAGCCGCAAATTATCTTGCAAGCCGCGGCGTGCAGGTCACATTGTATGAAATGAAGCCGAAACGCTTTTCTGCGGCGCATAAATCCGAAAAATTTGCAGAACTTGTCTGCTCAAATTCCCTTAAGGCGGAGCGTATCGCCTCCGCCGCAGGGCTGCTTAAACATGAAATGGAACTGATGGGTTCGCTGCTTGTGCCTGCTGCAAAGCAGTGCCGCGTTCCGGCAGGCGGCGCTCTGGCGGTTGACAGAGAGATGTTTTCGGCAAGCGTTACCCAAAAAATTCTTTCAAACGATAACATAACCGTTTTGCGGCAGGAAGTAACATCACTGCCCGATTGCGATTACCTTATAATAGCTTCCGGACCGCTTACAGACGGCGATTTGAGCGAAAGCATAAAATCGCTTACGGGCGAAGATTATCTTAATTTTTATGATGCGGCAGCCCCCATTGTAACGGCTGAAAGTATTGATATGACGGTTGCATTTTCGGCGTCACGGTACGAGCGCGGCGGAGAGGACGATTATATTAATTGCTCGTTTAATAAAGCGCAGTATGAGGAATTTCACGCAGCGCTTATAAGCGCCGAGAAAGCCGTTACCCATGAATTTGACCGCCCGTTAAAGGTGTACGAAGGCTGTATGCCTATAGAAGAATTGGCAGGCAGAGGCCTTGACGCACCGCGTTTCGGGCCGATGAAACCCGTAGGGCTAACCGACCCTGTAACGGGCCGCCGCCCGTGGGCTGCCGTTCAACTGCGCAAGGAAAATACCGCGTCAACCCTTTATAACCTTGTCGGATTTCAGACAAATTTAAAATTCGCAGAGCAAAAACGGGTATTTTCAATGATACCGGGTTTGCAAAACGCCGAGTTTATGCGTTACGGCGTTATGCACCGCAATTCCTTTATAAATTCGCCGCAGCTGCTTAATTACGATTTTTCATTGCGCAGGTCGCCGTCGGTATTCTTTGCCGGTCAGATAAGCGGAGTTGAGGGATATATGGAGTCGGCAATGTCGGGGCTTGTGTGCGGCATAAATGTTATGCGCCGCATAAAAGGCAAGCCGCCGCTTGATTTGCCGGAGTACACAATGTCGGGTGCGTTGGCAAAATATATTTCAAACAGTGAAGTTAAACATTTTCAGCCTATGGGCGCAAATTTCGGTGTGCTTCCGCCGCTCCAAGAAAAAATTCGCGATAAATCCGAAAGATATACGGCCCTTGCGGCGCGTTCGGAGGAATGGTTTAAAAACAATTATACGGATGGGGTGTAAACTATGAAAATAGCATTAGACGCTTTCGGCGGCGATAACGCCCCGAAATCTGTTATTGCCGGCGCGGCGCTTGCCGTCAGCGAATACGGCGTTGATATAGTTCTCACAGGGGACGAAAATATAATTAAAAAATGCGCCGCCGATAACGGCATTTCGCTTGACGGTATCGAGATACGGCATACTCCCGAAGTTTTTTCAATGCACGATAAACCGACCGAGATACTTAAATCAAAGCGCAATACATCAATGGGTCTGGCTTTTGACCTTGTGGCAAACGGCGAGTGCGATGCGTTTCTGTCTGCAGGCAGTACAGGTGCTGTAGTGGTCGGCGGAACTCTTATAATCAAGCGCATAAAAGGCGTTAAGCGCCCTGCCCTCGGTACCGTTGTACCCGCGCGCGACCGTAAGTTTATTTTAATGGATATAGGCGCAAATGCTGATTGCCGCCCGGAAACCGTGGCACAGTTCGGCGTTATGGCGTCTGCTTATATGGAAAAGGTTATGGGTATAGAAAACCCTACAGTGGGGCTTTTGAACATAGGAACAGAGGAAACTAAAGGCGGCGAATTACAGTTGGCAGCGCACGCTTTGCTAAAACAAATGCCAATCAACTTCATTGGAAATGTGGAATCAAGGGATCTTCCCGTCGGCGTATGCGACGCTGTGGTTACGGACGGTTTTACGGGTAATATCGCTTTAAAACTGTACGAGGGAGTTGCAGGCACTCTTTTGGGTATGATAAAAGAGATAGCACATTCGAAATTAAGGTTTAAAATTGCAGGCGCATTGCTTAAACCGGGGCTTCGTCCGCTTAAAGCCAAGACTGATTATTCGGCTGTCGGCGGAGCGCCGCTGCTCGGCGTAAGAAGACCTGTTATAAAGGCTCACGGCTCGTCCGATGCCGTGGCAATCAAAAACGCGGTGCATCAGGCAATAATGTATTATAATAACGGCGTTACCGACCTTATAGCCGCAGGGCTGCAAAAATTTACGGACGCCGACGATAATTAAAATAAAGAAGTGAAAACTAATGAAACAACTTGAAGAAAATATAGGATATATCTTTAAAAATAAAGGCTTGCTTACCAATGCCCTCACCCATTCTTCATATGCGAACGAAATGCGGCACGGCGGACATTCAAATGAACGGCTTGAGTTTTTGGGCGATTCGGTTCTTTCAATAATCGTGTCGGATTATATCTATAAAAGATACCCCGATTTGCCTGAAGGCGAACTTACCAAGATACGCGCGTCGCTTGTGTGTGAAAAATCTTTGGCGCAGTTCTCGGCAGAACTGCAAATGGGCGATTTTCTGCTGCTCGGTAAGGGCGAACAGGCAAACGGCGGCGCTCACCGCCCGTCAATATTGGCAGACGCGTTCGAGGCGGTTCTTGCCGCAATGTATCTTGACGGCGGTATGGAGGTTGCGCGTAAACATGTTATGCGCTTTGTAAAAGCGGAACTTGACAGTAATAACGAATATGAGGCTTTTCACGATTATAAAACCGCCTTGCAGGAGATTATACAAAAAAATCCCGAAGAAAGCCTTTCTTATGTTTTGGTGAGCGAGAGCGGGCCCGAACACGATAAATCATTTACATTTGAAGTACGCATAAATTCCAATACTATCGGTACGGGAACGGGCAAAAGCAAAAAACAGGCGGAGCAGCTTGCCGCCAAGCAAGCACTTGAACTTATGGGACAGAAAATATGAAAAAACACGCAAACATTTCTTTGTTTGTGCCGCACCGCGGTTGTAAATTCAAATGTACTTTCTGTAATCAGGTAGGCATTACAAGCCATAGTGATATTCCGCACGCTGCTGATGTAAAAAATGCGGTGGAAACGGCTGTTTCTTCACCGAACTATGATGGCAGCAATACCGAGATTGCCTTTTTCGGCGGCAGTTTTACGGCGATAGAGCCGGAATATATGCTTGAACTTTTAAACGCCGCCGCACCGTTTGTGAAAGACGGAACGGTTAAAGGAATAAGACTTTCAACCCGCCCCGATGCGATTGACAATAATATACTTACAATCTTAAAAGAGTACGGCGTTACCGCAATTGAACTCGGTGCGCAAAGTATGGATAATCGGGTTCTTGAACTCAACCGCAGGGGTCACACGGCAGAGGATGTAATGCGTGCGTCGGAACTTATTAAGCGGTACGGTTTTGAATTGGGCTTACAGATGATGACGGGGCTGTACGGCAGCAACAACGAAAAAGATTTGCAAACGGCGGACAGTCTTATAGGGCTTAGTCCCCAAACCGCCAGAATATACCCCACTATTGTTATAAAAAATACCGCTCTTGCGGAACTTTACCGCAAAGGCGAGTATGTGCCGCAGACCTTGCAAAATGCGGTTGAACTTTGCACGCGGCTGCTTGATAAGTTTGAAAACGGCGGCGTGCGCGTAATAAGGGTGGGGCTTCATTCGGTCTCCTCCGATTCATACATAGCAGGTCCCTTTCACCCTTCATTCGGTGAACTGTGCGAGGGTGAAAAGTTTTATAATATAATATCGCAGTCTGTGAAAAGTAAGGGCGATTATACCGTCTTTGCCAATCCGCGCGATATTTCAAAGGTTACGGGGCAAAAGAAAAACAATATTGAAAGACTGAAAAAACAGGGATTTAACTGTACGGTTAAGGGCGATAACAACTTGCCTAAAGGCACGGTTAAAATCCAAAGGGTGGATAACGGTTGATTTTAAAAACTATAGAAATTCAGGGATTTAAATCATTTGCGGATAAAACGGTCTTGCAGTTCGGTAAGGGCGTTACTGCTGTCGTGGGCCCCAACGGGAGCGGAAAAAGTAATATTTCGGACGCGGTTCGTTGGGTGCTCGGCGAGCAGTCAACAAAAAATCTCCGCGGACAAAGTATGGAAGATGTTATATTCGGCGGCACGGTAACGCGCCGCCCCCAAGGCTTTGCCGAAGTTACCCTGACTATAGATAATTCCGACCGTTCGCTGAATTTCGACAGCGATACGGTTGCCGTTACACGGCGTTATTACCGCTCACACGAGAGCGAGTATCTTATCAACAAGGCGGTAGTGCGCCTTAAAGATGTAAACGAACTTTTTATGGATACGGGCGTCGGGCGCGACGGTTATTCAATGATAGGGCAGGGCAAAATCGACAGTATCGTAAGTTCCCGTTCGGACGAACGACGCGAAATGTTTGAGGAAGCCGCAGGCATATCAAAATACCGCTACCGTAAGACCGAGGCGCAGCGCAAACTTTCCCAGGCGGACGATAATCTGCTGCGACTTAACGATATTGCTGATGAACTAAAAAACAGAGTGGGTCCGCTTAAATCGCAAAGCGAAAAAGCCGCCCGATTTTTGGAATTGTCGGAACAGAAAAAAGAACTTGATATAGGTATATGGCTTTATAATCTTGACCGTCATAATGAACTGCTGCGCGAGCAGGAACATAAAATAATGCTTGCCAAAAACCAGTATGCGGAACTTGAAAATCAGTTGGGTACTATGGCTGAGGATATAGAAAAAAGTTCTGCCGATTCGGCAAAAATCACCGAGAATATTGAGCAATTCCGCGCAAAACGCGCGGCAGTTGAAGAAAATATCACAAGAATAAAGGGCGAAATCGCGCTGCTGCAAAGTTCAGCCGCACATAACCGTGAATCGGCCCAAAATATGACCGCAGAAATAGCAAATATAGAAAATTCGGGTGCTGCGGCGGAAGAAGAAATAAAGAAATATGAAGAAGCAAAGGAACTAAAGGAAAAAGAAGCGGCAAGGCTTGACACAGAAATCGCAAATTTGGAAACCGACTTTAACGCGCTTTTGCTTAACAGTGAAGATATTTCAAACGATATTGAAACCGGTATGAAAAAACTTTCCGAGATTTCGGAAGCACTGTCGGAAAATGAAGTAGGCACCGTTACCGCGCGTTCTTCAGCCGCCGAAATTGCGGTGCGCCGCAAAAATATAGCCGCTACCGCCGAAACAATTGAAAATGAGCGGGACCGCCTTTCAAAAGAAATGGCGGAACTTGACGAAGCGCTTAAGGCGGCAGATGAAGTAATAGATGACTGTAAAAATTCGCTTGACGGATATAAAAAACTGCGCGATATTAAGGCGAACGCTTTGGAGGAAAAGAAAACCAAAGCCGAAACCGCGCGCCTGGACACAGAGGCGAAACGCCGCCGTATCGCAATACTGTCCGACCTGCAAAAAAATATGGATGGGTTTAACCATTCGGTAAAATCGGTAATTAAGGATGCAGGTAAAGGGCTTTTACGAGGCGTTATTGGTACGGTCAATACGGTAATTTCGGTTAAAAAAGAACATACCGGAGCGATTGAAGTTGCGCTAGGTAACGCATTGCAGGATATTGTTGTAGAAACCGAAGAGGATGCAAAACGCGCCATAAATTATTTAAAAAAAGGCAGTCGCGGTCGTGCAACCTTCCTGCCCGTTTCCTCTATAATCGGCAAAACTTTGGACGAGTACGATATTAAAGAAACCTATGGGTACATAGCTCCTGCCTGCGATTTGGTTGAGTGCGATAAAAAATACAGGGAAATTGTAAAATCACTGCTCGGCAGAATAGCCGTAACAGAGGACCTTGATTCTGCCGTTGCTATGGCAAAGAAGAATAAGTATAAATTTAAGGTTGTCACGCTTGACGGGCAAGTGGTAAACGCAGGCGGTTCGCTTACGGGCGGTTCGCTTGTTAAAAACGCAGGTATATTGGGGCGCGAAGGTGAAATCAAGCGCCTTACCGAAGAACTGTCGGAGGACGAAAAAAGATATAACGAATTTATTTCTGCGCTTGATTCGTCTAAATCGGAACTTGCCAAACTTGACGCAGAAATCACCGCCGCAAATGCGGAACTTACCAACACGCAAGAGGATAAAATACGCGTTTTGGGAGAAATTAAACGCGTAGACGAGCAGCAGAAACTCAACGAAAAAACATCGCTTGAACTTAAAAAAGAAGATTCCGCACTGTGCGACAGGCTGACGGTTCTTGATAAAACCGTATCCGAAAACGCCGCGGCCGCACAGAAACTTAATGCCGAAAAGGAAACCGTCAGGGCAGATATTGAAAAAATGACCGCAGGGCGCGACGGTATTATCGCCCGCCGCGAGGAACTTAACAAAAAGGTTACAGAACTGCGCCTGCAATCTGTTTCCGCCAAAAAGGATGCCGAAGCGATAGCGGTAACGGTAAGAAATATCCGCGCCGCTGCGGACGGCAGGGCGGAGCGCACGGCTGCGCTTAAACGCGCCGTTGCCGAACTTGGTGTTAAGAACGAGGAATTGGCGGCGGAAATCACTGCCAAAAATGAGGGAATAGCCTTAAGCCGCCAAAATGCCGAGTCTTTGGAACACGATGTTGAGGCAATGCAAAAACGGCGTGAGGAACTCGAAATAAACGCCCGAAAACTGCGTGACGGCGAGCGTGAGAGGTCGCTTGACCGTGAAAAACTCAGCAAAGAGGTCGCAAGGCTTGAAGAACGCCGCGAAAATATGCTGCGCGAATATGATGAAATAATCAAAAAACTGTTTGACGAATACGAACTTACAAGGGCAGAAGCCGAAAAAACAGGCATAAAAATCGAAGGTATAAGCGAAGCGCGCCGTTCCCTTGCCGAAATTAAGGGCAAAATCAAGGCGCTCGGTACCGTTAATGTTGCCGCTATTGAGGAGTATAAAGAGGTAAGCGAGCGCTACGGCTTTATGAAAGAGCAGATTGACGATATCGAAAAGTCGCGCCGCGAACTTTCAAAACTTATTAACGGGCTTACAGAGCAGATGAAGCAAAAATTTGCCGAAGGTTTTGCAAAAATCAGCGCAAACTTCTCAAAAACATTTTCTGAACTTTTCGGCGGCGGCAAGGGCGAATTGACCTTAACCGACCCCGAAAATATACTTGAAAGCGGCATTGATATAAATGTAAAACTGCCGGGTAAAAATGTCCCGAGTATTGATGCGCTTTCGGGCGGTGAAAAGGCGCTTATAGCTATTGCGATTTATTTTTCGATTATGCGTGTTTCTCCGCCGCCGTTCTGTTTTTTGGACGAGGTTGATACCGCGCTTGACGATATTAATGTTGAGCGTTTTGCGGATTATATGCACCGTTCCGAATTCGGCACGCAGTTTATCTGCGTTACCCACCGCCGCGGAACAATGGAAGCCGCCGATATGCTTTACGGCGTAACAATGCAGGAAAAGGGTGTTACCAAATTGCTGCAACTGAATGTTGAGGAACTTGTAAGAACGCTTAATTTAAGTAATAACTGATAAGGCAGGTATAATATAAATGGGAATTTTCAGCAAAATATCCGAGGGACTTAAAAAGACCCGAACCTCAATTTCCGGTGCGCTTACCGGCTTTTTAAACAGTTTTACAAAAATCGACGAAGAACTGTTTGAAGAACTTGAAGAGATACTTATAACCTGCGATATAGGCGTTGCCACATCACAGTATATATGCGAACAACTGCGCCAAAAGGTTAAGGAAAACGGCGTTAAAGACCCGTCGCTTATCAAGCAGATGCTGCGCGACGTTATATCCGAAATTCTTGAGGGCGACCATTCCCTTAAACTTGATACCACACCGTCGGTCGTGCTTGTAATAGGGGTCAACGGCGTCGGTAAAACCACCACTATAGGCAAACTTGCAAATAATCTTAAAAACAGCGGCAAAAGCGTTATCCTCGGCGCAGCCGATACGTTCCGCGCCGCCGCCATAGACCAGTTGCAGGTCTGGGCGGACAGAGTGGGCGCGGATATTATTAAAAGTAAAGAGGGCGCCGACCCGGCGTCGGTCATATTCGATACCGTTACAGCCGCAAAGGCAAGGAAAAAAGACGTCGTTATCTGCGATACCGCAGGCAGGCTTCACAATAAAAAGAATTTGATGGACGAACTCGGCAAAATAAACCGCGTAATTCGCCGCGAACTGCCCGAAGCACGCGTGGAAACGCTTCTGGTGCTTGACGCAACTACGGGTCAGAACGCTGTTAATCAGACCAGGGAATTTATGAACGTCTGCGATATAACCGGTATCGTGCTTACTAAACTTGACGGTACCGCGCGCGGCGGAATAGTTATCGTAATAAATCACGAGCTCGGCATCCCGGTTAAATATATCGGCGTGGGTGAGGGGATTGACGACCTCCAGCCGTTTGACGCCCGCGAATTTACCGACTCGCTTTTTGAAAATACCAACGATGGGGGAAAAGACTGATGCTTACAAGCAAACAAAGGGCGCAGCTGCGCTCAATGGCTAATGACTTGCCTGCCGTTTTTCAGGTCGGCAAGGGCGGAATTAACGACCAACTCATCCGTCAGACCGACGAGTTGCTGGATCTTCGCGAACTTATAAAACTAAGCGTCCTTGAAACCAGCGGAATGACCGCAAGACAGGCGGCTGACGAAATAGGCAGGGCGACCTCCGCAAATGTCGTGCAGGTAATCGGCAGAAAATTTGTGCTTTACAGAAAAAGCCGCAAAAAGGAAAATGTAAAAATAGTTCTGGTGAAATAATGAAAAAAACGGTTATTTTCGGCGGAACCTTCAACCCCATACATTTGGGTCACGAAGCTATGCTGCGCGCGGTTGCCGCCTTGCCCGATACGGGCGAAGTGTGGCTTATGCCGGATAATAAACCGCCGCATAAAGACACCGGCAATGAACTTGCTTCGGGCAGCGACCGATATAATATGTGCGTATCGGCGGCAGATGGTATAAAAAATGTATCGGTTTCCGACCACGAACTTAAAAAAAGCGGCAAAAGTTATACGGTAGATACCCTTTGCGAACTAAAGTCGGCTTACCCCGATAAAGAGTTTGCAATAGTAGTGGGCGGCGATATGCTTATCGGCTTTGATGTTTGTTGGTACAGGTATGAAGATATATTAAAACTTGCGTCGGTTATCGCATTCAAACGGTGCGGTGAAGATGCCGCGGAGTTTGATGTAAAACTAAAGAAATTCAGGCAGATGGGCGCAGATATAACGGTGCTCGATAATGATATTCCTGCGGTTTCTTCAAGCGAAATACGCCGCCGCCTGAACCGTGGCGAAAGTACCGAGGGGCTTTTAAACCGTAAAGTTGCCGAATATATAAATATGCACGGGCTGTACCGTGACGGGAGATGACATCGGTGGAATTTGAAAAATATATAGAACTTGCAAAACAGTTTGAAACGCCAAAAAGGTTTCATCATTCAATGTGCGTTGCCGATAAGGCGCGCAGCCTTGCCGAAAAACACGGCGGCTGTGACCCCGATAAGGCATATCTTGCAGGCGTTTTGCACGATATAATGAAGAATAAAAGTGAAGATTATCTGTTGAGTTTGTTTGCAAAGTTTGATATAATACTTGACGAGGTTGAAACAAAGGCAAAAAAGCTGTGGCACGCAATAGCCGGCGCTGCTTATATAAGCGGCGAATTAGGGATTGATGACCCCGAACTGATTGACGCTGTGCGTTACCATACAACCGCTAAGCCCGAAATGAGTGCGCTCTGCAAAATTCTTTATGTTGCCGATTTCACATCGGAAGACCGTGACTATGAGGGTGTGGAAGAAGTAAGGCGTGCGGCTGATGAGGATATTAACAAAGCGGTTTATATCGGCTTGCAGTTTACGGTGCTTGACCTTGCCGAAAGAAATCTGCCTATCCATAAGGATACGCTTTTTGCATATAATAAATACACCTGCTTTGCAGGAGTGGGGGAGGACGCTTAATGAAAGCCAACGAAATTTTAAAAATTGCTGTTAAGGAACTTGACGAACGCAAGGCATTTGACATAAAGGCGATAAAAATCGATCAAATTACCGAATTGGCGGATTATTTTGTCATCGCAACGGCAACTTCGTCAACGCATGTAAGGGCGCTGTCGGATTATGTTGAGGATAAACTTTCCGCCGTCGGCGTAGAGCCGAATCATAAGGAAACACGCGCAAACGATTGGATGCTTTTAGATTACGGCGATGTTGTTGTCCATATTTTTGACCGTAAGGCGCGTGAGTTTTACGACCTTGACCGTATGTGGGCGGACGGCGAAGCGGTTGATATAGATGTGTTGCCCGAAAACGGTGCGGAGGATTGAGCAAATGAAATACGATTTTAAAAAGACAGAAGAAAAATGGCAGAAAATTTGGGAAGAGAACGATACCTTCCGCGCAGAGGACGGAAGCGATAAAAAGAAGTTCTACGCTTTGGTCGAATTCCCATATCCGAGCGGAGCAGGTATGCATGTAGGCCATATAAAGGCGTATTCGGGGCTTGAGGTAGTTTCAAGGAAACGCCGCCTGCAGGGGTATAATGTCCTGTTCCCAATAGGGTTTGACGCATTCGGTCTGCCTACCGAAAACTATGCCATAAAAACGGGCATACACCCAAGGCAGGTTACCGATAACAACATTAAAAGATTTACAAATCAACTTAAAAAGGTAGGCTTCTCTTTTGATTGGAGCCGTGTTATCGATACTACCGATGAAAATTATTACAAATGGACGCAGTGGATATTCCTTAAAATGTTTGAAGCAGGATTGGTCTTCAGGGATAAGACTCTTGTAAACTATTGTCCGAGTTGTAAGGTTATACTTTCAAACGAGGATTCACAGGGCGGCAAGTGCGATATCTGCCATACCGATATCGTTCAGCGCTCAAAAGAGGTTTGGTATTTAAGAATTACCGAATATGCCGATAAACTGCTTGAGGGATTGAAAGAGGTTGACTATCTGCCTAATGTAAGACTTCAACAGGAAAATTGGATAGGCAAATCAACAGGTGCGTTTGTTGATTTCGGGATAGACGGAACCGACGATAAGTTAGAGGTCTACACCACACGCCCCGATACACTGTTCGGCGTTACATTTATGGTAATTGCCCCCGAACACCCTTACATAGAAAAATACGCCGATAAAATTAAAAACAAAGCCGACCTTGACGCTTACAGGGCGGAGTGCGCCAAAAAATCCGAATTTGAAAGAACGCAGCTTGTTAAGGACAAAACGGGTGTGCGCATAGACGGTATTGAGGCGGTAAACCCCGTAAGCGGCAAAAAAATCCCGATATATATTTCGGATTATGTTATGATGGGATACGGCACGGGTGCTATAATGGCTGTTCCTGCCCACGATGAACGCGACTATGACTTTGCCAAAAAATTCGGCATTGATATAATCGAAGTAATTAAGGGCGGCGATATTTCCAAAGCAGCTTATACAGGTTCGGGCGAAATGGTCAACTCCGATTTTATGAACGGTATGGATAATAAAAAAGATTCCATAGCCGCTATGATAGAGTACCTTGAAAAGAACGGCATAGGCAAAAAGGGCGTGCAATATAAAATGAAAGATTGGGCGTTCAACCGCCAAAGATATTGGGGCGAACCGATACCTATCGTCCATTGCCCCAAATGCGGTATGGTTCCCGTACCGTATGATGAACTGCCGCTGAAACTCCCAAAAATAGAAAACTTTGAACCGGGAACGGACGGCGAAAGCCCCCTTGCCAAAATCGACAGTTTTGTGAATTGCAAATGCCCCAAATGCGGCGGCGATGCTCACCGCGAAACCGATACTATGCCGCAGTGGGCGGGTTCTTCCTGGTATTTCTTAAGATATATCGACCCGAACAATCACAACTGTTTTGCCGATAAGGACAAACTTAAATATTGGCTGCCTGTTGATTGGTATAACGGCGGTATGGAACATGTTACGCGCCATATGATCTACTCAAGATTTTGGCATAAATTTCTTTACGATATCGGCGAAGTGCCTACCTCCGAGCCTTATGCAAAAAGAACCGCGCAGGGACTTATTCTGGGCCCCGACGGCGATAAAATGAGTAAATCAAAGGGCAATGTTGTTGACCCTAACGATGTTGTTGACGAGTACGGCGCAGATGTCCTCAGAACCTATATACTCTTTATGGGCGACTATGAAAAAGCAGCGCCGTGGTCTGAAAACGGCGTTAAGGGATCAAAGCGGTTCCTTGACCGTGTTTGGGGTCTTAACGATATAGTCACGGAGGGCGACGGATATTCCGAAAAGTTAGAGTCGGCTTTCCATAAGGCAATTAAAAAAGTGTCAAGCGACTACGAAACCCTTAAGTTTAATACCGCAATAGCCGTTATGATGTCGCTTATTAATGATATCTATGCCGCTGGCAGCATAACGCGCGGCGAACTTAAAACATTTATAACATTGCTTAATCCTATCGCACCGCATATTACCGAGGAAATGTGGCAGGTAAACAACTTCGGCGGAATGTTGAACGAGGGCGGCTGGCCGCAGTATGATGAGGCTAAGTGCGTCGATAAAACGGTTGAGATCGTGGCGCAGGTCAACGGCAAGATCAAGTGCAAACTTAATGTGGACGCCGATATCTCATCAGCCGACGCAATCGCTGCGGCTAAGGCGCAGGATGAAGTAAAAAACGTGATCGGCGGTAAAAACATCGTCAAAGAAATATATGTGCCGCGTAAACTCGTTAATATTGTTGCGAAATAACTATTGACAAGCGGCGTATACCTGTTGTATAATGAAGTGAAATTGATGCCCCTGCATTGCGGAGGGAGGGAATTTAAGTGAGCCAGGTAAAAGTAAAAGAAAATGAATCATTGGATAACGCTCTCAGACGTTTTAAAAGGCAAACCGCAAAAGACGGTGTAATTCAGGAAGTTCGTAAAAGAGAACATTATGAAAAACCTTCTGTAAAGCGTAAAAAGAAATCAGATGCTGCACGTAAGCGCAAATTCCGCTGATTTATCGGTTCTTGTTTTAAATTTATACCCGTCCGACTTTTAGAAGTCGGACGGGTATTTTATGCTCAGAAACATCGCACTGCTGCAATGGTAGCAACGGGCAGTAACGGTAGTTCGAGCGCTGACGGTAAGCACAAACACTTGCCATTCTAGATGTTAGACGTTAGACTTTAGATGTTAGATGTGAAAGGTGGTAGCTTTCGGGCTGACGGTAAGTACAGTCTCTTGCCTCCCTCTGACGAGGGAGGTGGCACGGCGTAGCCGTGACGGAGGGAGAGATACCGCAAGATAACGGCACGCACAGGCTCTGTCGCTGTTTTAGATTTTAGACTTTAGACAGTAGATGTTAGACTGTGGTAACGGTAGTTTTGATAACAGGCGGTAAATTATTCTTACAGCTAGCTTTTTCTCTCCCTCTGTCAAAACTTCGTTTTGACATCTCCCTCGTCAGAGGGCGACAAGAGATTGTACGTACCGTCAGCACTCAAACTACCGTCACCCTTGTCTAACGTCCAGCATCTAGAACGGCAAGAGCTTGTAAAGAATTTTAAATTTGCGGCGGCAAAGCCGCCCTTGCCGCCCTCTGACGAGGGAGGTGGCACGGCGTAGCCGTGACGGAGGGAGAGAAAAAAGCTAACTGTAAGAACAATTTGCTGTTTATTATCAAACTCCTGCCTGCCGCATCTAAAATCTAATGTCTAACATCTAACATC
>CAVALG010000113.1:0-12234 GCA_963589585.1 Roseburia sp. AF12-17LB
GGGTGCATTTTAGGCCGAATTACCTGTTTTTCGATAATCATACCAAACGGTTTCCGGATTGCGGGTATGAGCATAGCGTTTGCTTAGGCAACACCGCTTTTGCAAGAAAAAGTGCATATTTAAAACGCAATCAAGCGATGATAAAAGAAAGCGATATATGCGTCTTTTACTACAATGACAAATATCAAACGAAGTATAATAAAACAATCAACCGCCCTTTGGAGAATACCGTTCCAAAAAGCGGCACTATGCTTGCGTATGAATACGCAAAATCTCAAAATAAGAAAACTATAAATCTATTTGAATTTGAGCACAATCCCGGCAGTTGAAAATGTAATACTTTAATGCGTATTATTCTCAATAACTCCGCAGGCGATTTTTTCGCCCGAATTACCCGACGGTTGGGTCATAAAATCGTCGGGTCTCGCGTGAATTATGACGGTTTTGCCGATAACTTCTTTTACCGTGAATCTGTCGGTTAAAAATGCAGAAATTGCGTTACCGTTCACGCCGAAAAGCGGCGGCATATCGCCTGCGTGGTACGGGTGTTCGCAGTTATTGGGGTTGTAGTGGGTCCCTGCATTGGAAAACGGGTCGTCTGTTGTGCCGGAACAGGCTGTTCCGCCGTGGATATGGAAACCGAAAACGGGATTACCGCACTTGCCGTCGCCTTTCGGCAGCCCTGTTACCTCGGTTTGTACCAGCACAGCACCGTTAAGTTGGTAAAACATTACCGTACCGTCAATATCCGCATATTTTTCGCTGCCTTTTACCCTTGCCGCAGCATCAGGTTGTCTGTCTAAAATCTTACATAAAATATTCATAAAGCACCTCTTATACCAATGTATTCAGAGGTGCTTTTTTGTGTTAAGCAGATTTAATTTTCACGGTATCAGGCGCTGTCAGCAAAGAATGCAACTTTATTTTTTCCAGTGTTTAAGATTCGGAACAACCGCTTCCATATGCGTGCGGACCTGCTCTGCAGGCCAATTTTCGTTTGCCATATGTTCCACACAAAAATCAATCAACTGCTCTTTGCTTGAATACTTAAACTCACCGCCCGAATAGCACCACTTGCAGTATTCTTCGTTAAATGAGCCGTCGGTTTCCTTGCTTGTTGTCGAATCTTCAATCGGCATACCGCAGCATTGGCAAACCAATTGTCTCGGTGAGCCCAGCAGCGTGTTGATAGAAACATCAAAGAACTGCGACAGTAATTTTAATGTGTCTGTGTTCGGGGTGGTTTCACCGTTTTCCCAACGGGATACAGCCTGCCTTGTTACAAAAAGTTTCTCGGCGAGTTCCTCTTGCGATAGTCCGCTTTGGGTTCTTAGTTTAAATAAAATATCTTTGGTTTCCATAAAAATCTCCAATAATAAAATTTTGTTGCAGCAGCCGTTGTATTAATTATAATATAAAACGGTTTATTTGCAAGCAACTGTCAGTTGCGGAACTTCTTTAAACAGGTCGGAAACGGAAAATATTTATATTTTTTCGCCATCCTCAAATATCGGATACTTTTTCTTATCTTCTTCTGTAATTTTGCGTATTACTTTGCAGGGGTTGCCGACTGCAACGACACCATCGGGAATGTTCTTTGTTACTACACTTCCTGCACCGATAATCGTGTTGCTTCCGATAGTCACCCCGGGCAGCACGGATACATTTGCACCGAACCAAACACTATCGCCTACCGTTATCGGCAAAGCGATTTCCAAACCTTTGTTTCTTTGCTCACTGTCAATTGCGTGCCCTGCCGTAGAAAACACGCAGTTCGGCGCAATAAATACATTGTCGCCGAATGTAACTCTTGCTCCGTCAAGTATTGTAACATTGTGATTTGTATAAAAATTTTCGCCTATGGAAATGTTAAATCCATAATCGCAATAAAACGGTGCCGTGATCACCGGATTTCCCTTTATATTTCCGATAATTTGTTTTATCAATTCCAACTGCTTTTTTGTGTCGGACGGTTTACAACGGTTGAAATCGTAACATAAATCGGCGCAGTTTGTTCGGGCTTTTACAATCTCTTTATCATAGTTGGCGTCATATAAATAACCGTTTTGCGCCTTTTCCCATTCTGTCATATGTATTCTCCTTTGCAAATTTTCATTTTTCGCACCCATTCTAACACAATGTGTTTTTCTTTGCAAGAAAAAACGGCAAATATCTAACGATATTTGCCGTTTTTGGCGGAGAAGGAGGGACTCGAACCCTCGCGCCGGGGATTAGCCGACCTACGCCCTTAGCAGGGGCGCCTCGTCACCAACTTGAGTACTTCTCCGTGTGACTTGTTATGTTATATTTAATTGTTTGCCGCTTCGGGTTTAATGTACTCGCGCCGGGGGTTAGCCGACCTACGCCGCAAAGCACAGGCGCCTCGTCATCAACTTGAGTACTTCTCCGTGTGACTTAATATAAATTATAAAAAATGGCGGAGAGAGTGGGATTCGAACCCACGGTACCCGGAGGTACGACGGTTTTCAAGACCGTTCCGTTATGACCGCTTCGGTATCTCTCCGTGCATATCTGCCCAAATATATTATCACAAATAAAGTCCGCTGTCAACCTTGAATTTTGATTTTTTTCAATCCTTTGGGAAAAAATAAACTTATAGGTAACATTTTTACCTGCGGCACCAAAAGTATTATTAATTTGGAGTGATGTTTTTTGATTCCCAGAACCGACCTTGCAATAGAAAGCTGCGAAATAAATCCGCACAAAAAAGATGTTCAAAAAAGCGAATACAAAGACGGTGATATAAAGGTTACCGAAATCAACATTTTAACCGATACCGCCGCCGAGTCGGTAGGAAAACGGCGCGGCAGATATGTAACCATAGAAATGCAAAAAACTATGAACAACAGCACAGAGGAAAACGCACATACGGTAATGTGCAGGGAACTTCACCGCCTTATCCCCGAAAGCGGCGGAGTTATGGTCATAGGGCTGGGCAATGACAAAATAACCGCCGACGCATTGGGTCCCGAAACCGCCGACCGTATATTTGCCACAAGGCATATTTCTGCCGAACTTGCAAAAAGCATAGGCCTTGACGGGCTGCGCTCGGTTGCGGTGCTGTCGCCCGGTGTGCTTGGGCAAACGGGTATAGAAAGCCACGAGATAATTAAAAGCGCCGCCGAACGAATTTCCCCGTCCTGCGTTATAGCGATTGACGCGCTTGCAGCCCGTGATCTTGAACGGCTCGGCTGCACCGTGCAACTATCCGATACGGGCATAACCCCCGGTTCTGGCGTCGGCAACAGCCGCAGAGAAATAAGCCGCGAGACTCTCGGCGTACCTGTTATATCCATAGGAGTTCCTACCGTGGTGGACGCCGCAACCCTTGTTTACGAACTTACAGGGAAAGAAGGCGTTTCGGGCAACGGAATGGTCGTAACCCAACGGGAAATTGATTCCCTGACCGAGCGCGCTTCAAAACTTATCGGTCACGCAATAAACTGTGTGCTGCAACCGTCGGTTTCACCTCAAACCTTGCTTTCCCTCGTCTAATTTTTATTTGCCCCACATATAATACATTATATATGCGTGTGTGAGGTGAGCGGATTGAAGATTCGGTACGGGCGGATTTTCGGTGCGGCGGCTGTGGTTGCCACGGTTATACTTTTGTTTAATTACGGTTTGTCCCCTATATATAAAGTGTTGGACTCTGCCTTTTCCGCTTTCAGCTCGGCGGACGGGCTGATTTCCGAAACCCGTAAACCGAAAAGTGAGAATAAAAACACCGATGACGATAATGACGCAAAGAACAGCAAACCGCAGAAAAACGAATCGGCAAAAACGGAGAATGCCGATAGCGCAGCCAAACCCGAAACCGCGGCAGCCGCGAACAACGAGGCGGCACTCGGTCCCGTTGTAAGGCGCGCGGTATCCGGCGGTGAAATGAAGTTCGGCAAAATTGCACTTAACAATAAATCTCATAAAACCGTTGACATTAAAAAAAGCCTTTCGGGAAAACTTGATTTATCGCTTAATTCGGGCAATTCGCCGCAGGTATTTATATATCACACCCACGCTACCGAGGGTTATATGTCCGCGGCGAGGGACTACTATACCGCTGCCGACAATGCCCGAAACACCGATAATTCCGCAAATGTTACAGCTGTTGGCAACGCGGTGGAAAAGTCACTTTCGGCGGCGGGCATAAATACTTTGCATAATACTACCCAGCACGACAATCCGTCATATTCGGGCAGTTATAAGCGCAGCGCCGCAACCATAAAGCAGGCCCTTGCCGAAAACAAAGGAATTAAACTTGCAATTGACCTGCACCGCGATTCAATCCCTGCGGCAAATAACGGAAAAACAGCACCGGTTTGCAATGTTGCAGGCAAGAACGCCGCACAGGTGATGATTATAGTCAGTACCGGGTACGAGGCTTCGGAACAAAATTTCACTTTGGCGCTGCGGCTGCAACAAACATTGGAGGTTTTGTACCCTGGGCTTGCAAGACCTATGATTGTTTACGAAAGTAAATATAATCAGGAACTTGTCCCGTTCGGGCTGCTTATTGAGGTAGGAACAGAGGCAAATTCGGTTGATGAGGCGGTATATTCGGGAGAACTGTTAGGCAACGCGCTTAAAGTGTTTTTAAATGATTATATAAAATGAGGACTTAAAATGAAAAAATTTTCAAAAAAAGATAAGGACGCTTTTTTTACCGCCTTTGCATATTCAGCGGTAGTGTTTACTGCGATTATTATACTTATGCTGGGCATATTTAAATCTTACATTGAAATACGGCGCGTAGGGTTTTGCGACCAAGAGCCGCAGGCGTTTTCCGTTACCGATGACGGTAAGTTTCAAATACTTGATTTTACATTATAAATAAATAAGAATTGCCGAACCGCTGTGCGCTTGCGGTTCGGCAATTCCTGCGTTTTGTGGCTATCAGAGATCCGCTAACAAATCTTCAATAACCTCTCTCAACTGTCGCGGAGACAGCGAGCCGATTTCACAACTTTCGGCTATGCGTTCTGCAAATTCGCGCTTGGTTGTAATGCCGTGCACTACTTCTGCAATGTCGCCGTTTCCGTTTTCTGCAATAACTCCGTAGTGTTTGATACCTTTGTCGGGCAACAAATCATCTTCGCATATTACTGCATAATGATAGTTGTGTTTTTTCATCTTCCTTACCCCTCTCAAAAAGTGAAAATGTGAATTAAATTCACATTTCAAAAGTATAACTCAATATACCTTAATTGTCAATAGAAAATGTGAAAAATAATCACAAAATTATCTTTTTAAGTATATTCCGACCTTTTTATCCAAAATTTTTGAATTGAAATGTACATAAATTAAAGGTATATTGATAGTAACAAAATATCCTCATAGTTTCGGTAAGCGAATTTTTTGCCTGCCGAGGAATTACCGACGCAAACCGGAAGTTAGACTTTAGATTTTAGACTATGGTAACGGTAGACTGCTGATAGACGGTGGGCTGTCGGCTGTCCAGCCCTCCTTGGCTCCCTCTGACGATGGAGCGGGTGTCCGGTGTCTAAAATCTAATACAAGGAGCAAAACATATGCACGGACTTAAACTTAAAAAAACATACTTTACAGTGCTTAAAATCGGACTCATAACCGCGCTTGCCTTGCTTGTAATATCGCTTGCCTATTTCATTGCATCCGATTATCAGTCAACCACCCGAATATTTGGAGAAAGCATATGCCGCGCTGCGCTGAAAACCACAACCCTGACCTTTATTGTGTCCTTTGGCGGCGATATGGCGGATAAGGCTGCCGATAGGTTAGGTAAAAAATGAAATTGACCTGTTTGAATCAAAACTGCTATAAAATTCCCTTGATTTATTGCATAAAAAGTGATATACTTAACGGCGTTAAAAACAGGTGATTACGATTTTCGGGCAGATACGATCGGAAAGAACAAACAAAGCAATTTTGGTTCTGATAAGGGGTAGCGTATGAAAAGGTCAAACATAAAAGCAATAACGGTAACGGCTCTTTTTACCGCCGCAACGGCAGTCATTTCACTGTTTCGCATAACAATGCCTTCGGGCGTTCCGCTGACATTACAAATTTTTGCGGTTTCGCTGTGCGGCTGTTGCCTGCCGCCCGTATATGCACTGCTAAGTACGGCGGTATACATAATTATCGGTGCGCTCGGAGTTCCTGTTTTTTCAGGTGGCGGAGGTATTGCCTCGCTGACAGGTCCTACTGCAGGGTTTATTTACGGATTTTTGCTTTTAAGTCTTTTTTGCGCCTTGTCTGCCTACCGTAAGCCTGCAATAAAGGTTTTGCTTGCAGCTGCAGGGCTGCTTTTGTGCCATTTACTCGGTGCTGCGTGGTACGCCGTATATTCCGCAGCAGGCATTTGGCGTTCGTTTGCCCTTGTGAGTCTGCCGTACTTATTTAAAGATGCGTTGCTTGTTACCGCAGCACACATAATTTCAATAAAGCTGCGCCCCGAAACCGAAAAGTTTTTTAAACAATAAAAAATCCACCCCAAAGCGGGTGGATTTTTTTGGCTGAGGAATAGGGATTCGAACCCCAACAAACAGAGTCAGAGTCTGTCGTGCTACCGTTACACCATTCCTCAATCTCTATTAAATTGGTCAACAATACTATTATATTGTTTTTTTTCAATTTGTCAACCCCTAATTTAAATTTGTGCGGATATTTTAATAAAATATACATTTAGTATATGTGTTTTATCAGCGGTACAATAATACCGTATTATATAGGTAAGTGTGAACGGACGGTTTAAGGCTTTTATAAAAAAGTCTCAAACTGCCCGTTTTTTTGGCAACAATGCCCTATCCTACCTCAAACTGACTTTGATACTCCCCTTAAACAGAGTAAAATAATATATACTTTTAAATGTGGGGAATGAAAATGAATATTTACGGGTACACACGGGTTTCAAGCGTAGACCAAAACGAAATCAGACAGGTTAACGAACTTACCGAGCTGGGTATAAAAAAAGAAAACATATTTACCGACAAGCAATCAGGCAAAGACTTTGAACGGCCGCAATACAAAAAACTAATAAAGCGGCTGAAAAGCGGCGACCTGTTATACATTATAAGTATTGACCGACTTGGCAGGAATTATGCCGAGATACAAAAGCAGTGGCAACTGCTTACTAAAAATATGGGCGTTGACATATGCGTTACCGATATGCCGCTGCTTGACACGCGCCGCGGCAAGGACCTTATGGGTACATTTATTGCCGATTTGGTTTTGCAGATATTATCTTTTGTTGCACAAAGCGAGCGTGAGAACATAAAAAAGCGGCAGGCACAGGGAATTGCCGCCGCGAAATTAAACGGTGTTAAGTTCGGCAGACCTAAAAAGAAAGTGCCTAAAAATTTTGAGAAAACAGTTACAGAATGGCGCAGCGGCGGCATAAACTTAGACCGAGCCGCAAAACTTTGCAATGTCAGTAAGTCCACTTTTTACCGATGGTTTAATGAATACAGGAATAAAAACTCAAAAATGTAAAAGAGCAGATGTCAAAAGGTATACTTTTTGACATTTTTGTTGTTCTTATATATAACACGGGGATCAATTAAGTGTTAGACCTGATAGGGCCAAGTCGGTTCCTTCAAAAGTCACTCTGTATCCAATGCGTCAGCCGAGACGGTTGCGCTGTGAAAAGCGCAGAAATACCGACCGACGCGGCAGCCCGATAAAATCGGGAAAAGCAAAAGAACAGGCGGCAATTTGTGGGGTCGATTTGTTCCTATCGGGTATAACGCGGCATTATCGGCGGTCACTTTTATTACCATTCCTGATTGCTGATATTAAAAGTCCCGAACAAAAAATATTTTTTATCAGGAGGAAAACACAAATGAACAAAATCAAAAGCAAAGCGTTTGTTGCGTTACTTGTGGTTGCAATGCTTGTTGCACAAACAGTATTGCCGTCATTTGCCGCTGACACTGCCGCAGAAAATGTGTATGAGTGCAACGGCAAGGTCGTCCATAAAGTAAAGGAATCGGAACTTCCTAAGCAGGCGCTGACAACCGAAATGCCGACCTGCATAGCCGACGGTTACACCACATATAAGTGCCCGATGGAAGGCTGCGACGGCAACGTTGTTGTAACACTGCCTGCAACCGGCAACCACATCGGAGACAAGGATGATATAGTAGGCGGCTCAACCAAAGGTATGCGCGGCGGCGTAAAAGTAACCTGTACAACCGATGGTAAAAAGCCATACCAGCAGTGCAAATTCTGCAAAGCATTCCTTGATGAAAACGGAGTTCTTATAGGAACTACCGAAGCAGATTTGGTAATTCCGAAAACGGGACACAATTTTGTTGTTAACAGGACTGTTGAAGCAAAGTGTGAAACAGATGGCTATACCGAATACAAATGTAAAAACAGTGGCTGTAACGAAACAAAAAAAGATGATATCGTAGAAGCTTTAGGCCATAAATTTGACAGAGTAATTGAAGAAAAGGCACCTACCTGTGTTGAACCGGGATATTATTCTTATACCGTTTGCAGCCGCTGCGGAAAAGAAGACCCTGCTAATCCGAAGGTAGTTCGTGATGTAGAAGACCATAACCTTAAAGTTACAACAGTTGAACCTACCTGCACGGAAGACGGCAAAAGAGAGTTTAAATGTGAAAATGAAGCCTGCACCTACTTTACTCCTAAGACAGAAGTGCTTCCGGCTTTAGGTCACAATTATCTATCACACGAAGCAACCGATGCAACCTGCACCGAAGATGGCAGTATTGAATACAAAGAATGCGTACGCTGCAACAAATACTTTGTAGAAGATACAACAGCCGATGAACCCGTAATGAATGAAGTATCAAAAGAAGATACCGTAGTTAAGGCTTTAGGCCACAAACCTGTAAACGCCGGTTATAAAGCACCCACCTGCACCGCAGACGGAAGCACCGGAGATATTGTTTGCCGCGTTTGTAATGAAACACTTTCCAAGGGCAAAGTTATTAAGAAAATCAAACACACATTTGGTGAAACTATACAGGCAAAAGAGGCCACCTGCGAAGAAAGCGGTTACAAGGCTCACACAGAGTGCTCGGTTTGCGGTAATTACGGCGATGCAAACGGCAAATATGAAGTTGCAAAAGACAAGATTATTCTTCCTCCCACAGGTCACAATTTCAGAGAAACCATAAAAGATGCAACCTGCACCGAAGAAGGCTATATAATTAAAACCTGCGATAACAAAGGCTGCGACAAAACAGTTTCAACAATTTTGAATCCTATAGGTCATGAATTCAAACTTGTTGCCGAAGTAGCACCTAAATGCGAAGAAACAGGCACAAAAGAGCATTTGGAATGCGCTAAGTGTGAAGGCAAATTTGCGCTTAACGCCGGAGAATACGCAACCGAGCAGGTAAGTGATGAAGAACTTGCTATCCCTGCAACCGGCCACGACAACGAAGAAGTTGCCGAAGTTCTTCCCACATACACAACTTCTGGTAATACAGCAGGTACAAGGTGCAAAGTTTGCGGCAAATTTACCGGCGGTGCAGATTTTATCCCTGCATTGCGCCAGAGCATCAGATTCTACACCGTAATTGAAGGTGTAAACGGTGCTGCAACCGCTGTAAACTCGGGTTATATAAAGGTTAAAGTTTACTTTGATGTTCTTAAAGATGAACTCGACACAAGAGAGCTTGAGGCAATTGCTCAAATGTTCGGCGCTGACCTTAAGATCAGCTATGACAATACAGCCTTTAAATACACAGAGGCTCCCGAAACCGGTAGTTTATTCCCGCACTTCACCTACACTCCGGAAAAAATAGCAAATGACAACGGCTACATTATCATCCAGTGTGATATGGATAAAGAAGTTACCGGCTATACCTTTACAGGAACCGGAAACCTCTTAACAACCCTCACATTCCAAGTAGGTCAAAAAATAGACGCCGGTAATTACGATTTCGTACTCGGCACAATAAAAGAAGGTCTTGACAGCGCTGTAACGGGCGGATTAAAAGACGCTGCGCTTGAAGAAAAATATGATATCGCTTCAGAATTTGTAACCGGTACCGTTACAGTTGAAAAACTCGGTGATTCAAACGGCGATGGATTCTTTACCACGGCCGATGTTCTTGAATTGAGCAAATATCTTGAAACTGCTGATTTAGACACAGAATATATTGCTAAATTTGACTTAAACAAAGACGGCTACATTACATTTGAAGACCTTGACCTTTTGCGTAAAGCCATTGTAGGCAACAATGAATATCTTGATATAATTGTTGACCCAAATGCGCCGGCACAGGACTAACACCGGAGGTATAAATAATGTTATTCAAAAAAATCGCTTCGGTTTTTTTGACAATAGCACTGATCGTTACTGCGTCATCGGTTGTTTCAGCCGATGATGCGGTTAGTACCGAACTTTTTAAGGTGGAGACGGAGGCTGTGACCACCGCCTCCACCCTTTCTGTTTCCCCAATTATATACACCCCCGGGGAAGAGATAACGGTAAAGTTCAGTGCCGCTCAAAATACCGGTATAACAAGTTTGAAATTGATGATTATGTACGATAACAGCATTTTGGAGTTTAATGACTGTAAATCACTTAATCTTTTTAACGCAAAAACCGAATCCTTTAAATCAGTAAAACTCAAAGATGGAACAAACTATTTGCAGTTCTATTCCGAAAATTACCCGAACGTATCGGCTGAAACCGGTGTGTTTGCGGAAGCTACATTCACCGTTAAGGAAAATGTGTGCAACGATAATGTAACCATTGAAACCCTTTTATTCCAAGGTCAAGGCGGCAGTTGTATGGCAATGGGAAAAAATGAAAACGGAACTGACGAATTGCACAAGGTTCCCTTTGAATCAACTTCAAACAGTTTTTCTGTTCATAAAATATCTGCCGAAAACGCAGCGGTTACAGACCCCACCTGTACCGAACAGGGATACACAACCTACAAATGTGAAACCTGCGGCAAAGATATTAAAGGTAATATTACCGACGCTCTCGGTCATACACCCGACGAAGCCGTTGAAGAAAACCGCGTTGAGCCTACCTGTACCGAAAACGGCTCATACGACAGCGTTGTTTACTGCAAAGTCTGCAACGATGAACTTACAAGAGAACAGAAAACCATTGACGCTTTGGGTCACGATTTAAAGCACACCGATGCTAAAGCGGCTACCTGCACTGAAACAGGCTGGGAAGCGTATGATGAATGTATGCGCGAGGGTTGCGGCTACACAACATACAAAGAAATACAGGCAACCGGTCATATAGAAAGCGCGCCGGTTAAGGAAAAACTTATTGAAGCAACCTGCACCGAAAGCGGTTCATATGACAGCGTAGTATATTGCAGCGTTTGCGGCGAAGAACTTTCAAGAGAGAAAAAGACGATTGAAGCCACAGGTCACAAATACGGCGAAGCAACCGTAATAGAGCCTACTTACAAAGAAGGCGGTTACTCAATTCATAAATGCGAAGTTTGCGGATATGAAGAAGAATTTGACGTTAAACCTGCTCTTGAATACACCCTTGGCGATGTTAATAACGACGGTGTTGTTGACAGCACTGACGCGCTGCTGGTACTCAGAGCCAACTCCGGGCTTGCAGAAATCACTCCCCTTATGGAAGTGGCAGGAGATTTTAACGGTGACGGCGTTATTGACAGCACGGATGCACTGCTCATACTAAGAGCAAATTCCGGACTTAAAACCGAAACCAATTCTGATGATAAAAAAACTGCATAAACAGTGACTCCCACAAAAGCACTGTAAATTTTAAAAAACATACGGTTCAGTGCTTTAATAAAGTTACCGGCCGTATGTTTTTTGCCTGTATAAGTAGTGTTTACATAGTTTTTTGCAAAAGTTGAGGCAATCCCATCCACCACATTTCTACCCCATTCGCATTTTAGACGCTAGAAATTAGATTTTAGGCATTAGATGTGATTGAAATAAGATAAAGAATAGACGGAAAATACGGCTTACCGTCCGTTTTCAATTTTACGGTATGCAGGAGAAACTTGCCTCCCTCTGACGAGGGAGGTGTCACGGCTTTAGCCGTGACGGAGGGAGAGAAAAGACTAACGACAAGAACAATTTACCGTTTGTTGTTAATCTTAAATATGGTAACGGTAGTTTAATAACAGACAGCAAATATTGCTACAGTTAGCATTTCTTCTCTCCCTCAGTCAAAAATCAAAGATTTTTGCCAGTGTCTCGGCTGCCGCCTCGGTCGGTGCTTCTGCTTCGCAGAGGTGTCCACCGGAC
>CAVALG010000114.1:0-2180 GCA_963589585.1 Roseburia sp. AF12-17LB
GACCTTTCTTCAACAAAGATATATGCAGAGGTGCTGCGCAACCGCTATACGGCGTCTTATAAAAAGTACCACCCTATGGCAAGATAAATTTATGTCTATATTATAATAACGGCTGAATATGCAAAACGCATATTCAGCCGCTATTTTTTCGCTTAAATATACTTCACGAAAGACGTACCTTTGTCCAAAGTTTTTCGTAGTAATCTCTGGTTTCAGAATCAAGGTTGTGGAAATATTCCGTGTTTTTCTTAACCTCTTCGGGAGGGTAGAGTATTGTGTCACCCTTGTATGTGTAATTATCGTTGTTAATTACCGATGTGTTAGGCGATGCGTAGCAGATGTATTCGGCATTTGCAAGCGCAACATCCGGTTCTAACAGAAAATTGATATACATAAGCGCCGCGTCGTAGTTTTGACAACTGTTTGGTATACATATCGAATCTACGAATATATTTGTACCCTCTTTGGGATAAACAAACTCAAGGTCGGGATTGACTTCTTTCATCGTGTAATAGTCACCTGCATAATACGGTGCAAGCGCAGCATTTCCCGATTCCATTTTATTAAACACTTCGTCCATAACGCGCGCCTGCAGTACAGAGTTTTGCTCAATCAAACGGTCAGCCGCTTTGTCCCATTCGGTTTTGTCGGTAGTGTTTACATCAATACCGAGATCGAATTGAGCAATGGCAAAAGCGTCACGCGGATTGTTAAAGGTGAGAATATTGCCTTTATACTTGCTGTCAAACAGTGCGTCCCATGAATCTATTTCCGTACCTGTCATTTTTTTATTGTATATTAACCCCACCATACCCACATTATAGGGAACGGAATATTCATTGTTCGGGTCAAAATACAGATCTTTATACGAGTCGTCAATATATTTATAGTTCTCTAATTTTGACATATCGATCTTGCGCAGCATCTTTTCGTCTGCCATGCGCGCTATCATATAGTCAGAGGGAATAACAATATCGTAAGGCGTTCCGCCTGCTTTGATTTTGGCATACATTTCTTCGTTGCTTTCAAAGTTGGTGTAATTAACCTTAATGCCTGTTATCCGTTCAAATGCGGCGTTTACATCTAAAGTATCGTCGCTGCCGTCGGATATATATTCACCCCAGTTGTATACATTCAGTGTTGTGCCTGCAAGTTCGCGTGTGTATATGCTTTCGGTACTGATTCCTGTGTTTTTCATAGAACGGCTGATTACAGAAACGCCGACCATACTTGCGGCAATAACAACGGCGACAGTTATAGATAAAGCACGCATAAGTTTTGTACGCACCTGTGATCGTTTTTCTTCGTTCTGGGAGAGATTTATGAGTATCAAAAGCACCAAAACAGTTATGAATATTATGGTTGAAAGGGCGTACATTGTCGGTTTTACCGTCTTTTTGGTCATTGAAAAAATTCGTATCGGCAGGGTTTGAAATGATGAACCCGATGTAAAATAACTAATAACAAAATCATCCAATGAAAGGGTAAATGACATTATAAATCCTGTAAAAACGCCGGGATAAATTGCAGGCAAAGTTACCTTAAAAAACGCCTTTATCGGTGTGCAGCCCAAATCTTCGGCGGCTTCCGACAGTTGGGTGCCCGTTTGCCTTAACTTCGGCGTTACATTTAAAATTACATAAGGCAGATTAAATGTAATATGCGCAAAAAGTATTGTCCAAAAACTTAAAGCATTTTTTGAGCCTATCAACTGTGCAAAAAATACAAACAAAAGCATAAGCGAAACACCGGTTACAATATCCGGCGCCATCATAGGTATGTTTGTAACGGCGGTGACTGTTCGTTTTGCAATGCCTTTTTTCATTTTGTAAATACCGACCGCAGCCAGCGTTCCCAGTACGGTTGCGATAACTGCCGAAAGTATTGCAAGGATAAGTGTGTTCTGCAAAGCGGCAATCGATTCGCTGTCGTACATCAACTGCTGATACCATTTAAGCGAAAATCCTGCAAATACGGCAGTGCTTTTTGAACTGTTAAACGAAAAAAGCATCATTACAAGCAGGGGCGCATACATAAAAACAAGCATTAAGCCTATAAAAATTCTTCGCAGTGTTTTCATACAATCACGCTCCCGTCGTTTCCGTCTGTAAAGCGGTTCATAATTGTCATACTTATAAGTATAAATACCATAAGAACAAGCGACATTGCCGCACCGAGCG
>CAVALG010000115.1:0-2165 GCA_963589585.1 Roseburia sp. AF12-17LB
CCTACACAATGAACGGCGACAATATGAAGGTCTGGGACGCCGAGGGTAACGATATTTACTGCAACGGCACTATTGAAAAAGAGCTGCCGGTTAATATAGCCGTATCTTACAAATTGGACGGACAGAGCATTTCTGCCGAAAGCCTTGCAGGCAAAAGCGGTAAAGTTACCATAAGATTTGACTACCAAAACAACCAATACGAAACTGTTTCGATTGACGGCAAAAACGAAAAAATTTATGTTCCGTTCGCTATGCTTACAGGATTGCTGCTTGATAACGATGTTTTCACAAATGTTGATGTTACAAACGGTAAGCTTATTAATGACGGCGACCGTATAGCGGTTGCGGGTATCGCATTCCCCGGACTTCAGGAGAACTTGAATGTAAGCGCGGATAAATTTGAAATTCCGTCATATATTGAAATAACAGCAGATGTTAAAGATTTTGAGATGGGCAACACCATAACCCTTGCAACCAATGAGATATTTAATAAAATCGACCTCAGCAATGTCGGCTCTGCCGATGAACTTACAGCGTCGCTTAACCAACTCGGTTCGGCAATGCAGCAGCTGCTTGACGGTTCAAGCAAACTCTATGGCGGACTTTGCACACTGCTTGACAAATCGGGTGAACTCGTTTCGGGCATAAACAAACTTGCCGACGGTGCTAAACAGATTAAAGACGGTACAGCAACGCTCGACGGCGGCGCAGGCTCGCTTGCAAGCGGTTCAAAAGAATTGCTTGACGGACTTACAAAACTTTCAAACAATAACGATAAACTGAACGCAGGCGCAAAACAGGTATTTGACACACTGCTTGCAACCGTTTCGCAAACCCTTAAAGAAAACAGCATAACAACAGACGAAGCGCTTACCGTAGAAAACTACAAAACGGTACTTGAGGGACTTATTAAGAACCCGACAGACGCCGAAAAAACACAGCTTATAACGGTTGCGCGCGCATCGGTTGAAGAAAAACTTGCAGCGCTTAATGTTCCGCAGCAATATTACCCGGCAGTTGAATTTATGCTGTATGAAAAACTTGCGGCAGGCAAAACCCAAGACGCCGCTATGGCTGAAATAACCGTAACGCTTACCCACGCTACTATGTACGCAAGCGACCCCGTAAAATACGCCTCATTTGCAGCTGACGCAAAAGCACTTTCGGACGCGTCTGCAACCGCTGCCACCGCACAGGGTCAGGCTGCAATTAACGGACTTTTGCTTAAACTTGCAACCGAAACAGTTAAACCGCAGATTGAAACCGCTGTTAAGCAACTTGATTCTTACAACGAATTCTATTCGGGTCTCGGTGAATACACCGAAGGCGTAGACGCGGCAAAAGAGGGTGCAAATAAACTTACGGGCGGCGCAAACCAACTTAAAGCAGGAACTTCGGCATTGACAGACGCCACAAAACAGCTTTATGACGGCATTTTAACTATGCAGAACGGCGCGCCTGCGCTGACTTCGGGAATTACCGAACTTCGCGACGGCTCAATGAAACTGTCGGACGGACTTAAAGAGTTCAACGAAAAAGGCGTAAGCAAACTGCTTGACGCAGTAAACGGCGACCTTAAAGGCTTGTACACCCGTGTTAAGGCAACCGCCGATGTTTCAAAAGATTATAAATCCTTCTCGGGCCTTTCGGACGAAATGGACGGTCAGGTTAAATTCATCTACCGCACCGATGCAATCGAGAAATAATTTAATAACAAATAAATAAAGTTCGGCATCTACAGCCTAATATCAAGAACTGCCGCAGGCGGCTATCGCCTGCGGCAGTCTTATGCGTATCGGAAAAGTATGCTTGGGTTCTGACTGATTATTTCAATTGCTCAGTCCCCTTGGCTCCATCTGACGAGGGTGCGGGTATCCGGTGGACACCTGAAGCGAAGCAGAAGCACCGACCGAGGCGGCAGCCGAGACGCTGTTAAAAATCTTCGATTTTTGACAGCGGGAGAGAAGAAAGACTGACTATAAGCAATATTTACTGTCCGTTGTTAAAACTACCGTTACCATATTTAAGATTAACAACAGACGAAAAACAGCATTTTCCGTTGGCTTTTTCTCTCCCTCCGTCTTTGCCTACGGCAAAGCCACCTCCCCCGTCAGTGCAATAGTAAAATAAAGGTAGACACATAGAAAACCACTATGTATCTACCT
>CAVALG010000116.1:0-4648 GCA_963589585.1 Roseburia sp. AF12-17LB
TTAGAATAAAGCCGTTTTACAGTTTGCTATCATTTTGCTATCAAATCGGGAATTTAAGAGCCTAAAACCCAGTGTTTATGCAGGTTTGCGTCGTTTCGTACATTATTCCCACTCCACCGTTCCGGGTGGCTTTGAGGTTATATCATAAACTACTCGGTTTACATGGTCTACCTCGTTGGTGATGCGGTTTGAAACCTTTGCTAGAAGGTCATAGGGTATCTGCGCCCAATCCGCAGTCATAAAGTTGTCGGTTGTAACGGCGCGCAATGCAATCAGATGATCATATGTTCGGTGGTCGCCCATTACACCGACGGTTTTAACATCCGGCAAAACCGCAAAAAATTGGCTTAAATTCTTTTCATATCCCGTTGCTGCCATTTCCTCGCGGAAAATAGCGTCGGCTTCCTGCAATATTTTAACTTTTTCGGCTGTTATTTCACCGATTATACGAACGCCGAGCCCGGGGCCGGGGAAGGGTTGACGCCAGACCAGTTCGTGGGGTATGCCCAATTTTTCGCCTACGGCGCGGACTTCGTCTTTAAACAGTTCGCAAAGCGGTTCGATTATGCCTGCAAATTTTACATCATCGGGCATTTTAACCTTATTATGATGTGTCTTTATAACAGCGGCGTCGCCTTTTCCGGATTCAATACAGTCGGGGTAAATTGTACCCTGTGCGAAGAAACCGTCGTCATTCTCTTTTCTGATTTCATCCCAAAAAACATTGAAAAATTCGGTACCGATAATTTTTCGTTTTTCTTCCGGGTCGGTAACTCCTTTTAGTTTGGCAAGAAAATGTTCTTGGCAATTCACGCGCACAAAGTTCATATCAAAAAGGGTGGTAAAGGTATTTTCAACAAAATCACCTTCATCCTTACGCATAAGGCCTTGGTCAACAAAAACGCAGGTCAACTGTTTGCCTACGGCACGGGATAAAAGCCCTGCGGCAACCGAGGAGTCAACACCGCCCGAAAGTCCTAAAATTACTTTTTTATTGCCGATTTGTTCTCTTAACTGCGCAACGGTTTTATCAATAAAATCATCCATTACCCAATCGCCCGAGCAGCCGCAGATTTCATAAAGGAAGTTATGTAACATCTCTTTGCCGAACTGCGAATGTGTAACCTCGGGGTGAAATTGCACGGCGTAAATGTTTTTATCTTTGTTTTCCATAGCGGCACAGGGGCAATCGTTACTTTTTGCGGTGATTTTAAACCCCGCGGGCGGCTCTGAAATATAATCGGTATGGCTCATCCAAACTACGCTTTTTTTTGGTATTGCTTTAAAAAGCAAACTGTCGCTTGCACTTATTTCAATTTTACCGTATTCCGATACAGGCGCGGTTGCTACCTTGCCGCCGCACATCCAGGCGATAAGCTGGCAGCCGTAGCAAATACCGAGTATGGGAATGCCCAAATCAAGAATATCTTTTGTATAATGCGGTGACGCAGGGTCATACACGCTGTTCGGACCGCCTGTGAATATAATACCCTTATAACCGTTGCTTTTAATTGTTTCAAGCGGCGTAGTATAGGGTAGAATTTCAGCGTAAACATTATTGTCTCTTACGCGGCGAGCGATTAACTGATTGTACTGTCCGCCAAAATCCAAAACCAAAATTTTTTCCATTGTAAACCTCCGTGAGAACTTTTAGAGCTTTTAATGCTGACGATTACATTAGAATATATCCGGCGGCAATTCAATATAGGGCAGGGAAGAGTCGTAAGGATTGCTTGATGAAGAAGATGATGACGATGAACTGCTTGCCTGTGATGATGAATTTGAATTATCGGGCGTCTGACTGCTGCCGGAACTGTTAGTTTCGGTTGTTGTTTTGTTTGAAGTCGTACTTTGACTGTTCGCGCTTTGCGCAGCTCCGTTTTCATCTGACGATGAATTATTAGAAGAATCGGAACTTGCCGAAGAAGCGGAAGATGTTTTTGGCTTATTATCCTTTTTCGACTGCTTGTCCTTTTTGCACGCCGAAAATGATAATGAAATTGCAATTACAGATAAAACCGCAATAGATTTTAAAAATACGTTGCGCATATTGTGTGCTTCCTTCCTTAAAATTATTTAATAATATAAGTATAATTCAACGAGCTGCAATAGTCAACTGATATTTGTTTGAATTTTATAAAGTGCAAATTTTGACATAAATTTGAAAATACAAGCATAACACGGGCATAAAATTTTTAAATTTTTAAAAAATAGTACACAATTAGCAATATTTTTATTTACTTTTTCAATTTTAGGTTGTATAATATAGTCACAAATTATACGGTATGCGACGCTGATTTGTAACTTTTTAACACATTGCGTTTGCATATCGAGGTTCTGAGGTGTAATATATGAGGAAAAATGTTAAAAAACTTGCATCGTTAATTTTGACGATGTGCATAGTTTTAAGCCTGTTTGCTCTGCCTTTCGGCAATGCATCGGCTGCCGAAACTGTGCAAACCGTTGATGTGGTTTTGTTCAGCGGTCAGTCTAATATGGATGGTATAGGTAAATCTACAGATGCACCTGTTGTGATTGAGCCGGGAACTGCATATCAGTACAACCCGACTGCAAAAACAATCACAAATCTTAATGAGGCACCGCTGTATTATAAGGAAAAGACAACAGCCGGTGCTGTCGGTCCTGTTCTTGCTTGATGTAAAGCGTATTATGAAAAAACAGGACGCCCGATAGTAGCCGTGAACGGTGCTTATAGCGGCGCTCCTATAATAAAATTCACACCGGGAGACGCTGCGGATTATTATTCTGCCCTTAAATCAAAACTTAACGCAGCAGTTGATGCTGTTAATGCTGATAGTTCCAAAAAACTCGGAAATGTGTATTTGGCATGGTGTCAGGGCGAAAGCGATATTAATGACACCGGCAACTATATTAAACATTTTGATTTGTTATTTAACGGATTAAAATCAGATTGCGGTGTTTCCAAAGCTTTTGTTATGAACATAGGTTTCCAATGCAAGGTTAATTCTGCATGCGCTGCCGAATATGGCTTAAACAGAAATTTGCAGCAGGTTCAACGCAATATGTGCGCTTTGAATGACGATTATGTAATGGTATGCGATCTTTTAAAATATTTTAACGGCTACGAATACAGAGATGCGCTGGGTTACCACTTTAAGCAATACTGCTATAATATTTTCGGTGAGGAAGCCGGAACTAAAATGGCAGAGTATCTACAGTCAGGCGAAAAGCCCGAACTTTCAGAATACACATTTTGTCCCCACACCAACAGGACTTTAGTTGAAACAAAGGTATATGACGGCGATACAGTAAAACTCGGCTATAAAAAGTATAAATGTGCAAGCCCGACTTGTATATTGAACACCCTTGTAACTAAAGATGATGAAAAAGGTATCTTCTACGAAGATTTGGTATACACAAATGTTGCAGAATGCAGTCACACATTTAATACTACTGTGACTTCGGCAACCTGTACCGAAGGCGTTTACAGCATTTCAACCTGCACTAAATGCGGTAAGGTTGAAAAAACTCTGATGGGTCCTCCGCTTGGTCACGATGAACAGGTCGTTACTGTTCCTGCAACCTGCACCGTAGACGGCTCTATTACCACTACCTGCTCGCGTTGTACATATAAAACCGTTGTTACTGTAAAAGCAGCGGGACATAAATTTGAATCTTCTACAATAACTAAACCGGCAACTTGTACCGAGGACGGCGTTGAAACCGGCGTTTGCACGGTTTGCGGGGAAGAAACAACAAATCCCATTCCTGCAATCGGGCATAATTACGGCGAGTGGATTATTGTTAAACCTGCCACAACTACTGAGGCGGGCAGAAGAGAAAAATTGTGCGTTAACTGTAAAGATGTTATATCCGAAGTTATTCCTAAACTTGAGGATGGAAACTATTCTTGGAATTACAGAGGGGACGACGGCAGAGCGGATTATGATAAGACAATGTCGATGTCAACCTTTGTTATAAGCAGAGATTACTTTGGCAAATACGATACCGATTATTTAAGTTACGATCTTCGCAAAAAACTTGCTTTTAGTTTGTATGGAGAAAACAATAACACTTCAAAATACAGACCGGCAAACAATACTCAGGCAGTTGTTATAAACAATTTATCGGATGCCGACGGTAATGCTATTGCTCCTAAGGCGTTCAAACTGAACGGCGGATTCGATATTGATGCCGAATTGACAGGCACAGTCAGCTCGCCGTTGCCGGGTATAGTATTGGCAGAGGATGAGTCGGGATACTATTCATATTATCCTTCTTTTTCTTCAAGCGGAAAAACCGGCGCGGTATTCCTTTATTCACCTAAAGGTTCAACTGCGTCAAACGGAACATTAAATATTAAGGCTTCAAGCAATACGTCGGATCGACTTTTTGTTTTAAGAACACCTAAATACTCAAGCGTATCTTATAACGGAAAAAATGTCCCGCTTTCTGCTGTTTCTGCAGGCTCCAATTACGCTTCGCAGGGTAGAATCGGTGAACATATTAATGCTCTTGCGGCTGCCGGAGTAACAAATACAGCAGATGTTGTACCAGATTCGTTTACACCGGAGGATTACGCAAGAATAACTGTTGATTATAACGCAACCGTTTCGGGTGATACCATTACACTAAATTATGCTTTCAACTTCAAGTTTGATAACGG
>CAVALG010000116.1:4658-7993 GCA_963589585.1 Roseburia sp. AF12-17LB
ACCTTTAATATGGTGCCGTTTATAATCAATTCAACAGGTTATAACTTTAACGGTGAAGGCTTAACGGATTATTCTTGTTCGGATTACAACGCAAGTACCGCTACACACAGTGAATTCCGTCAGAGATTCGGGTATTCTTACTATACAATAGGCAATTCCACATCATACGGATATGCTGTTGTCAATAATGCGTCATTAGGCAACGGTTCAACTGTACGCAATTATAATTACGACAGTGCCGACACAGGTTTGAGTGATTATTACAGCACCAAATCAAATTCAACTGTTTTTAACGGCTCAGCAAATTTCGGCACATATGATGGCACAATGTTAAATTATGACGGTGCCGCTCGGCTTGGCTTTTACACATATGTTAAAGAAAGCAATTACAGAATTACAAATAAAGTGCAGGGAATAGCCTTAAACGATGTTGATGATAAATTGCCGACTACATTTAATATGAACGGTGGGTACTATCCAACAAACCGCGAAACAATCACCGGCCCTATTTTGCCGGGTGTTGTATTAGCATCGGATGATAATGGATATTACAACTTCTCGGTCGGATTGGGCAGTGATGGTTCCCTTGGCGGAACTTTGATATATACTGCTGCCTCTGCCGCTGTTGACGGTATTGCTAACACAGGTATTTCAACAACGAACCGATTCCTTATTTCAAATAAATCAAAGATTACAGGTGTATCTTACAACGGCGTTGAGATAGACGATAGCAATGCGGGCAACACTATTGCACTCTACAAGTCAAACTCTTATCTTACATTGTACATCAAGGAATTGGCATACAAGGGATATATTCCGTCAACATCAGTTGTTCCTACGAAACTGTCTGCATATGACTCAAAAAGGATGACAGTGGATTACAAAGCAAAGAATATTGACGGGAAAATCACACTCACCTTTGACATTAATTACAATTATGATAACGGTGATGTTATTACAATTCACTATAATCCGCTCATAATTACCGAAGATGGTTATACATACAATGGCGGAAGTGAGGTTAAGTTTGCGGGTTGTGGAAATCAGTCATATAACGGAACCACGCACGAGAACTTTACTGCAAGATTTGGGTATTCGGTATATAATACCTGGGCAATAAGTATGCAGGCCTATGCTGTTGTTAATAATGCAAAGATTTCGTTTACAAGTACAGAAATTGACGACAGTGATTGTACACATACAAATACAACAACAAAAGCGGCGGTAGCTGCAACCTGTGATAAAGCCGGGAAAACCGAAGAGATCGTTTGCGCCGATTGCGGAGCGCATATTTCGGGAGGTGCGGCAATACCTGCTCTCGGACATATATATGTTACTAACCGTGTGGAGCCTACCTGTACTGCAGCCGGTTCCGAAATAACCACCTGCTCACGCTGTGATTATGAATCGGTCGTTTCACTTCCGGCAACCGGACATAAGTTTTCCTCACTGACCGTGACTAAACCTGCAACCTGTACAGAAGCAGGCGAAAAAACCGGAAGTTGTACAGTCTGCGGCGAAAAGGTAACAGAAACAATACCCGCAACAGGTCATACTTGGGGCGAATGGGTGGTAGTAACCCCTGCAACCAAGACATCAACAGGTCTTAAGAAACATACCTGCTCGACTTGCTCAAAAGAAGAAACCGAAACAATCCCGATGCTTGCTAGCGATATTGTTTATGATTGGACATATACAGACACTGCTACCGCCGGCGCAAATGCTGTTGCGGATACATTAGATAAATCTACCGTTACTGCCGATGTTATTACTCACGCTGTAGCTAAGCAATTCAGTGACGGTAACAATCAGGTAAATTCCGTCGGAAATAATATCGGATTTTTGAGTATGAGCGGTTCAACAATCGCTGCATTCAATATTCCCGACGGGTATAGACCTTCTGAGTTTACCCTCGTTGCGCCGAACTATACAAGTAATAACGGTATGCATGTTGCAACCGGTGCTCCAGTTATCGGCCGCGTTTCTAAGGCAGATGGTGAGAATGTGGTATACAGTGTCTATGTTGCCTCTGTAAGGAACAGCACTGAACATACAAGATGCGAATTGGTTTTACAAGGTTCGGATGGCTCAAGCAAGGTTATAGCAATGAATTTGACAAACCCTGTTACCGGTGCAACCGGCAACACCTATAATGCTGTTAAGGGCGGTTATTTGGACGGCTTGTTCAGAAACAATCTTATCTATACCTATAACATAGTTCCCGGTGATGATTCGGTGACTGTAAACATTTCCATTCAGTACGACAGACCTACAGCCGGCGAGGTGTACACATTTGTAGCAGATCCGATAGTAATAAATGCCGCTGACCTTGCAGATGGCGAGTTTACTCCGGCGTTTGGTATAGCAAGCGGTATGCTTAACAACGCTGTGAATTTATCAGCAAAGGTTTACAGTGCTAAGGCAGTGTACAAAAACGGCGACGCTACCGAAGAATGCGAACACAAAAATACCAAAACAATCGCAGCAGTAGCCGCAACCTGTACTACAGCAGGTAAGACCGAAGAAGTGGTTTGCGCCGATTGCGGAGCACACATTTCGGGCGGCGAAACGACAAATGCTCTCGGTCACGATTATAAAACCGTAACAGTAGAATCAACCTGCACGGTAAAAGGCTCAACCACAACAACCTGCTCGCGCTGCGATTATAAGGACGTTAAGGAATTACCGCTTAAAGACCATACCGCAGCTGCAGAACGCAAGGGTGTTAAAGCTGCAACCTGCACCGCGGAGGGTTATACGGGCGATGTAGTCTGCAAGGATTGCGGAACGGTAATTGAAGCCGGTAAAACAATTGCTAAAGCCGACCATACACCGAGCGATTGGATTATAGATACTCCGGCAACTTCAACATCAGACGGAAGCAAACATACCGAGTGTACGGTTTGCGGTACGGTTCTTGAAACCGA
Organism: Roseburia sp. AF12-17LB; assembly: GCA_963589585.1. Taxonomy (GTDB): domain Bacteria; phylum Bacillota; class Clostridia; order Oscillospirales; family Acutalibacteraceae; genus CAVALG01. Next base: position 7,586 of record CAVALG010000116.1, read on the forward strand.
AGTGATACCGGCAACCGGACGCGCTTACGGCGATGTAAACGGCGACGGCGTTATTGATGCAAGCGATGCTATGGCTGTACTGCGTTATGACTCATTACTTGCAAACTTAACAGATGACTTGTTCACTGTAGCTGATGTAAACGGTGACGGTAATGTAAATCCATTAGATGCGATACTTATTTTGCAGTATGACGCTAGAATTATAGACCAATTTCCAATTACAGCAGTATTACCTATAGACGAACACTGATTTAAAAGATACGGCAGCCTTGCTTATAGCAAGGCTGCCGTTCTTTAGTTACGGCTTCAGCCGGTTGAGGAAGGGAAGTACGAAACAGACACCACCCGCTATGTGAACTTGTCAAGTAAAAGTAGACACTGAAAACCACCAATTATGCAAACCCTTGT
>CAVALG010000117.1:0-31657 GCA_963589585.1 Roseburia sp. AF12-17LB
TTGTAACCTGCGGAAGATATATGCGCTATTTTAAAATGAACGGAACTGTTTATCATCATATAATTGATCTTGAAACAGGGTATCCGATTCAAAACGGTTTGGACAGCGTTACGGTTATATCAAAAAATTCGGCGGACGCCGACTGCCTTTCAACATCACTCTTTTTGCTCGGTAAAGATGAAGGGCTGAAAGCGGTAGAAAACATAAAAAACACCGAAGCTATATTTATTTCTTCAAACGGGGAAGTTGCTCTAAGTTCGGGGCTTAAATCGAATAATGCCGAAAAACCTGCCATAACCGTAAAAAAATCTTGATAAAATCGTTATGCTGTGCTAATTAACACTTTATTTTTCCCCGAATTTGTTGTATAATTTATGAAACTATGTATATTCTCAAAGAAATATCCGTTAAATTTTAAATCGGAGGCGCTTATGGCAAGAAATTATTCTGTAAAATTAAAAAGCATAATTAATGAATTTTCACTTGAAACGGCATACCTGCCTGACGGAGCGGAAGAAACGCTTATATCCAATGTTGAAGTAAACCGTCCCGGTTTGCAGTTAGGCGGATATTATGAATATTACGATAACAACCGTATACAGATAATCGGTAGAAGTGAGGACAGTTTTCTTGAGAAATTTGAACCCGATATATATTACCGTCGGGTAAACGATTTTTTCGGAACTAAGCCGATTGCGGTTATAATAACAAGGGATATGATTCCGTCTGATGTAATGCTTGAAGCTGCCCAAAAGTATGAAGTTCCGATTTTAAAAACAAAGGACGGCACGTCCGATTTTATGTCAGCACTTATTGCGTACCTTAATTTGAACCTTGCACCCAGAATTATAAGGCACGGCGTGTTGGTTGAGGTTTACGGCGAGGGCGTTCTCATCCTCGGCGAAAGCGGAGTGGGTAAAAGTGAAACCGCAATTGAACTTGTTAAAAGGGGACACAGGCTGATAGCCGATGATGCTGTTGAATTGCGTAAGGTTTCATCTAAATCAATTGTGGGTTCTTCGCCCGAAAATATTCGTCATTTTATCGAACTTCGCGGAATCGGCATAATAAATGTCAGAAGAATATTCGGTGTAGGCGCTGTTAAGTTAACCGCTAAGGTTGACCTTGTTATAAATCTTGAACCGTGGGATGCTTCAAAAGTTTATGACAGAATGGGACTTGACGAACAGAATAATGATATTTTGGGCCTTAAAATCCCCTCGCTTACCATACCCGTTAAACCGGGGCGTAACCTTGCGGTAATTATTGAGGTTGCGGCAATGAATAACCGCCAGAAAAAACTTGGCTACAACGCCGCAAACGAACTGCTTAAACGGCTTGAACTCGGCGCCGCGTCGGAGGACAGCGAGCGTAATGACGAAGATTGGAATAACTATTATTAAAAATAAATTATTAGGAGAGATAAAATAATGTATTATGTAGGTGTAGATCTCGGCGGAACAAACATTGCGGTTGGCGTAGTTAATGAAAACTATAACATAGTCGCAAAGGCAAATACAAAAACCAATTCTGCAAGACACAGTGACGAAATTGTTGAAGATATTGCAAAAACTGTAAGAACTGCGGTTCAGAATGCAGGCTTGACCCTTGCTGATGTAGAATATATAGGTGTCGGCTCACCGGGCAGTGTTAATCCGCATACAGGTGTTATCGCAAGAGCCAACAACCTTAAATTTAAGGACCTGCATATAAGGGATATGCTTGAAGATAAATTGGAAAATATAAAAGTGTTTACAGAGAATGACGCTAACGCTGCTGCATACGGCGAAATGCTTGCAGGCGCAGGGCGCGGTACTAACAGCTTTATTGCAATAACGCTCGGTACAGGTGTAGGAGGCGGCGTAATTATCGACGGTAAGATGCTTGTCGGTCATAATTACGGCGGTGCCGAACTCGGTCATATGGTAATTAAAATGGACGGAGAACCCTGCACCTGCGGCAGGAACGGATGCTTTGAAGCGTACGCTTCCGCTACCGCGCTTATAAGACAAACTAAAGAAAAGATGAACGAATGTCCCAACAGTAAAATGTGGGAACTGACAGACGGCGATATAAACAAAACCAGCGGTAGAACAGCGTTTGACGCTATGCGCGCAGGTGATAAGGCAGGCAAGGAAGTTGTTGACCGATATATTGAGTATATAGCCTGCGGCGTTACCAATGTAATAAATATTTTCCAACCGGAAATTCTCTGCATCGGCGGCGGAATTTCAAACGAAAAGGAAACATTACTTGCCCCTATGAGGGAATATATCAACCACGAAGTGTATACAACGGGGCTTGAAAACCAAACACAATTAAAAACCGCCCAACTCGGAAACGATGCAGGCATAATAGGTGCTGCCTTCCTGTTTAAACTCTATAATTCAAAATCGGAGTGATTACGATTGACGGAATTAAAGGTGATATGCGACTTTTTAGAAAGTGAAAATATACCTTATCTAATTAACGCCACATTGGCTAAGTATACAACTTTCGGTATAGGCGGCAATGCGGATATACTTATAAACATATCCGATGTTACCTCTTTAAGTAACACACTGTGCTTTTTAAACAAATTGGATTATCCGTATACCGTTATCGGAAACGGGTCTAACCTTTTGGTTTCAGACAGCGGTGTGAGGGGAGCGATCCTGCGCCTGTGCGGACAGGGGAACAGTATACAGTGCGAAGGTGAGCGTATAACCGCCTTTGCAGGTGAAAAACTTTCTTCGGTCTGCAAAACAGCCTTGGAAAACGGACTTACAGGGCTTGAATTTGCCTGGGGAATACCTGCTTCGGTCGGCGGAGCGGTTTATATGAATGCCGGTGCCTATATTTCCGAAACGGCAAATGCGGTTGAAAGCGTTATTTCACTTAAACCCGACGGCAGCACTGTTGTCCGCCGTAAGGGTGAATTTGGCTTTTCTTACAGGCATAGCATATATGCCGGTAATGATGAGGTTATAGCGCAAGTAACCTATAAACTCTGCAAAGGCGAAAAAGCGGATATAAAAGCAATGATGGATGATTTTATAAGCCGCAGAAAGTTAAAACAACCGCTGGAATATATGAGCGCAGGCAGCACTTTCAAACGGCCGCAGGGCGCATATGCCGCGGCACTTATTGACGAATGCGGCCTTAAAGGCTATACCGTAGGCGGAGCGGGAGTAAGTGAAAAACACGCAGGATTCGTTGTGAATTACGGCAATGCAACCTGTGATGATGTAATAAAAGTAATAGATAATATAAGAGAAACGGTTAATCGGGAAAAAGGTATCCTGCTTGAACCGGAAGTTGTTTTTTTAGGCAGGAAGTGATTTTATGGAACTTGTTATAATTACCGGAATGTCCGGCGCAGGTAAGTCGAACGCAGCCCATTTTTTAGAAGATATCGGCTTTTATTGTATTGATAATATACCGCCGATGCTTATATACGATTTTGCAAAACTGCTTAAAAGAACAAGTGGCGATATTAAACGCGTGGCTATAGTTACAGATACACGCGCAGGTAACGGATTTAATGAACTTGAAAGTGTTTTGAGCAAACTGCAAGGCGACGGTATACCGTATAAGATACTGTTTTTGGACGCATCGGATGACTGTTTGCTGCACAGGTATAAAGAAACGAGAAGAAGCCACCCGTTGGCGGACGGTATAAGCGTTGCCGAGGCAATAAAAAAGGAACGAATGATTATGTCGGGCGTGCGCAGCCGTGCCGACTATCTGCTTGATACTTCATACACAAAAACTTCCGTACTTAAACAGCGTATTTCGTCATTGTTTTTAAATGATCTTAATTCAACAATGACTATACAGTGTATGTCCTTCGGCTTTAAATACGGCATACCGCTTGAAGCCGATTTGATTTTTGATGCAAGATGTTTGCCGAATCCGTTTTATGTACCCGAATTAAAGGAACTTACAGGTGTAGATAAACAGATTGTGGATTATGTGATGAACTCTGAAAATTCCAAACGGTTTGTTGATAAAATGCTTGATTTTATAAAGGTTGCGGTACCTATGTACCGTGATGAGGGTAAAACGGGATTGGTAATTGCGGTAGGCTGTACAGGCGGCAAACACCGCTCTGTTGCGCTTGCAAGAATGATTTACGATACACTTTCGGAAAATAAGTTTTGCGTCAGCATTACACACCGCGATATCGGCAAGGATAGGTGAAAAATATGTCTTATTCGGCTGAACTTAAAGGCGAACTGTGCAAAATCAAGGTTACAGGCTGCTGCCGTTATGCCGAATGTTTCGGTATGCTGTTTTTTGCCACTGGATTTACCGCTTCCGAAATATGTTATAAAACCCAAAACGAATCGGCAATTTTGTTGTTGACTTCATTGATAAAATCCTGCTTTGATACCGTGCCTAATGTTGAACATTACGGTGATAAACGAAAAATGTTCCGCCTTACCGTTACAAGTAAAACAGCGCGTGAAAAAATTGTAAATTATTATAAAAACCCGTCAGCCGACGGGTCGGTTAATGATATTTTAAAAAAAGATTGCTGCTCCGCCGCCTTTTTGCGCGGAGCTTTCATATCTGCCGCGGTAATAAGCGATCCGCAAAGCAGATACAACCTGGAATTTGTCACCCCGTCGGAAGAAAGGGGCAGACAATTTGCGGAATATTTAAAAAATCATAAACTTGAGCCGAGCGTGTCGCACCGCAAGAGCGGTTATGTTACCTATTTCAGAAACAGCGCAGATATTGAGGCTTATCTTACAAAAATCGGGCTTGCCAATTACGCCCTTGGATTGATGGAGTGTGAAGTATATAAGGATATGCGTAATCGTGTTAATCGCAGAAATAATTGCGAAACCGCCAATTTAACTAAAACCGTTAAAGCGTCGGTAGAACAGAAAAACGCTATCGAATATTTGTCAAAACATTCGCTGCTTCAGTGTATGCCTGCGGAACTTGTAAGATTAGCTCGGTTCAGGTTGCAAAATCCCGAAATGTCTTTGTCCGAACTATGCGAAAACTACCCCGAAAGTATAACGCGTTCGGGAATGAATCACCGGCTTAAAAAAATTGTGGAAACAGCCAAAAAGCACAGTATAGAAAACGGCGGCGAATTATAATTAAAATCAAGGAGGTCATTAAATGAGAGAGTTTACACATCTTCATGTGCATACCGAGTACAGTTTGCTTGACGGCGCGTGCAGAATAAACGAGCTTGTTGCCGCGGCTAAAAACCTCGGCCAGACCTCACTTGCCATAACCGACCACGGCGTTATGTACGGCGCAATTGATTTTTATAATGCCGCTCGCCGTGAGGGAATAAAACCTATAATCGGTTGTGAGGTTTATGTAGCTCCGAATTCGCGGTTTGAAAAATCGCGTGAACGCGGACCTGAATATAACCATTTGGTTTTGCTTTGCAAAAATGAAACCGGTTATAAAAACCTTATAAAACTTGTTTCACTTGGATTTACCGAGGGCTTTTATTCCAAACCGCGTATTGATTTGGAACTTCTTAAAGAACATTCGGGCGGGCTTATCGCGCTTTCAGCCTGCCTTGCAGGCGCGGTTCCGCGCGCTATAACCGCAGGCGATTATACTGCCGCCAAAGAGTATGCGGTTAATATGAACCGCATATTCGGAAATGGTAATTATTATCTTGAATTGCAGGACCACGGCATTTCCGAACAGCAAAAGGTCAATGCAGGACTTATGCGCATATCGCGCGAGACCGATATACCGCTTGTTGCAACCAATGATGTGCATTATGTAGAAAAATCTGACGCGCGCCTGCAAAATATACTTTTGTGTATACAAACGGGCAAAACCGTGCTTGAAAATAACGCTATTTCTTTCCCTACAAATGAATTTTACCTTAAAAGCGGAGACGAAATGGCAGAACTTTTCCCGGGTGAATCAATAGAAAACTCAAATAAAATTGCCGATATGTGCAACCTTGAATTTGAGTTTGGCAAGGTTAAACTCCCCGTTTTTGATATTGGAGAAAAGGATCACCGCAAATTTTTGCGCGATATGTGCTATTCGGGCGCAAAAAAACGCTATGGCTCGCCGCTTCCGCAAAATGTAAGCGACAGAATAGAATATGAACTCTCAGTTATAAACAATATGGGATTTACCGACTATTATTTAATAGTCTGGGATTATGTTGATTTTGCAAAGCGCAAAAAAATACCCGTTGGTCCGGGCAGGGGTTCGGGTGCAGGGAGCATAGTGGCATATTGTATCGGTATTACAGAAGTAGACCCGATAAAGTACGGCTTGATTTTTGAGCGCTTTCTAAACCCCGAAAGGGTATCAATGCCGGATTTCGATGTTGACTTTTGTTATGTTCGCCGCCAGGAGGTAATTGACTATGTGGTTGAAAAATACGGCGCGGATCATGTCTCACAAATTGTTACATTCGGCACTATGGCTGCAAGAGCAGCGGTAAGAGACAGCGGCAGGGCAATGGCGGTGCCGTATGCAACCTGTGATAAAGTTGCAAAACTTATTCCGCGGCAGCTAAATATTACTATAAAACAGGCGCTTGAACGGTCGCGCGAACTTCGCGAACTTTATGAAAATGATTCTATGGTTCGTGAACTTATAAACACCGCTATGCGTCTTGAGGGTATGCCGCGCCACGCATCAAAGCACGCAGCCGGTATTGTTATAACCGATAAACGGGTTGACGAATATGTACCGCTTGCAACAAGCGAGGGCGCTGTGGTATCGCAGTATACTATGACTAATTTAGAGGCTCTCGGGCTTTTAAAAATGGACTTCTTGGGTCTGCGCAATCTTACCGTAATTGATGATGCTCAAAAGGAAATACGGCATACAATACCAAACTTTGATATTGAAAAAATACCGCTTGATGACGAAAAAACAATGAAAATGTTTTCGGCAGGCGCTACCGAGGGGGTCTTCCAGTTTGAATCTTCGGGACTGAAAGCGGAACTTCGCAAAATGAAACCGCGCAGATTTGAGGACTTAATTGCGCTTACTTCGCTTTACCGCCCCGGTCCTATGGATTCAATTCCCGACTATATAAAGCGTATGCACGACCCATCGCTGATTAAGTATGACAGTCCGCTTTTAGAGGACATTTTAAAAGAAACCTACGGCTGTATAGTATACCAGGAACAGGTTATGCAGGTGTTTAGAAAGTTGGCAGGCTATTCGCTCGGCAGGGCGGACCTTGTCCGCCGCGCAATGTCAAAGAAAAAACATGATGTTATGAAACGGGAACGGCACGCGTTTATATTCGGCGACGATGGTGAAAACGGCTGCCCCGGTGCGGTTAAAAACGGCGTTCCGGAAAAGACTGCCGAAAAGATTTTCAACGATATGGAAGCCTTCAGTTCCTATGCGTTTAACAAATCCCATGCAACTGCCTACGCGCTTGTGGCCTACCGTACGGCATATTTAAAATGCCACTATCCGCGCGAATATCTTGCAGCACTGCTTACAAGCGTTATTGATAATAAAGATAAGGTTATACAGTATATGGCGGAATGCGGCAGGCTCGGTATAAAACTTCTGCCGCCTAATGTAAATAAAAGCAAAGCAAGTTTTTCGGCGGAGCAGGAAGGCATTCGCTTCGGTTTACTCGGCATTAAAAATTTGGGTGATTCTCTTGTTGAAAAGATAACCGAAGAGCGAATGGTAAGACCCTTTGATTCCGTTTATGATTTTGCAGAGCGTTTGTGGGGGCGCGAACTTAATAAACGCGCCTTTGAAAGTCTTGTAAAATCGGGCGCGCTTGACGGCCTTGCCGATAACCGCAGACAGATGCTGCAGTCAATTGACCCGTTGTATTCGGCGTTGGAATTGCGCAAAAAATCGGCCGCCACGGGGCAAACCGACCTTTTTGGCACAATGACCTCAGGGTCGGATAAGCCGTTTAAACTGCCGCAGGTTGATGAAATGCCCGAAAAGGAACGTCTTGCCTTTGAAAAGGAAATAACAGGTCTTTATCTGTCGGGTCATCCGATGCGAGATTTTGAAGGTTATGCCGCTTCTGTCAGAACGATGACGCTGTCGGCACTTAAAAATGCTAACCCTGAAGAAATTGACGGTAAAGCAATAACCGCTGTTGCAATGGTAACCGATGTTAAGAAAAAGCAGACAAAAAGCGGTTCTGTTTTGGGTTTTGTAACAATTGAGGATAACTCTGCAACAGCACCGTGCCTGCTGTTCAGAAATGCGGTTGACAGGTATCTTCCGTCACTTAAAACAGGCACCGTATATGTTATAAAAGGACGCATATCGGCTGATGAAAGCGATGCCGCCGAAATAATTGCAGAACAGTTTAATGAAGTGAACGGTTCGGTTAAATCAGGCGGAGCGGCACCACAAACCTTGTATCTTCGCGTGCCTTCAATAAACGACCCGATTGTAAATACCATCAAATTACTTCTTAAAAGTAAAGGCGGAAATGTGCGTGCGATATTAGTATGCAAAGACAACGGAAAAAGTTTTGTTGCACCTGATAATATGAAAACCGATGTTTCAAACGGCAGGTTGCAACAGTTTGAAAGCCTGCTCGAAAAGGAAAATGTTCGGTTAATTTGACACTTTTCTTGTTTTTTTGTGTTAAAATTTTTCAAATATGCTTGACAGAATTAAATTTTGATATATTATTATAAAAGGCAAATAATAAAAATAATAATGAAGATTAACTGTAGCAAAGGTGATAATTATGTCTAAAGTAAAATGTATTGGCGTTCTTACAAGCGGCGGCGATGCTCCGGGAATGAATGCTGCTATAAGGTCTGTTGTAAGAACCGCAATTTCAATGGGAATAAAGGTTTACGGTATTAAAAGAGGATATAACGGGCTTATTGAGGGTGATTTAGAAGAAATGGATGTTCGCTCTGTTTCTGATATAATTAATCGCGGCGGTACTGTCCTTTACACTGCCAGAAGTCCAAAATTTAAAACCGAAGAAGGTATGCAGCAAGCAATTGATAACTGCAAAAAGTACGGTATTGAGGGTGTTGTTGTTATCGGGGGCGACGGTTCTTACAGAGGCGCTCGTGATTTGTCACTCAGAGGTATACCCTGCGTAGGTATTCCGGGAACAATTGATAACGATATTTCATCAACCGAATATACCATAGGTTTTGATACGGCTATGAATACCGCTATGGAAATGGTTGATAAACTCCGCGACACTACCCAGTCTCACGAACGCTGCACCGTTGTTGAGGTTATGGGCAGGCGCGCAGGTTGGATTGCTCTGCAAACAGGCCTTGCCGTCGGGGCAACTTCAATTCTCGTTCCCGAAGTTCCTTATGATATGGACCGTGATATTATCGCACCTATCAGAGAGAATTTAAGCACCGGCAAGAAGCACTTTATCGTTGTAGTAGCCGAGGGTGTAGGCAAAGTTGACGAAATAGCAAAATACATTCAGGAAACTACAGGTGTTGAATCCCGTGCAACAGTTCTCGGGCATGTTCAAAGAGGCGGCAGTCCCACAGTGCGTGACCGTGAGGTTGCAAGCCGTATGGGTTACCACGCTGTTAAACTGTTAAGCGAGGGAATAGGCAACAGGGTTGTTTCATTGCGTGCCGATGTTATTGTTAATGATGATATCTTTGAAGCGCTTAATATGAAAAAGGATTTTGATGTTGAAACCTATGAGCTTGCAAAGATAATTTCAATCTGATTTAACTTAGAATAATTTAAACGGATATGATTCACAGCCTCAGACTGTGTTTTATATCCGTTTTTTGTTTTATTATGCTTTAATAGGCGAATTGTGTTAATGGCTTAATTTGCGGTAATAATAAATATTGCTGTTCTGTTGCTTTGGCTCAAAAAGTCTTAAAGTAACAGTATTTGCGGAATTTATCGCAAAGGATGTGTTTTTGTGGATATATTGCGGACGGTATTAGCGTCTTTCTTTTCAATAGCAGTCCTTTTTATATTAACAAAAATGATGGGGCAAAGGCAGATGTCGCAGTTAAGCGCCTTTGATTATATCAACGGTATAAGTATAGGTTCAATAGCGGCTGAAATGGCAACTACCGAGAAAAATGTTGTGCCGTATATTGTCGCAATGGCGGTTTATGCTTTTGTTACGCTTGGTATATCTTTGTTTACTCAACGCTTTGTTTCAATGCGCCGATTTTTTATAGGCCGCAGCCTGCTTTTATATTACAATAATGAGTTTATATTAAAAAATATGGACAAAGCGAAGATTGATGTAAACGAATTGCTTACCCAATGTAGGATTGCAGGGCATTTTGACCTGTCAAAACTCAGCGCAGTTTTTATAGAACCGAACGGAAATTTAAGCTTTTTAAAGGTTTCGACACAGGATTCGGTAACACCCGATGATTTAAAACTGCCTAAAAAACAGGAAAAAATATTTACCGATGTAATTGTAAACGGCAAAATTATGAGGGAAAATTTAAAATTTTGTGCAAAAGAAAAAACTTGGCTGCAGGAGCAACTGCGGTTAAATTCCGTTTCGGATTACCGCAAAATTCCGTTAGCAACCTATGACAGCACAAACGATACTCTTAAAATTTTCGGCGTTCATAATGCCGAAACTTCACAGGACTATTTTAACTGATTGCAAAATTAAATGCGCCGTTATTTTACCGTTATTACCCCTGTGGTTAAATCAAGATGTGACGGTCCAACCGTTTTAAATGCTAAAGCGGCAATGTCGGTTGCGCGTGCTTCAATTGAAAAGAGTCTATCGCCCGAAAACTTAGAAGGGCGTGAGATAATCGGTGCATCTTCATTTACACCGTTAATAACAGTGCGCCCAATATTGTCAGCGCCTAATATCCTTATATGCGGCGGTAAGCTGCAATCGTCGGCGGTTATCCCGATAAGTGCAGACGCGGTTATGCGCTTAATGCGCGCCATTGTGTACCGTTTGCTTTTTACAAGCGAATAAAATTCCTCAAGCGTACCTGCTTTTGCCGCGGCGTCAGCAAGCCTGTTTTCAAGTCCCTCGCTTATATCGGGCAGGTTTGCAAAATCATCTTTATTCATTGCCCTTAAGCGGTATAAAATTGCCTTTTCAAGCCTTGCGTGCTCGGCAATCCTGCCGTCTTTTACAGCCTCAGTTACGATATTATAAGCATTGGCGGGAATAAACCTTTCGGCAGAAGTGTTACCTGTACCGATAAGTTTGCGTAAAAAAGACGCACTTGCAAATTTACCATCCGCCTTGTCCGAATTGTGTAAAACATTGTGCCGTGTTACGGCGTGAGGAACTATATCAGCACCAAAACTCTTTATTGCACCGATATATTCCGTTGCAAGATTATCGTTAGCCCCTGTCGGCAATTCCTTTCCCAGCAGCCGTTCTGCAGATATTTTGCGTGCTGCGGCAAATGTTACGCCTTTACTAAGTTCATCTTTAAGAGGTTGTTTGATTTTTTCGCTTGCATAAATGCCTGCAGTGTCAGAAAGCAGTTTTATGTCACCGCATTCACTGCCGAAATATAAGTCGGTAACACGCAGCATCCGAGCAATTTTTACGCCGCCCTCGGCAAAACGCTTCGCGCCGGCAACGGCGTATGTTACGGGAAGTTCAACCACTAAATCGGCACCGCATCTGAGTGACATAGCCGCGCGGTCAAATTTCGAGAACATTGCTGCTTCTCCGCGTTGGGTAAACGCTCCGCTCATTATTATAACAACAGCTTCCGCTCCGTCACTTACAGCCCTGTCCAATAAATATTTATGCCCGTTATGAAACGGGTCGTATTCCGCTATTACAGCTGCAATTTTCAAGTTTATCACTCCGCTTGCTTTTTATCGGCAATAATATATTTTTTACCTAAAACCCTTGAAATTCAGGCAATATTATAGTATTATAAATTAGTATGGGGAGATTTGAAGATTTCCAAGTACTGAATATATAATACTACAAAAATATCCGGTATTCAACACATTTAGGGAGGTAATTTATTATAATGAAAATTTTGGTTGTAAATGCAGGCAGTTCTTCACTTAAATATCAACTTATTGATATGACTGACGAATCGGTGCTTGCAAAAGGAAATTGTGAAAGAATCGGTACTAGCGGTATACTCTCTTATAAAAATGCAAAGGGCGAGGGATTTAAAAAAGAAATTCCGATTAAGGACCATAAAGAGGCTTTTAACCTTGTTGTAAACGAACTTATAAACGGCGAGTATAAGTGTATAGATTCACTTGATGAAATCGGTGCAGTCGGACACAGAACCGTACAGGGCGGCGATAAATATGCAAACTCTGTTTTAATTGATGAAGATGTTAAAAAACAGATTTATGAACTGCGCGAGTTGGCCCCGCTCCATAATCCTGCTAACCTCACAGGTATTAACGCCTGCACTGAGGCGCTCGGAAACGATATTCCTCAGGTAGCCGTTTTCGACACCGCGTTCCACCAAACAATGCCCGCAAAAGCATATATGTTTGCAATACCTTATGAGTATTACGAGAAGGACGGTATCCGCCGTTACGGTTTCCACGGTACATCGCATAGATTTGTAAGCGGTGTTTGCGCCGAACTTATGGGCCGCGATATCAGCGAACTGAAAATAATTACCTGCCATCTCGGCAACGGCTGCTCAATCGCCGCAGTTGACAAGGGTAAATGTGTTGATACCACTATGGGCCTTACTCCGGTTGACGGATTTATGATGGGTACCCGTGTAGGTACGCTAGACCCTTCGGTTCTTATCTATATCGCAAAAAAATACAATATGACACCGGAACAATTGGATGAACTTTGCAATAAGAAATCAGGGCTTTTGGGTATTTCGGGATTTTCAAATGACAGCCGCGATGTTTGCGAAAAGGCAGTCGAAGGCGATCCGCGCTCAAAACTTGCAATAGATATGCAATATTATCAGATTATTAAATTCATAGGCGCTTATGCCGCCGCAATGAACGGTGTGGACGCAATTGTGTTTACCGCAGGTATCGGTGAGAACAACCCCGAAATGCGTCAGATTATTTTAGACGGACTTACTTATTTGGGCGTTAAATGCGACGCTGAAGCTAACGCTGTTCCTCATGTAAAAGAAAATCTTAAAATTTCAGCGGCAGACTCAAAAGTTGCTTGCTATGTTATCCCGACCAACGAAGAATTGGTTATCGCACGCGATACTTACGAGATTGTAAAGAATCTTAAATAATATCCAACTTAAAATATTAACAAAAGGATGATGCCCGATGTCGATAAAAGATAAAATTTTAAGCGGCGCTTACGACAATACCTTTTCAAAACTGTATAAGGATATTCCCGTCGCACGGGATAGATATATCAAAACGGTTGACGGGTTTTACGAAACCTTTAAAAACGAGGGCGATATAAAACTATTCAGCGGACCGGGACGCACCGAAGTCGGCGGCAACCATACCGATCATCAGCACGGATGCGTTCTTGCGGGAAGTGTTGATTTGGACGCAATAGGCGCAGCCGCCGAAAACGGCAGCAATATTGTGCGAATTAAATCAGAAGGCTTTCCGATGGATGAGGTTGACCTTGGTAATCTTGAACCGTCGGCAGAGGAATACGGTAAATCTTCAGCCCTTATACGCGGAATGTTGCGATATATGCGTGATGCAGGCTATAATATCAGCGGATTTGATGCGTATACTACCTCAAATGTTTTAAAAGGTTCGGGACTTTCTTCAAGCGCAGCGTTTGAAGTGCTTGTCGGTAATATAATCCGCGGTATGTTTTCGGGCGGTTCGGTTACAGATGTTGATATAGCAATAATAGCGCAAAAATCGGAAAATATATATTTCGGTAAGCCCTGCGGACTTATGGATCAAATGGCAAGTTCGGTAGGCGGCTTTACGGCTATTGATTTTTATAATCCCGAAAAACCGCTTATCGAAAAGATTGATTTTGACCTTGCCCGCCACGGCGTTTGCCTGTGCATTGTCGATACAGGCGGCAATCATGCCGATTTAACTCCGGAATATGCAGCCATACCGGCTGAATGCAAAAAGGTTGCTGAGTTTTTTGGTAAATCGTATTTGCGCGAAGTCAATGAAGAAGACTTTTTTGTAAATATCGCAAAACTGCGTCCTGTATGCGGTGACCGAGCGATTTTAAGAGCAATTCACTTTTTCACGGATAATAAAACCGCGCAACTTGAAAAAATTGCACTTGCAAATGATAACTTTAATGAGTTTTTACGGCTTGTTAAGTTTTCAGGTAATTCGTCCTTTAAATACCTGCAAAATGTTTACGCTTCAAGCGCGCCTTCCGAACAGGGCTTGTCGCTTGCTTTGGCACTGGCCGAAAAAGTTCTTGGCTCAAAGGGTGCCTGCCGAGTACATGGCGGAGGTTTTGCAGGTACAATACAGGCATTTGTTCCGTTTGAATTAAAGGAAAATTTCAAAACCGTAATGCAGTCGGTTTTCGGTGCTGCATCTTTCTATGAACTTAATATCCGCCCCATTGGAGGGACAGAAATTAAGGAATAATTTTATTACTTTTCTGCAAAGGAGAATGAAATATTATGGCAGAATTAAGATATCATCCGTTTATTGACGATTGGGTAATGATAGCATCTAACCGACAAAACAGACCTCAAATGCCAAAAGACTATTGTCCGTTTTGCCCAGGTTCCGGTAAAGTACCGGATCACTTTACAGTATATGACTATCCAAATGATTTTCCGGCCCTTTCACAGGATCCTCCTGTTCCGGACGATGTAGCAACCGATTTTTTCAAGACCCGTGAGTCTTATGGAAAATGCGAGGTAATACTCTATTCTCCTAATCATACGGCAACTTTGCCGGATCTCTCTGATGCCCATATGAGAGAATTGGTTGACCTTTGGACCGAGAGATATGAGGCGTTAAGCACTGATAAAAAGATTAAGTATGTTTTTATTTTTGAAAATCGCGGCGAACTTGTCGGTGTTACAATGCCGCATCCGCACGGCCAGATTTACGGCTATTCCGTAGTTCCCAAAAAGATTCAACTTGAATGCGAAAACGCTAAAAAACATTTAAGAAAAACAGGTAACTGTCTATTCTGTGATTTTACACACGAAGAACAAAGGGTAGGGGAGCGCGTAATTTTCGAGAATGAGCATTTTGTCGTTGTTCTTCCGTTTTTCTGTGAGTATCCTTACGGTGTTTATATTATGGCAAAGCGTCATATCTGCAATATCAGCGAAATGACAGATGCGGAAAAGGATGCTTTGGGCGTTACCGTTAAACAGGTTGCAGGTATGTATGACAGTCTGTTTGACTTCCGTTTCCCATATATGATGTGTATGCATAATGCGCCTGTAAATGGTGAAGACTGCAGTGATTATTACCATTTTCATATTGAATTTTATCCGCCTATGCGCAGTGCAAACAAGCAGAAATTTAACGCATCAAGCGAAACCGGTGTTTGGGCGCATTGTAATCCCACAGCCCCCGAAGAAAAGGCTGTAGAACTGCGCGAGGCTTATGCAAGATTCATTGAAAGGGAGCAAAACAAGTGAACTTAAATTTATTATTGTCGGAGGATTTTAATAAATATGCGGCTAATGTAACTGTCAGCGGACTGGTTATAGTTTTTGCAATGCTTATTTTACTCGTTGTAATTATTGCGCTTTTCGGTAAACTGATGTCGGCTAAAAACAGTACCGATAAAAAGCAGGCTGCCGAAAAAACAACCGCCACTGTTTCTGCTGTACAAGAACAGAGTGTGAGCGTGCCACAGCAGTATGATGACGAATTGATAGCCGTAATTGCCGCAGCGGTTGATAGTGTTTATTCGGGCAGCGGCAAAAAAGCCGTTATTAAATCGGTAACTCCTTGCAGCAATAACGCCCGTTCCGCTTGGGCGGCTGCTGGTCTTAACAATAATGTCAAGGCGTTTTGATTTGGGGGATAGAAATGATTAATGAATTTTGGAATACTATCGTCGGCATTTCAAAAAGTTCCGGCGTAGCCGCATTTTTCGTCGGCGACGGATGGAAAAACCTTGTGATGATTGGCGTTGCTTGTTTCTTTTTGTATCTTGCAATTAAAAAGGGATTTGAGCCGCTTCTGCTTTTGCCCATAGCCTTTGGTATGTTGCTTGCCAATCTGCCGAATGCAGGTATTTATCACGCTGAAATATGGGATACCGCAAGTAAGGTTTATTGGTCTGAGGGGCATATTATTGTAGGCAGAGTCTTGCGTGACGGCGGACTTCTTGATATACTTTACCTCGGTGTAAAACTTGGTATATATCCTCCCCTTATATTTTTAGGTATAGGCTGCATGACCGACTTTGCTCCGCTTATCAGTAATCCTAAAAGTTTTCTGCTCGGTGCTGCCGCTCAGCTTGGTATTTTTGTTGCCTTTATCGGCGCACTGTTGCTCGGAATGCCGGCAAATGTTGCAGGCTCAATAGGCATTATCGGCGGTGCAGACGGTCCTACCGCAATATTCGTAACTTCAAAATTAGCACCCGATAAATTAGGACCTATAGCGGTTGCCGCCTATTCGTATATGGCGCTTATTCCGGTTATACAGCCGCCTATAATGAAGTTGCTTACAACCGAAAAAGAGCGTAAAATAAGAATGAAAGAACTCCGTAAGGTATCTAAAACCGAGAAAATTATTTTCCCGATTCTTGTTACCATAATTGTTTCACTCCTTTTACCGGATGCTGCCGTTTTGGTTGGTATGCTTATGCTCGGTAACCTATTCAAAGAATCCGGCTGCGTTGACCGTTTATGCAAAACAGCACAAAATGAACTGATGAATATTATTACAATTTTTCTTGGTATAACGGTCGGTGCAACTACAAACGGCGCTTCATTCTTAAATCTCGATACCCTTAAAATTGTAGGTATGGGGCTTATTGCGTTCTGTTTCGGAACGGCAGGCGGTGTGCTTTTCGGCAAACTTATGTGCCTTGTTACAAAAGGCAAGGTGAATCCGCTTATCGGCTCTGCAGGCGTTTCGGCAGTTCCTATGGCGGCAAGGGTTTCACAAAAAGTGGGGCAGGAGGCAGACCCAGGCAACTTCCTGCTTATGCACGCAATGGGCCCGAATGTTGCCGGTGTAATCGGTTCTGCTGTTGCCGCCGGTGTGTTGCTAAATATTTTAGGATGATTTCGGCAAGGAGGGTGCTTCTCTATGCCTGATAACAGGCCAATCGGCGTTTTTGATTCAGGGCTCGGCGGTCTTACCGCTGTCCGCGAACTTATGCATATTTTAGGTAATGAAAATATTGTTTATTTTGGCGATACGGGACGCGTTCCGTACGGAAATAAAAGTGCTGAAACAATTATTGAATATGCCAGACAGGATGAAAATTTTCTGCTTTCGCACGGCGTTAAACTTGTAATTGCCGCTTGCGGCACTGTAAGTTCCGTAGCACTTGCTACTTCAAATGAATTACCTGTGCATTTTATTGAGGTTGTTACTCCGGCAGCCGAAGCCGCCGTTAAAGCAACCGCAAATAAAAAAATAGGAATTATCGGCACAACCACTACTGTAAAAAGTAATTCCTATAAAAATAAAATTCTTCAACTTATGCCGTCTGCAGAAGTTTTTCAAAGGGATTGCCCTATATTTGTTCCGCTTGTTGAAGAAGGCTGGATTGACCGTGACGATTTTGTTACAGTTGAAACTGCTAAACGGTATCTTACGCCGCTGCGAGATGCAGGTGTTGATACCTTGATTCTCGGCTGTACCCATTACCCGATTTTAAAAGATATCATTGCCGATATTATGGGTGATAGTGTTACACTTATAAATACAGGTAGGCAGGCAGCCATTAAAGCGGCTGAGTACTTAAAATCTAATGATATGCTTAACTGCGGCAGCGGCGAGGGGCTGCGTGAATTTTATGTAACTGACCGAACAGAGAGTTTTTCAAGTATAGCCTCAATACTCTTGGGTTCAAATATAAACGGTAAGGTTGAACGCGTATCACTGCCGCTTTAAATTGACTGAACCCGTCACCTCCTCGAAAGGAAGTTGATACTATGAAGGATGTTATGATAAAACTTGTAAGTACTGTTCAGTATGATAACAGCGAGCAGAATGACAACGGAGTTTTTGAAATGTCGACAGTTGGCAGAATGGGACGGCGCGACGGAAAAACAATGCTTGTTTATGAAGAAAGCGACACAATCGGTGTCAGCGGTGTAAAGTCGATAATAACTGCGGCTGATAACCGTGTTGTTATCCAGCGCTCAGGTTCTCTTTCGGGCAGATTGGTCATTATGAAGCAAAAGCGCCACAGTTGTGTACTTGATACAGTCGGCGGTGCGGCATCATTGGGTGTGTTCGGCGAAAATCTTGTCAATAAATTAAATGATGACGGCGGTATTTTGGATATTACATATACAATTGATGTTGAACACCGCCTTGTAAGTAAAAACAATATAAAAATATCTGTTACTCCACGCTCATAAAGGAGAAATTTTATGTCACTGTTAGTAAGGGAAGTTAAAAATTGCATCAGGGAAGAAGTAATCAGCGCGGCAAATAAAGCCATAGCGGCGGGCGAACTTACTGCAAACGGCGAGTTAAAGGATTTTGTTGTTGAAGCTCCTGCCGATACTTCACATGGCGATTATGCTTTAAATGCCGCTCTTGTTTGGTCTAAATCTTTTAGAACACAACCAAGGATTATTGCTGAAACTATTTTAAAATATGCCGATTTCACTAAGGCATTTGTCTGCAAGACTGAAATTGCAGGTCCCGGTTTTATAAATCTGTTCTTGTCAGATAGGTTCTATTCATCGGTAATTGCAGATGTATTGCAAAAGAAAGAAAATTACGGCAGAAGCGATATCGGCAACGGCAAAAAGGTTATTGTTGAATTCGTTTCGGCTAACCCCACCGGTCCTATGCATATCGGCAACGCGCGCGGCGGTGCGCTTGGCGACAGTATTGCCTCGGTGCTTGATTTTGCAGGATATGACGCATTTCGTGAGTTTTATATCAATGATGCAGGCAACCAGATTGCAAAATTTGCGTTGTCGCTTGATTGTCGATATCTTCAAATATTTGATAGTTTGGTAGAAATGCCTGAAGATTCTTACCACGGCGCCGACATTATCGAACACGCAAACAATTTTGCCAAAATACACGGCGATTCATATGTAGCAAAACCGGAGGACGAACGCCGAAAAGCACTTGTTGATTTTGCTTTGCCTAAAAATATTGCAGGGCTGGAAAGTGATTTAAAGAAATATCGTATTGTTTATGATAATTGGTTTAAAGAGTCATCATTGCACCAAAACGGCGAGGCCGCAAAGGTTGTTGATATGCTGACTGAAAAAGGATACACATATGAAAAAGAAGGCGCAATTTGGTTTAAAGCTGAAAGTTTCGGTGCGGATAAAGATTTTGTCTTGCGCCGTTCAAACGGATTTTTCACATATGTAGTACCCGATATTGCTTACCATTATAATAAATTGGTAACACGCGGATTTGATAAGGCTATAGATGTATTGGGTGCGGACCACCACGGTTATGTTCCGCGGCTTAAAGCAGCGTTACAGGCTTTAGGGGTTGACCCGCAAAAGCTTGATGTTGTTCTTATGCAGATGGTACGATTGGTACGCGGCGGCGAAACTGTAAAACTTTCTAAGCGTTCGGGCAAGGCTATTACCCTTGTAACTCTCCTCGACGAAATACCGATTGATGCTGCGCGTTATATTTTTAATTCAAAAGACCCGAATACCCATCTTGAATTTGACCTTGACCTTGCGGTTGAGCAGACAAGCCAGAACCCTGTCTTTTATGTGCAATACGCTCACGCGCGTATATGCAGCATAATTAAAAACCTGCGTGCTGACGGAATTGAAATTGAAAATTTGGATGTGGCTTTATTTGACAAACTTACCTGTCCAGAAGAAAGGGAACTTGTAAGACATATTTCAAAACTCACGGGCGAAATTGAAGCGGTGGCACAATCTTATGATTCTGCTAGGATTACAAGGTATGCTTATGACCTTGCCACTCTGTTCCATAAGTTCTATAATGCTTGCAGGGTTAAGACCGATGATTCGGAATTGATGCAGGCGCGCCTTAACCTCTGCTTTGCTACATCTGTAGTTCTTGAAAATGTGCTGGGTATTTTGAAAATCAACGCGCCCGAAAGTATGTAATAAAAAAAGTGAGTAGGTGAAAAACACCTACTCACTGATTTTGAAAATTAAATTTCAACCGAATTAAACGGCGCGTGTGACCTTACCTGAACGCAAGCAACGGGTGCAGGCGTTGATTCTGCGAGGTGAACCGTTAACGATAGCCTTTACGCGTTTTACGTTAGGTTTCCAGGTTCTGTTAGAGCGTCTGTGTGAGTGTGACACTTTAATGCCGAATTTTAATTCTTTACCGCAGATATCGCATTTTGCCATAGTCTGCACCTCCTTTAATATTCACATAACATTGCTATTATAACAGAATTATATCAATAATGCAATAGTTTTTTTAAATTTATTTTAGGAAAGGATGTAATTATGATAAGGGCTGTAATCTTTGATATGGACGGAACACTGACAAACACAATCGAAGACCTTGCAGATGCTACGAACTATGCATTAGGGGAATTCGGTCTTCCGCAACATGATACCGAAAGTTATAAAATGATGGTCGGAAACGGGATACCTAAGCTTATTGAGCGTGCACTGCCTGAAGAACTCAGAACAGATGAGTATGTCAGCAAAGTCAAAGAACGGTTTTTCGAGTATTACAACCTCCACAGTACAGATAAAACCAAAAAGTACGATGGTATGACCGAACTTATATCCGAATTGCGTGAGAAAGGAATAAAAACCGCGGTCGTTACAAATAAATATGAGCCTGCTGCAATCGATATTCTGCATAAATTGTACGGCGATGTCTTTGATTGCGTAGCAGGTCAACTTGACGGCGTGCCTACAAAACCCGATCCGACTTCAACCTTCGGCGTTATGAAAAAACTCGGTGTTAAACCGGAGGAATGCGTATTTATAGGCGATTCCGGTGTGGATATTCAAACTGCCGTAAACAGTAAAGCGTTACCGATAGGCGTCCTTTGGGGATTTAGGGGCGAAGCCGAACTTAAAGAAAACGGGGCGAAGCACCTGATAAACAAACCCGAACAGCTGCTTCGATTTATAAAGTAGCGCTTACTATTTTGCTATTTGATTTTTGTACCCGATCGGTATTATTTTGTTGAAAAGGCAGGTGTGCTTGGGTGTTACTAACCTGTCCTCGTGCATAGACCCGAAATACCAATGGTTATAACTGCACGCATTGTCAATTTCCTGTAAGTAACCGTTCAACTTATTTATGTTGTCGGGTGCGCAGGAACGCAGCAGCATAGCACTTTTAACAAGTGACGGCGGCTCGTGCGTAAGTATATAGTCAACGGTTAATCCTGCTTCGTCAAGATTAGCCGCGCCTTCGGCGAATTCCTGCGGTGAAGGTAATTCTTCACGCCACCACTTTCCGCCGTCGTTCCGTATGTCGCGGTCGTCGCTTTCTCCGCCGCCGAATGCGAATATCGAAATTCCGTCTATGTTATATATTTGCCCGCGCATAAGATGAAAAAGATTACCGCTTATCCTGTGCACTTTTCCGCCTTTCCATACGGTTGTGCGGCATTTGTTTATAAGGTCGAAATTTTCGTGTGTTCCGTCAAGAAAACAGACGGTGAATTTTCTCGAACCAAGATATTTAATAACGCTTCTTTCTCTTTTATCGCCCGACCATAAATATCCGAAATCACCGCAGATTATAAGTGTGTCGCCTGCTTTCAGTTTTCGCCATTCGCTGTTGTACAGCCGTTCTTCATTTCCGTGCATATCACCGGTAACATATATCATTTTTTATACCTCAAAATTGATTTTTTTATAAATATCTCTTTTATTTTGTGCCGTAACTTGTTATACTTAATATAATACAACATTTTTGGTGGTTTTTCTATGACTAAAAAGATTTTTTCTGTTATTTTAATAATTTTGGTGCTCGCGTCGTCAATTTCTTTGCCGGTTTCTGCATTTACCCCGACTTCGTTTGAAGTGCGCGCAGAAAGCGCTGTGTTAATTTCACTTGATACCGGGGAAACGCTGTATGAAAAAAATACCGATGAACGCAGATATCCTGCGTCACTCACAAAAGTTATGACGGCAATGCTGCTTATTGAAAATTCAAATGACCTTGATAATGATATTATAACAGTTTCCGAAAACGTCGTCAATTCCATGCTCGGTACAGGGCTTGTAATCGCGAACTTGAAAAGCGGGGAACAGGTGTCGGTTCGTAATATGCTGCATATGTTGCTGATATCTTCTGCGGCGGACGCTTCGGTTGCTATTGCCGAATATGTAAGCGGCAGTGAATCCGCATTTGTTGAACTTATGAACGAACGCGCTAAAGAACTCGGGATGAATTCCACGCATTTTGTCAATACCCACGGTGCGCACGACCCGGATCATTATACAACAGCCGGTGACATTGCCATACTTGCAAAGTATGCGTTAAAAAATTCCACCTTTGCGGATGTTGTTTCTAAGGCAAGGTATACCGTGCCGGCAACCAATCTTTCCGGCGAAAGATATCTTTCGACAACTAATTTTCTTATGGACCCGGCTGTCCCGAAGTATTATTACAAATATGCGACCGGTGTTAAAACGGGATTTACGGATGAAGCCGGGCGCTGCTTTATCGGTTGCGCCTCGCGTGACGGTTATAAATATATGTGCGTCATTTTGAAATCTCCGGTTTATGATGAAAAGGGAAGAATGGTGCGCTATGAATTTGAGGACGCGAAAAATCTTTTTCAGTGGGCGTTTGACGATTTTATGTATAAGACTGTGCTTAAATCCGGGGAAATAGTAGGTGAAGCAAAAGTGACCCTTGCCCGCAACACCGATTATGTTACCGTTGCCGCTAAGGATGAGATTGCAACTGTTTTACCCAAAAACGCTGACCTTTCAACCGTTGAATATAAACTGAAACTGGATAAAAAATCATTCGAGGCTACCGTTAAAAAAGGTCAAAAGTTGGGTACGGCTGATGTTATGTACGCCGACGAGGTTATAGGCACTACCGATGTGCTTGCCACTTCAACCGTTGAAAGAAGTATGCTTTTAAGTTTCTTTAACTCGGTTAAAAAAGTGTTTGTTCACCCCATTACAAAGACAATATTGATATTAATTTTAATCGGTATAATTGCATTTATTGCATCGGTTAAATATCTGAACAGAGGAAGAAAAAAGAAAAAACCGGGACGAGGCGAAGTTATAGTCAGAAAAAACAGGGAGGATAAACGTGACAGGTAAGTATTTATTCTTTGATTTTGACGGTACGCTTGCGCGCAACGGTGTAGTTTCGAATAGGGTTTTGTCAGCGTTGAAGAACGCACAGACAGCAGGAAATAAGACAGTTTTATGCACAGGCCGCGCGTACGGATATTTGATGCCCGTTATGAGAGATATCGGATTTAACGGCATCTGCGCGGGGCTTGGGGCGCATATCGAGTACGGCGGCAAAACCATCGAAACCAATTCTATTGAGCGCGAAAGCGTTAAAAAGATATTAGAAAAGTTACAGCAGGGCGGGAATACGGGTCTGCTTGGCGGCGCAACCGACCACTATGTGTTTGCCTTTAATAAAATCCCCGTCACTCCTGATGATGATTGGCTGATTTCACCCGATAAAGTTGTTTGCGATAATATTGATTCAGCAATGATGTGGTATGACCGCGACCCGTTTGAAAAGATATCCGTTTGGGGCAAAATGGGCGACAGTGAGTTTACGGATATCCTTTCCAATGGTGTGTTCGGTGTTATGCACCCGTGGTACAGCGAGTTTTCCCCGAATGGGTGCGATAAAGCTCACGGTATTGAATGCCTTATAAATCACTTAGGTATATCAAAGAATGACACCGTTGCATTTGGTGACAGCAGCAATGACATCGGAATGTTCCAAAGCGTCGGATACCGCGTTGCTATGGGTAATTCAACACCTGACTTAGCATCAATCTCAGATGAAATGATTGATACTGTTGATAACGACGGCGTAGCCGTTTGGATAGAAAATAATCTCTTACAGAAAGGAAAATTAAAATGAAATATTTAGTTATGCTTTGTGACGGAATGGCGGACAGACCTGTCGAGTCGCTTGGTAATAAAACTCCTATGCAGGCTGCACACAAACCTATGATGGATATGCTTGTAAAGTCGGCTGAGGTCGGTACTGTTAAAACAGTAGCGGACGGATTAAAGCCGGGCAGCGATGTTGCAAATCTTTCGGTTATGGGATATGATCCCCTTTTTTGTTACACAGGCCGTTCACCGCTTGAGGCACTTAGTATCGGTATAGATATGAAAGATACAGATGTTGCGCTGCGCTGCAACCTTGTAACTCTTTCGGATGAATCAGACTACAGCAAAAAAACTATGGTTGACTACTGCGGCGGCGATATCTCAACTGATGAAGCAAAACAACTTATTGACGCAGTTAATGACGCATTTGCAAATGATACATATAAATTCTATGCAGGTGTTGCTTACCGCCACTGCCTTATCGTTGCAAACGGAACTACAAAGCTTGGTACAATGACTCCGCCGCACGATATAAGCGGTCGCGTTATAGGTGAATATCTAAGTACCGCCGAAACCGCAAAACCGCTTATTGATATGATGAAAAAATCATATGATATTCTTTCTGTGCACCCTGTCAATTTAAAAAGAGTACGCGAGGGTAAAAGACCTGCAAACTCAATTTGGTTGTGGGGCGAGGGAACGCGCCCGTCATTGCAAAACTTTAAAGAGAAATTTGGGGTTCGCTGCGGTGTGGTTTCTGCAGTTGACCTGCTGAAAGGAATAGGTAAGGGTGCAGGAATGGATGTTCCGGAAGTTGCAGGTGCTACAGGATATATCGACACCGATTTTAGCGGTAAAGTAGCAGCTGCCGAAAAACTGTACACCGACGGTTGCGACCTTGTTTATATGCATGTTGAAGCGCCCGATGAATGCGGACACAGGGGAGAGGTGGCTAATAAAGTTAAAGCCATTGAACTTATTGACAGTAATGTGCTTACACCTCTTATTCATTTTCTTGAAAAATATTATCACGATTTTAGGGTGCTTGTAATGCCCGATCACCCGACACCGCTTGACATTCGCACGCATACAAATTCACCTGTTCCGTTTATGATATATGACAGCACTAAAAAATATGTAGGTGCGGATATATTCAGCGAAAAGGCAGCCGAGGCCACAGGTAATTTTGTTGAATTCGGTCCGTCAATGATGCTTAAACTTTTAGAAAAAGAATAAAATATTAAAATTTCAAGGCTGCCGCAGGTAAAAAAACTAACCTGCGGCAGCCCATTATATTATATGATTAAAAAGTCAATCGCATTTGGTGCCAAATTATATTTCCGTGAACAGATTTTTCGGTTATGCCTTCATCCTTAAACCCGAATTTTGAGTAGTAACCCACTAATTTGGGTTTGCAGGTTAAAACAATGCCCTTGCGCGCCTGTGCTTGCGCTTCGCTGATAACGCAATTTATCAATTGTGCGGCATATCCCTTTTTTCTGTGTTTTGGAAGCGTATTTATCCCGAATATCATTTGCCACTTGCCATTTTCGTTATGAAGTGACGCCTGTTCATACATTATGTCTGTTAAATCGGGTTCGTCGGTAACAAAACCGTCAATAAATGAAACGAGTTCTTCGTTATCAAACATCAGCCAAAAGTGATTTCCGTAATATTTTATGCGTTCTGCAAATTCCGACTTGGTTGCTGCCTCGGCAGACGGAAAACATTCAGCCTCAACTGCAGCAACTTTATCAAGATCTTCAACTGATGCGTGCCTTATGTTCATACACTCACTCCCATACATCAAGTTTTCGGTCTTTATAATAAAATTCTCTGTCTTTTTCGCCGATTTCACGGATTATGCGGCAGGGTACGCCGTAAGCAACAACATTATCGGGTATATCACTTGTTACAACACTGCCTGCCCCTATTACCGAGTTATCACCGATTCTTATCCCCGGCATTATTTGCGCGCCCGAACCTATCCAAACATTCCTGCCTATATATATCGGCAGATTATAAACATAGTGGTTTTCCCTCAGTATAGGCAGTATCGGGTGTCCCGAAGTACTAAAAACCACATTCGGCGCAATCAGGCAGTTATCACCGATGTAAATGTGTTCATCATCAACAAATGTAACATTTGAATTTATATACACACCGTTACCGAGATGAACATGCTTGCATCCCCAATTTGCGTGCAGCGGCGTTTCGGCAATACACTCGTTGCCGACTTCAGCAAACACTTCTTTAAGTAATTCTTGCCGCTTGTTTGTATCTGTCGGTAATGTGTTATTGTATTCAATCATTTTGTTCTGGTATATGTGCTGGTCACCCAACAGTGCTGGGTCATCATAACAATACGGTAAACCTAATTTTTTTCTTTGAATATTGCTCATTGCGTTTCCCCACTTACATTATTTAATTAAATTAAAAAAAGCACTCGCAATCGCAAGTGCTTTTTTGGTCCGAGTGACAGGAGTCGAACCTGCGGCCTCTTGAACCCCATTCAAGCGCTCTACCAAACTGAGCCACACCCGGAAATACACGGCAATCAACAAATGCGTTGAAGCCGCTTGTTATTATTAAATTTTAAAAGCGGGTATTAAGAAAAATCAGTCTTCCGAAAAACCGGATTGTACAAGTTTAACCAAACCGTCAACTGCGGCGGTTTCATCAGCACCGTCTGCAATTATTCTTATGGTTGTGCCGACAACAATACCCAATGACAATACGCCGAGAAGACTTTTTGCGTTAACTCTGCGTTCTTCTTTTTCAATCCAAATTGAAGACTTGAATTCATTAGCCTTTTGAATGAAAAAAGTTGCAGGACGCGCATGAAGTCCGACTTGGTTTTGAACTACAACATCTTTAACATACATACAAATGTCTCCTCATCTTGATTTCATTGACTACATTAAAATCATCACTCTAATATTATACCACAACAAATCAAATAGTCAATTAAAAAATTGCATTAACGCAGTATTCTGCCATTACTTCCAAATATCGACGCATTTTATAAGTATATTTTGTGAAAAATGATGCCGTTATTTTAAAATATCGGGTCTCTTTAATAATGTTGTATTCAATGATTGCTCGTTTCGCCACTTTTTAATTTCTGCGTGATTGCCCGAAAGAAGCACATCCGGCACCTGTTTTCCGTGCCATTCACGCGGCCGCGTATATTGCGGATATTCAAGCAGACCGTTATAATGGCTTTCTTCGGTATAGCAACTTTCATCCGAAAGTACGCCCTCTAACATACGGCATACGCAATCGGTAAGTACCAGTGCAGGAAGTTCGCCGCCCGTAAGTACATAATCTCCGATAGAAATTTCCTCGTCAACTATTTCTTCAATTACTCGTTCGTCAATGCCCTCATAGTGTCCGCAAAGCAAAACCATTCGCGGTAGTTTTGCCAATTCACGCACTTTTTGTTGGTTAAGGGTTTTACCTTTGGGTGAAAGGTAGATTAAATGCGGCTTTTCTTCCTTTTCATTATATAAAGATTTAAAGCAGCTGTATATCGGCTCTGCTTGCATTATCATACCCATTCCTCCGCCGAAGGGCGCATCATCAACGCGGTTGTGCTTGTTGCCTGCAAAGTCCCGTATGTTATGGCAGGCAATATCCACAAATCCTGCATTCCTCGCCCTGCCTATAATACTCTCGCCTAAAACCGATTCGCACATTTCGGGGAACAGGGTCATTATATCAATCTTCATCGTCAAATATTCCTTTTAAAGGGGTAATTGTAACCTTGCCGCCGTCAATATCCACATTCTTAACAACATCGGGTATTACGGGAACAAGGTATTCTTTGGCGTCTCTTGTTATATGCCAGACATCATTTGCGCCGGTTGAAGAAACATCTGAGATTTTGCCGTAATCTTCGCCGTTTTCGCCCGTAACGGCACAACCTATTAAATCGCTTATAAAATATCTGCCGTCTTCAAGTTTAACATCGTTGCGTGCAATATATAAAATGCTGCCGCGCATTTTTTCGGCTTCCGCGATGCTGTCAACTCCCTTGAATTTAGCAAGAACGACATTACCGTGAACCCTTGATTTTACCGTAGCGAGTGGTATTTTTTTATCGCCCGTGTACAGTGTTTTAAATGACAGCAGAAAGTCGGGTGAATCGCACCAGGGATTAATGCGAACCTCACCCGATAATCCGTGCGTGCCGACAATTTGTCCGCATTCAAGATATTCGTGTTTCATTAAATACATCCGCCTGTTCTTATATTATCATTGCTTCCAATTTGGATTTAGAAACATAGCCGACCGAAGTATCAAGAACTTTGCCGTCCTTAAATGCAATAACCGTAGGTATGCTTGTTATACCGAATTTATCTGCAAGTTCGGGCTGTTCGTCAACATTTACTTTACCGACCTTTACACTGTCGGCAAATTCTTCCGCAATTTCTGAAATTGTAGGCGCCAGCATTTTGCAAGGTCCGCACCAATCTGCCCAAAAATCAACCAAAACGGTTTTATCGCAGTTTATCACTTCATCATTAAAATTTTCCTTGGTAATTGTTATTTCCGACATTTTTATACCTCCGTTTATTTTTCTTTATAATACAGCATACAGTGGCAAAAGCCCTCAAAATTCGGGTCTTTTATCTGTTCCCTGAATTCTTTACACATACATTTATTATCTTCTGTCCGTTCGCGTCTGCACGGGCAGTATCCACCCGTTTTTTTAAGCCCCTCCTTAACCGTATCGGCAATTTCTTTGTTCGGATTAATTGTTATTTTCAAAATACATTCCCCCGAAATTATAAATCCTTTCGGTACTTCGCGCAAATTGTTTTGTCAGATGCGACTGTACTATTATTAAAATAACACATTTTTTTGATTTTATCAATAGACAATAAAAAGTCAGTATGCAGGTAATCTTTTGCGTTTTAACAGCGCAACTTCGCCCTTATCATCTATTCGGGCCGTAAATTCATCATTTGTAATATAACAGTTTTTATCAGGCTTGAATTTTTTAAGTGAATCCTCATCAAGATTGTCGCTGTTAAATACTTTAAACGCCCCGTTTGCAATGTGCGGTGATGAAGCAGCTCCGGGTGAGAGAAAAATGACATCCTTATTATTTGTAAAACCTGCATTTTCGCATTTGCGTGTTATAAATAAAAATTTCGCATTTTTTATTTTTGCACCCACAGTTTCACTTTGGGTATCTGCCAAATACAACACTGCGTCATCACCTAAATGTATGCTTAAGGCGTTAATATCAAGCAGTTTACCTGATTTAAATTTTTTATAAAGTTTTGGGTTGCAATATATCGGCGAATTGTATTTCGCCGCAAGATAATCGGCACCGCCCTTGCAGTTATCGCTGTTAGGGACAATAACCGCTTTTAGTTTATTTATACCGCGGTTGTTAAGCGTTTCGCTTATTGCAAGCGCATCGGAATAACGGTTACCCGAACCGATTACAACAGCTGTATCGCCTTTGGATATTATGCAGGAGTAACCGCTCACCTGCAGCATCGTTACCGAATATCCTTTGAAAATAAAAAGGGAAGACACTGCTACTATTGCAATCGGCAAAACCACTGCCATAACAGTTGTAATTATTGACTTTTTACCGAATGCCGCAAATATCATTATTACCCCGACCGATGCCGCCACCGTAACAGCCAGAGAAATTGCGGTGCTGCCGTCAAGTTGGATAGAAGAATATTTACCGGAGCCGAAGATGACTGCAATTGATATTACATACCGCGCAATAAGTGAGACAACTATAACTAAAAATTCACGCAGGTAGACAAGCAAAATTCCGTGTGGAATAATCAGCGATATTACGAGTAAAATTAAATCAAAACTTCCCGCCGCAACCGCAAAGAGATTGGCAGGAACGGTCAGCAGAGAAACTCTGCCGAAAATCAATGCGACTGCCGGTGTGACAAATGCGGATGCTGCAATGGTTAAGGAAGCAATACCGACAATATATTTTGTAAAACGTTTAAGATATTCAAGTGCAGTGAGGTGCCTAGGTTTATTTTTAAAACGCAACAACAGTCTTGAGTAACAGCGCCTCAGTGGATATGAAATAGTTCGTGTAACAGGTCGGGTAAGCGTGACAATGCCGATTACCGATGTGATTGTAAGCACAAAAGATGCATTCATCCATATGTAAGGGTTTGTTGTAACCATTACAGCCATAGCAAGTCCCAAAGAATTTAACGGGTCGCTTCTGCGTGAAAAAGTAGCGGCGAGTATCATTATTATGTACATTGTACCTGCGCGGACAATTGACGGAGTAAATGCCGTAATGCCCATAATCATAAATACCGATGCAATTGTTACAACACCTGCAAGAGTACGCGAAAACCTTTTTAATATACTGTATATCAGGCCGGCGATTACACCGAGGTGCAAACCCGAAACCGCGGTTAGGTGAATAATCCCGCCTGCAATAAAAGCATCATAGACCTCTTGTGACATACCCGAACTGTCGCCGATCGCAAGTCCGCATAAGAATCCCGAAACATCACTGTCGTAATATGTTAAAATCCTTGCTTTAACTATATTTCTGATTTCAATTGCGGTGCTGTAAAATTTGTTGATTTTTCCGCTTTTAAGCGGGGTTATATTGCTTCCGCTTGCTTTAACATAAATTCCGTCCGGATAGTATTTTTTCTCCTCGCTTTGAGTAACGGAACTGAAAGTAATATCTGCCCTCACTCGGTCGCCGTATGAAAATGCGTCCTCAACAGGGAGAATGAGCAAAATTTTCACATTTTGAGCAGAGCTCTTTAGTGATATTGATTCGGTTTTAATCTTTATTCTCATAATCCCGTTGTCATATTCGGGATCTTCGCACACTTTGCCGGTTATGGTTGCCGAATTTCCTGCTAACATCTTTGCAGGTTCAACTTTATATATGTAGTTTAAAGCGGTAATCAAGATGAAAACAGCGCAAAATATTAAGGGAAGAAAGCAGCGGTATAAAGTCACCCACTTTCTTCCCACAATATATGAAACAGCCGAGGCTGTAAATGCTGCCGCCGAGAAAATAAGCGCGGTATACGGGTGCAAAAACGATACGGCAACGCATGAAACCGTTGCTATAATCCCCAAAATAAACATTATACGTCTTAAGTTCATTCTTTACACTTCCGCAAAAGCAAAAACATACTTTTAAAACTAAAATATTATATAACAATATTTTTTCATTGTCAAGGCGACATAGTAGGGCCCTGTACGGTTTTAAATTAAATGTATTGTCTGTGTAAAATCTTTGCAAATTGCTTGACTTTCGCTGTATTATAAGTATAATAATCATATACGGAGGTGAATTGTATGAATAGATTAAATCTTGTACACAATATTGATATTGCGGATCTTATGAAAACGGTTGATGCTTGTAAAGGCGATGTTTTTCTTGAAACCGATGAAGGCGATATCCTCAACCTTAAATCGAAACTTTGCCAGATAATGGGCATTGCAAACATTTTAAAGGGTGGAATTGTTGAGGGTGCTTACATTCGCTGCACCAACCCCGATGATGAGGCGCTTATGTTCAGACTTAACCTTTACCACGAGGTCCCTGAAAAGAAGAACTGATGAGCATATGCTCGCTTCGTTTTTTAACTTTATAAACTTAACATTTTAATATAAATATATAAATA
>CAVALG010000118.1:0-5008 GCA_963589585.1 Roseburia sp. AF12-17LB
TCCCTGTCGTATTCCGTCCGAAACACTATACAACTCTGAGAATATATGCTCGATCGATGAATTGGAACGGGCGATATAATAACTTTTTTTACCGCAAAACTTTTCTTTGATTACTTTCGGCTGCACCGCCACATCCTGCAAAAAACATGAAAAGCATTTCGGCGCTTGACTTATATTGATACGGATTGTGATCCCGTGGTAGTGTTGCAAAGGGAAGGTTAGCGAAGAGGATAAATGCTCAGGTTTTACGATCAGCAGATCTCCGGGCGATATATAGCAGAAATCGTTCCCAATACTGCACTCCATACGCCCCTCGCGGCAATGAAATATCTC
Source organism: Roseburia sp. AF12-17LB (assembly GCA_963589585.1). Classification (GTDB taxonomy): domain Bacteria; phylum Bacillota; class Clostridia; order Oscillospirales; family Acutalibacteraceae; genus CAVALG01. The sequence goes on from CAVALG010000118.1 coordinate 334, forward strand.
AAAAACATCCCCTGTATCGATGCCTTTTTCTTTGAGAGTCCCGCTTTGCGTGTGCGAATTATAATATACAATGGAAATACCGGGAAACACTGTGTATTCGGCAGTAAGGTATCTTCCGTTTTCAATATCTCTCTGGGATGTTAAACTGATTTGTGTGCTTTCAGCTTCTGTGTTCATATTAATTCGCCGTTTTCTGTTTTTATTGTTTTTTGCACTTTAATGGTTTTAACACCGAATGTAAAGTAGATGATGTGGAATATCCAAACACAGACAAGAATAATACACGGAATGTATATTGCTTTGATCATCATTATTGTAAATCCGACTCCCATAAGTGCCGTGACCGATATCATAATGCGTAATTTGGTTGCGAAAGTCATTCCTTTGCCCTGAACATAGCTTTCAAGATTTTTCTTGTAGAGCTTTGTGTTTATAAACCAAGTATGAAGTCGCTCAGAGCTTTTGGCAAAACAGATTGCCGCCAAAAGCAGAAACGGAAATGTCGGTAAGAAAGGCAGTACCGCTCCTACCGCACCGAGTCCTACCCCTAAACAACCAAGGACAATCCAAAAAATCTTTTTAAGGTTCATTTGTTCTATCTCCAATCACTTCTTTTTTGTCTTAGGTTGGCGAGTGCTGTCAAGCTCAACTCATTCTCCCGTGCTCCACTGAATAAACCTTGTCCGTAATCCGCATTGTGGTTTTGCGGTGAGATACCAGCACAACGGTCTTGTTCCCCTTTTCCTTTTTCAGGGATTTAAGAATCACCGCTTCGTTTAGACTATCCAGATTACTTGTAGGCTCATCAAGGAGCAAGAGATCGGAATCGTGCAGAAAAGCACGGGCAAGGCCGAGCCTCTGCCGCTCTCCGCCGGAAAGTGTGTCGCCAAGCTCTCCTACGGGTGTGTCATATCCCTGCGGTAAAGCCATAATAAAGTCGTGTACCGATGCTTTTTTGCAGGCATCTTCAATTTCGGTATCTGTTGCATTCAATTTTGCTATACTGAGATTGCTGCGGATACTGTCGTGGAACAGGTGTGTTTCCTGCGTTACGAGGCTTTCCATATCCCGCAGGTTACGGGTGTTGATATCATTAATATCTGTGTCAGATAACTTCACACTACCGCTTTGCACTTTCCAAAATCGCATAAAAAGCTTGAGCAAAGTGGATTTGCCGCTGCCGCTCTTTCCTACAATACCGACAACCGAGCCTTGCGGAATTTCAACGGATATGTCATCAAGTATCTTTTCTTCCGCATAAGCAAAGGTGACATTTTCCGCCGAAGCACCGTTAAAGGCAATGACTTTCTTTCCATCTATTTCTTCGGCGACAGGCATTTCGTCAAGAATATTCAAAACACGATTTCCTGCTGCAAAGGTGTTTTGCAAGGTACTGCCTAAGTTTGCAAGTGCCACAGCCGGGCCGAAGGAACTCATCAGTGCAATTGTCGGAATCAGCACCCCGATAAATTCAATCCTGCTGTTGCGATACAGGAATGCGGCAGTGAACAGCATAGCAAGGTCAAATAGTAGAATAACTGTATTGGTTACTGCCTGATTTCTTCCTGCTGTCCGTTTCATCCGTTTTTCGTCGGCAGAGAGGTTATCGGTTCTCTCATTCATTTCATAAAGTCTTTTTTTACCCTGACCGTACTGCAATATTTCAGGTAGTCCGCGAAGACTGTCAAGAACAAATCCCGAAAGTTCTCCGGATTTTGTGCGGAATTTGATTCCGTCATCGCCGCTGAACCTTGAGGTCAGAATTGGTATAATAACACCTACTGTAATATACGCCGCAAGAGCTATCAGTCCAAGTACCGTATGGAAACTCCCGATAAAAAGGCACAGAATAAGTGAAAATAAAAAAGCTATGGCAATGGGCGAAATGGTATGTGCATAAAATACTTCCAACAATTCAATATCTGAGGTGATGACCGAAATGAGATCACCTTTATCCTTGCCTTCCAGCTTTGCAGGGCAAAGTCTGCGAAGTGCCCGAAACACCCTGTCGCGGATGAGAGCAAGCAACTTAAAGGCGATAAAATGATTGCATGCTTGCTCTGCATAACGAAGAACTCCGCGAACAAGTGCGAATATACAAACACAAACAAAAATGACTTCAAGCGAAAACGGTGTGTCGATTTCAAGGAGGTCTGCCACGGCATATCCGCCGAAAACAGTAATAAATGAGGCTGCCAGATGACCGATCAGACCCATTACAATCGCAAGAACCATAAATCCCGCAAGAGGCTTTACAAGGCCGATAAGCCGTATCATAACAGAAAATCCGCTTAGTTTCTTCACACAAGGTCACCGTCCCTTCCGTAGTTTTCAAGCGCTGCTTGTGCGTTCCACAGTTTTGCATAAACGCCATTCTCTTTCAGCAGTTCTTTATGAGTTCCGCTTTCGGCAATATTGCCCTTATTCATTACATAGATCCTGTCCGAGCCGGTTACATTGGCAAGACGATGAGAAATGAGAATCACTGTTTTGATTTTTGCCAATGTGTGAATTTCCTCCATAATATCGTTTTCGCTTTCTACATCGATGTTGGAAGTAGCCTCGTCAAAGATATATACAGGGCTGTTGTGAAGAAGAGCCCTTGCTAAAGCTAACCGCTGACATTGACCGCCCGAAAGATTGGACGCTTTTTCGGATAGATTGGTATCCAGTCCTTTTTCACTCTTCAGAAATGCGGATAGTTTCACTCTGTCAAGAACGCTCCACAATTCTTCATCCGAAGCATGAGGGGCGCCCATCAGAAGATTATCTCGTACCGTCCCTTTAAATAGATAACTTTGATGGCTGATATAGGTAAAATTGTTCATCAGACTGGTTTCATTTAATTCTTTCAATTCCGTATCGTCCACTGTTACCGAGCCGGTATAACCTTTGTTTCTGCCCATCAAAACGGCGGATAAAGTAGATTTGCCACAGCCGGACTCTCCAACAACGGAAGTAAAACTGCCCATTGGAAATACGAGGTCAATACCGTGGAGAATTTCCCGACCTTTCTCATATGAAAAGTGCAGATTGCTGCATCGAATCGTGCAATCCTCAGGTACGCTTTCCGTTTTCTGCAGCGCTTCGGGTAGATCTAAAAGGCGGAAAATCTTATCGCTTGCCGCCATTCCGTTCATTGCGATATGGAAAAAAGAGCCGAGAAGCCGCATAGGAATAAAGAAATCCGCAGAAAGCAGAATGATAAGCAAGCAACCGGAAAGCGTGACATTTCCCGCCGCATACTGTGTTGTCGCCAAAATCACACCGAGAGCCGCACCGCCGTATGCAATTAGGTCCATAATAGTGACAGAATTGAGCTGCATAGTCAGCACTTTCATTGTGATTTTGCGAAACTTTTCCGATTCCTCATTCATTTTTTCCTGTTTGAAACCGTCTGCCTGATAAATTTTAAGCGTGGTAAGCCCTTGCAGATTTTCAAGAAACGTGTCGCCAAGAGCGGTGTATTGCCCCCAATACTTCGAGAGCAGTTTTTTCGCCCATCTTTGTACTGCAACTATCGCAACAGGAATCAGCGGTACGCAGATAAGCAGTACGATTGCAGACGGCAGATTGATAAAGCCTAACACGGCAAACAATGTCAGAGGCGCTAACATCGCATAGAAAAACTGCGGCAGATATGCTCCGAAATAGGTTTCAAGCTGATCAACACCTTCCACCGCAATCTGCACAACTTCTGAAGTTTTTACCTGCTCGGTGTAGGAAGTGCCAAGCCGTAAAAGTTTCTTATATATCCTTTCACGCAAAGTCTTTTTTACCGTTTTTGAAGAGAGGTAACTCATTTTGCTTGCAAGCGTCGTACAGAAAAAGCGTACAACTATCGCTGCCGCCGCAACAATAAGAGTTGCTACAATATTTTTTGTGTTCGCTGTTTGGTCAAATAACCGTGCTAACAGCTGCGTTATGCTTACCATCATCGTGATATTCGCGACAAGGGATATCCATTGGCATACCACATTTCCCGCTATGTACTTTTTACTGTCGGGTACTGTTCCGATCAGCCGTTTATTTATCATCATATTTTCTTTTTCCTTTCATATATTTTCTGCACAGATGCTTTACGCCGACTGTTACCGCAAGTGATACTGCCGATATACCGACACCGACAAATAGGCTGCTTACATCATTAAAAAATCTATAATTTGCAAATCATATTTTCACAGTTAGCAACGGCTAACTGGACTGCCTTATTTAAGCGGCACCTTTAAATTAAGCGCCGCTAATCATCAAAACATTTTACTATGTGATTGTTGATTTGTCAAGAAACGCAAAGTGAATTTTGAAAAAATGAAATGTTTTATAATAAATTGCAAGAAGTTGCAACAGCCAAATGTAATTTATTTTGACTTTTGACTATGCCGGGGATAGAGCATCGGCAGCTTGCCTGAAGTTTCTGAAGAATAACGATACAAAAAAGCGGCTACTGTAGGAGGTTATTACCTCTTGCGGTAGCCGTTTTTTCTGTTTTTTAATAATTATTCAACTGTAACCGATTTTGCAAGGTTTTTTGGTTTGTCAATGTCACAACCGTTTAATTTTGCGATATTGTACGCAAGTAACTGCAGCGGTATTACTTCACATGATGCCGAAAACAATGGCTCGGTTTTTGCAACAAAGAGAGCGTCGTCAGCCTCTCCGAGTATTAGATTATTAC
>CAVALG010000119.1:0-7331 GCA_963589585.1 Roseburia sp. AF12-17LB
CGGTAATAATATTGAAATAAACGCAAATATGGGTTAAAATAGGCTTGTTAGAAAATTAACGAGAGGAAGTTGTATAATGGCATCATTAAACAAAAAGACTATCGAAGACATTGATGTAAAAGGTAAGAAGGTTCTTGTCCGCTGCGATTTTAACGTTCCGCTTAAAGACGGCGTTATAACAAGCGACAAAAGAATTGTAGCCTCGCTGCCCACCATCGAATACCTTTTGGAGCACGGCGCTAAGGTTATCCTTTGCTCGCACCTCGGCAGACCGAAGGGCGAAGTTGTTCCGGAATTTTCACTTAAACCCGTTGCAAAGCGTTTATCCGAACTGCTCGGCATCGAAGTTAAAATGGCTGACGATGTTGTAGGCGAAAGCGCCCAGAAACTCGCTGCCGAACTTAAAGAGGGCGAAGTTCTGTTACTTGAAAATGTTCGTTATGAAAAGGGCGAAACCAAAAATGACCCCGAACTTTCCAAAAAGTTCGCTTCACTTGCCGAAATATTTGTAAACGATGCTTTCGGCTCGGCTCACCGCGCCCATTCTTCAACCACAGGTGTTGCTGATTATCTGCCTGCCGTTTGCGGTTACCTTATTAAAAAGGAAATTGAATTTATCGGCGGCGCGCTTGAAAACCCGAAAAGACCGCTTGTTGCAATACTCGGCGGCGCAAAAGTATCGGATAAAATCGGCGTTATTTCAAACCTTATCGATAAATGCGATACCATCATAATCGGCGGCGGTATGGCGTACACATTCTTTAAAGCGCACGGCAACTCAATCGGCACTTCGATATGCGAAGACGATAAACTTGAGGACGCTAAAAAGATGGTGGAAAAGGCTCACGAAAAGGGCGTAAGTTTCCTGCTTCCGGTTGATAACATTGTCGGCCGCGAATACAAGGAAGACACAATTAATATGCGGATTTATTCCGATTCAATCCCGGACGGCTGGATGGGACTTGACATCGGACCCACAACCACAGAACTCTTTGCAAAATCAATCCAGGGCGCGGGCACGGTTATCTGGAACGGACCTATGGGTGTTTCGGAATGGGATAATTTCGCTAACGGAACTATCGGCGTTGCCAAAGCGGTTGCCGATTCCGGCGCTGTCTCGATAATCGGCGGCGGCGACTCTGCTGCGGCTGTACAGAAGCTCGGTTTTGCCGATAAGATGAGCCACATATCCACAGGCGGCGGCGCTTCGCTTGAATTCCTGGAGGGCAAAGAGCTCCCCGGTATTGCCGCACTTAACGACAAAGACTGATTTATAACACAAATTAACAGGGAACGGCTTAAAGCCGTTCCCTAATTAAAGTTACAGTTATTTTTACTGAAAGAATGGAGATTATAAAAATGAACAAAGCACTTCGCAAGGCAGTAATTGCCGGCAACTGGAAAATGAACAAAACACCCGATGAGGCAAAGACACTTATCGAAGAAATCAAGCCGCTTGTAAAAGACGCGGATTGCGATGTTGTGGTTTGCGTACCGTATGTTGACCTTCAAAATGTTATCGAGGCAACAAAGGGTTCAAACATCGGCGTAGGCGCAGAGAACTGCCACTTTGAAAAAAGCGGCGCGTTTACCGGTGAAATATCAGCCCCGATGCTTACAAGTATGGGCGTAAATTATGTTATAATCGGTCACTCGGAACGCAGAACTTATTTCGGCGAGACCGATGTCACCGTAAACAAGAGAACACTTGCAGCGCTTGAAAGCGGACTTAAAGTTATCGTTTGCGTGGGCGAATATCTTGAGCAGCGCGAACAGGGCATAACGGCGGAACTTGTTGCTATGCAGACCAAAATCGCCCTCGGCGGTGTTTCGGCTGAACAACTTAAAAATGTAATTATTGCGTATGAGCCCGTTTGGGCAATCGGAACGGGTCTTACCGCTACCCCGGAGCAGGCTAACGAGGTTTGCGCAGTTATCCGTAAGGCAATTGCCGACCTGTACGGTGAGGACGCCGCTAACGCAACAACCATTCAGTACGGCGGCTCAATGAACGCTAAAAACGCCGAAGAACTTCTTGCTCAGCCCGATGTTGACGGCGGACTTATCGGCGGTGCGTCACTTAAAGCACCCGATTTTGCGGCAATTGTTAAAGCAGCAAGTAAATAAGATATTGAATCACGAGGAGATGTCTTTATGAAAAAACCGATGGTTTTATGTATAATGGATGGCTTCGGCATCCGTGACAAGGTTGAGGGCAACGCTGTTAAAGCCGCTAAAACCCCTAATCTTTCAAAACTTTTTGCGGAAAATCCTTTTACCACAATAGGCGCGTCGGGGCTTGATGTAGGTTTGCCCGACGGGCAGATGGGCAACAGCGAAGTAGGTCACACCAACATAGGCGCGGGCCGCGTCGTTTACCAGATGCTTGTTAAAATTTCACGCGCAATTGATGACGGCAGTTTTTACGATAATAAGGTTTTGCTTGACGCTGTGGAAAACTGCAAAAAAAACAATTCTGCGCTGCACCTTATCGGACTTGTGTCGGACGGCGGTGTACACAGCCATAATCACCACCTTTACGGCCTTTTAAAACTTGCCGCAAAATGCGGACTTGACAAGGTTTACGTCCACTGCTTTACGGACGGACGCGATGTTTCGGTAACTTCGGGTGTAAACTTTATTAAAGAACTTGAAGACGAAATGCGGAAAATCGGCGCCGGCAAAATTGCTACCGTTTCGGGCAGATATTACGCTATGGACCGTGACTTCGCCTGGGACAGAGAGCAAAAAGCCTATGCCGCAATGGTATACGGCGAGGGTGTACGGGAACCCGACGCTGTACGTGCAATGGAAAACTCATATGCAGGCGGCGTTACCGACGAATTTGTAGTGCCCACGGTAATTAACAAAGAGGGTACAATAAAGGAAAATGACAGCATTGTTTGCTTTAACTTCCGCCCCGACCGTGCACGCCAGATCACCCGTACATTTGTTGACCCGAATTTTGACGGATTTGAACGTAAAAACGGTTTCTTCAAGGTTCATTACGTTTGTATGACCCAATATGATGAAACTATGCCGAATGTAACGGTTGCTTTCCCGCCGGAGGAACTTAAAATGACATTCGGCGAATGTATGGAAGTTAATAATAAAACCCAGTTACGCATAGCCGAAACACAAAAATACGCCCACGTTACATTTTTCTTTAACGGCGGCGAGGAAAAAACATTTAAGGGTGAGGACAGAATATTGATTAAGTCCCCCGATGTTCCTACTTTTGACCTTAAACCCGAAATGAGCGCGTACGAGGTATGCGACGCGGTTTGCGAACAGATAAAATCGGGCAAATATGACGCGGTTATACTCAACTTTGCAAACTGCGATATGGTAGGTCACACCGGTGTGTTTGACGCGGCTGTTAAGGCTGTTGAAGCGGTTGACGAATGTGTTGGCAGAGTTGTTGACGCCACGCTTTCAATGGACGGAACCGTGTTCATAACCGCTGACCACGGCAACGCTGACTGTATGATAGGCGATGACGGAAAGCCGTTTACTCCGCATACAACCAACCCTGTCCCCTTCTGCGTAGTAGGTTACCCCTGCAAATTAAGAAGCGGCGGCAGACTTGCAGATATTGCCCCCTCAATGCTTAAGGTAATGGGTATTCCCCAGCCTGCCGAAATGACGGGCGAAAGTCTTGTTGAAGACCTGTAAACCACAAATCGGATAATTAAAACCGGAATATATTTTTATTTGACCGCAGCCTTTGTAACAGAGGTTGCGGTCTTAACTGTTTAATAAATAAGTAGAAGTCGGCACAAGTGACTTAATTCACCTGCGCCGACTTTTATTTTTTATTACAATTTAAAGTGTACCAAAAAGTGTACTTTTTGAAACCTGTTTATTTTTTGGAATTATACCACTAATTGTAATAAAAATCAAGACTTTTTAATAAAAAATTGTAAAATTCCTGTAATTTTAATGTATTTTACTGCAAAATTCATTAATTTACTTTTGTACCAAAAAGTACACTTTTTGACACAATTTGAAATTAAGCAACAATCGCAGTATACGCAGGCTTTCATCGGCATTATCGTACTATTGCGGCTTTTTCGGTGCATATATGAAACGAACGTTATAAATTTACAGTGATTGGTTGGGGTATTTCAAGTGATGGAACAAACAAAACGGGAAAATACTCCGTTTTAGGAACCATTGTACCCCGATTGTTTTGTCTACAATATGCACGATAATTTAAGGTAAAGGGATGAAACAAGTGCAGCAGAAAAAGAAAATCAAAATAATAATCATCGTTCTCGCCTGCCTGCTCGGACTCAGCCTTTTAGCCCTCGGCGGTACGCTTATATACAATAAAATAGCGAACACCACCCCTGCCACCGTGACCGTGCCGGATAATCTGATTACGCCGGACGAGGACACGAGCAAGCCCGACAACGGCGATAGCCAAGCATCGGACAGCAGCGGAATCAACAGCCAAGCGCCGGACAACTCCGATACACAAACACCAAGCAGCTCCGCCGATGCCTCCTCCTCTGCCGTGACTACGCAAAGCACAACCGCCGAAGCAAAGAAAGCGGCGACCATTGAACTCCATAACAAACAGCCGGAGGAAAACACAGCGTTTGCAGTGGGCAATATGTTCCCCGGCGATGCCAACACAAAATACTTCCGTGTAAGGGTGTCCTATCACGATAAAATCACCGTGCATTACAAAGCCGCCGTCCGCCCAGGCTATGAGAAATTAGCTGAAGTGTTGAAAGTGCGGATAAATCTGCTTTCCACGGGCGAAACGATGTATGACGGACTAATGCGGGATATGCCCGAAAGTCTGTCGCATAAATTAGCGTCAAAGAAATCTGCCACCGACGAGCTGTATTACGAAATCACGGCTTATTTAGATACAAGCGTAGGCAATGACTATCAGAATAAGGACTTGATTGCCGATTTCAAATGGTGGGTCGAGGAAACAGGAAACCTCGATGATTCCCCGAAAACAGGCGATAACTCAAACATTCTGCTGTGGGCGGTGCTTGCTGCCTGCTCCGGCAGTATGATGCTCCTCCTGATTGTAACCCGTAGGCGTAAGGAGGATGAGGAAAATGTCTGAAACCAAAACCGCTAAAAGGCTGACGGGCGGCATTATCGCCATTATCGTCCTTGCCGTTTGCCTTGTTATTACTACCTTCGCCCTTGTGTATGCTTCCGTATCGGTAGAAAACAATTTGTTCCACACAGGCGAGGTCAAAATAAACCTCAACGACGGCAAGCCTGTGATTCGGGAGCACGAATTCCTCTTTGAACCGGGTATGACGGTTGTAAAGGACTTCTTTATTGAAAACGACAGCACTTGGGATGTGTATTACCGCCTTTACCTTGATAATGTTTCGGGCGGTCTCGGTCGTGTGTTGACCGTGACGATAAAGGACGGCGATAAGACGCTCTACACCGGCACAGCGAACGAACTGACAAAGCAGAATGTTGTCGCCGCCGATGATACTCTCAAAATCGGGCAGCGCCGTGACCTAACCGTGGTGTTCCACTACCCCGAAAGCAGCGGCAATGACACCCAAAACCTTGACCTCACCTTTACGATGTGCGCCGAGGCAACGCAAACGAAAAACAACCCCAATAAGTTGTTTGACTAAAAGGACAAATCCAATATGGCAATATTCAAAAAACACGAAATGGCAAAGCACCCCAAAGAATCGGGAGAGGTACTGTCAGCCTCTACAACAAATGAGGTGCAGCAAATGCCCGATAACGGTACTGAAAAATGTGTATGCTGCGGTTGCGATACCGGCGTTCCGTTTGATATGCCGATTTCCGAACGCAGGTATTATGAGGTCGGAAACGGTCAGCTCTGCGGAGACTGTTACAGAAAGCTGCACGTTTATCCGGAAGAATCATATAGTCCGGAGCGGTATGAAGAGATGGATCTGCTCTTGCGCCTATGCCGAAACGATAAGGAGAATAGCAAATGAAAGCATTAAAAATAATCCGAAGTATATTTGTATGGCTGATGGTGGCGCTTGCCGTTTTTATGATGATATTCACCATTGTGTCTGTATCCACCTTTGACCGTGCAGACCGCAGCTTATTCGGCTATAAGGCGTTTATCGTACTGTCAGACTCAATGAAAAAAACGGACTTTGACGCCGGTGATTTGGTGCTCGTCAAAGAGGTTGACCCCTCTACCTTAAAAGAAGGCGACATCATCGCCTATACCTCGCAGAATTCTTCCAACTACGGCGAAACCGTAACCCATAAAATACGCAAGCTCACAACCGACGCAAACGGCGAACCGGGCTTTGTCACCTACGGTACAACAACGGACACCGACGATGAAACCGTCGTAACCTACCCGTATGTGCTCGGTAAATACAGCAGCCACATCCCGAAAGTGGGTACATTCTTTCAGTTTTTGAAAAGCACACCCGGCTATATCGTTTGTATTCTCATTCCGTTCCTGCTCCTCATTCTGTTAGAGGGTATCCGCTGCATTCGTCTGTTCCGCAAATATAAGGCTGAACAGCAGGCAGAATTACAGGCAGAAAGAGATAAGATTGAAGCCGACCGTGCCGAAACACAGCGTATGATGCAGGAACTGCTTGCAATGCAGGCAAAAATGCCTGCAAGCGGCGGCAGCGAAGAACAACCGCAAACCGAAACTGCCCCAAATAACAACAGCATGCCCTAATATTTTTCCTCATATACCCTCTGCCCGAAATGGCAGAGGGGCAATCAAAGGGCACAAGTGAAAATTTGTACTTTTTGGTTGCCCTTTATTTTCCCAAATTTCTTTCCCTTTTGCGGAAAGAACATTCCACACAGTTTGCTTTTACAGCAAACGGAAGGATTGTATAATCAGTCTTCCTTTACCCACCACTTTAACCAAGGGGGGAAGTACAGTCCGAAAACGCAGACCGCCGATTTAAAGCAGAAACGCAAAATTGCAGTCTGCAATCCCCCCTTGGTTAAACAAATTTGCCTTGCTTACAGTTAGTCTTTATTCTCTCCCTCAAACTAGATGTTAGACATTAGATTTTAGACATTAGATGTGGGATGCTGGATTTTAGATGTTAGACACTAGATATTAGATGTGGATATCGGTAGTTTTAATAACGGACGGCAAACGCTGTTTACTATAAGTATGCAGTGGCCCTTGCCTCCATAATCTAGACTTTAGATGTTAGACACTAGACATTAGATGTGGATATCGGTAGTTTTGATAACAGACGGCAAGCGTTGCTTGCAATTAGCCTTTTTCTCTCCCTCCGTCTTTGCCGCAGGCAAAGCCACCGTCTCGGCTGCCGCCTCGGTCGGTGCTTCTGCTGCGCAGAGGTGTCCAC
>CAVALG010000120.1:0-2918 GCA_963589585.1 Roseburia sp. AF12-17LB
TACTCAGAAGGAGGGGTTGCGGCTCCCCTGCCTCTTTGTATGTCTTTATTATAATGGCGGTTTTTTATTAATGTGTTGATTTTTTATGAATTTATTTTTAACAAGTATATTTTTTTGCAACGCGTCAAAAATAATACAAAACCATTAACGAATTAAAGAGGAGTAACTGCCATATGAACGAAAAAAAAGATAAAAAGAAAAACGGAAAATCGGGTTTCTTTGCCGTATGCGCCGCCTGCCTTATAGCATTGGGAATTGCCGGTTGGTCGGCATATGATGTGCTCGCGCCCGCAAAAATCAAGGACGATGCGCTTGGGTATGACTCAAAACAACAAACCGAACAAAAAGATGAAACCGACTCGTCACAAGAGCAAATCTCGCAGTCTGAGCCTGACGCCTTACCGGAGCAACCCGAACAGACAGCAGAGCAACCCAAAGATGAGCAAGCAGCGACAAGCGCCGATTTTTTCATAATGCCGATAAAAGGTGAAATCACAAAGAATTTTAACGATAAAGAATTGCAATATTCCGAAACCTACGGCGATATGCGTATTCACATAGGTATTGACATAGCAGCCGAAAATGATTCCGGCGTTACATCCTGCGGAAACGGAAAAGTGACCGGAATCCAAAAAAGCACAACCCTCGGAAACACCGTAACGATCGACCACGGCAACGGAATTACCGCGAAATATTGCGGCCTTTCGGAAAAACTTAATGTAGCAGTCGGTGATGTCGTTGACTCAAAAAGTGTAATCGGAACGGTTGCTGAAATTCCCTGCGAATCGGTCGAAAAGAGCCACTTACACCTTGAAATATATAAAGACGGCGCTCCCGTTTCTCCGCTTTTGATGTTCGGTATGGAATAACGCTCTATATCAATGAATACAATAGAATATACACGCCCTCGGTAACGCTTAAGGGCAAAAAATCTCTCGGTAAAATTTTTATATACCGAGAGATTTTTTATTTTCGTAAATCATACTTACTGAAAGCAGGACCGTTTCAAGCAATTCACCTTTGTCTGTACCGCAAGTCCGGCACTTTTCAAAGCAAAAAAGCGGCTGCCGTTTTCGATAGCCGCTGTGTAGATTTCAGAGTTTTGTATGAGGAGGCTTTATTCTGTTTTATCTGTATTTGCAGGTGTAGTTGTGTCCTCCGACGCAGGAGTTGGTTCTGCGTCGGTGGTGGTTGCGCTTTCTGTCGGAGCGTTGCTCGGCGCTGTCGGTGTGGTCGGAGTAGTCGGCTCGGTTGACGGCTCGGCGGTCACGGTGCTGTTCGGCGTTTGGATGCTGCTCGGCTGTGAGCCGGTGGCGGTGATTTCGCCGTCTTTTGTAATCGAGTTTGAAGCATCTCTTACAGCGCAACTACCCCATTTGGGAGTGAGTGTGATGGTTGTGCCTTTGGCTGCGTTTATGGTAAATGTGAATGTGTCATTCTCAAAAATCTGTTCGGTGTAGTAGGTTTCGCTGCCGACCTTTATACTGCAATAGCCTGTTGCGCCTGCCGTTCCGGTGGCTGACAGCGTTATTACGGTTGTATTTGCTGTCAGCGTATAAGCTGTTCCTTTTTCAGCAAGCTCGGTTGCGGTGGTATCATCACCAACCTGATACAGCAGCTTATAGGATGAGCTTTGAATCTGCGTTGTTGCCGTCGAGGTGTTTGCGGTAAACCAAGCCCAACTTGCGCCGCAAAGCGAAACCACACAGGCGATTATTGCAATCATAGCAAGCGCCAAAGCGTGTAGGTCGGCATTGTATTCTTTTTTATGTACTTTCTTTCTATATACTCTTTTTACGGTTTTCAAGATATGCCCACCTTTCATATGCTGTTTGGAATTTGTGGCGCATAGACTAAATTTATCTGTTATAAGCATTCGATTTTGAGCAATCAAAAGGTATAAATTTTCACTTGTACCCTTTGATTGCCCCTCCACCCGAAGGTGGAGAGGACTTGAAAAAAGGTTACTGAACCTTGCTTCCGTCTATAGTAACGGTGAGATGTGCTGCATCCATACTGTTTTTGTTTGCCCACAATTTTGAATTTGTGTTTTTGCCGTTTGCAAAACCGTTTACTGTTGCTTTATTAACTGTAAGGGTATAAGTAGCATTGTAATCGTTACCGATTTCAATAGCTGCTTTTCCTGCAGTACCGTTGTTGCGGTCATTAAATGTGCAGTTGCTTACAACAAGATTCGTTGGCTTGGATTCGGTTGCCTGACCATAAAGCAATATTGCTTTGCCGTTTGTATTGAATGTGCATCCCTCAAATTTGACATCAGTACCACCCCAGGTCCAGATGGAATACTGGTTAACCATATCATTTTCAAAGGTGCAATTGATGAATGTAGCTTTTCCGTACAGAGTTAACTTGCCCTTGATAGTGCAGTTTTTATAGGTAAGTTCGTTTGCAACAACACCGTCAAAATTGCCTTCGCCGGCTTGAACTGTGACGTTTTCGAATGTGAAAGAAGAGCCTCTCTGATAGTTCAGCTGTCCGCCCTCTGCGCTGACAGCATTTGTGATAACATCTACAGTCTGGCTGCCGTCACCGATAAAGGTGATGTCGCGTGCTTTGTCGCCTTCGTTTGCAATACCATTATCAAGAGTGATTGTCTGACCGGCAGAAAGCTGAATATTTGCTTTCTTATCGGCAGCATTGGTAATTGCATCATTTACTTGCTGCTGATTAGAAGCGATTACAGGATATGTAGCATTTTCATCATACTTATTGTCATAACTGTCTTTTTCAACTGTAGCTTGAGTAGCAATTATATTGATACCGAATTCAATTGATGGGGCTTTATCGGGGCTAATTGCATTAGCTTCATTGCCTACAGTTTCAGGCATATAAACCTGCATAATTGTATAAACTTTCTGACCTGCAGTAAGAACCACATCAGAGGCAATGATTTTTGT
>CAVALG010000121.1:0-3907 GCA_963589585.1 Roseburia sp. AF12-17LB
TATTGACAAAGACAATATGGCAAAGCAGATAAACCTTACCTACACGCGCAGCGCCGATGAAGCGATTGACGCGGTAAAGGACGGCAATGCAAACTGCGCCTTCTTCCTTAACCCGACCAGGATTACCGAAATTGCGGATGTAGCAAGCGCAGGCGAAAAAATGCCGCAGAAATCGACCTATTTTTACCCCAAACTTATAACCGGATTGGTTATGAATAAAATTGACGAATAATTAGTTCTAATATTAAAACACCCCTGCATACCGCAGTTTCAGGTATGCAGGGGTGTTTATTTACAAATTGCCGTTGTGTTTTATATGCCCTATTCTGACGAGAAAAGCAGGTTTCAGCCGTGACGGAAAAATAGAAAAATCAGTTGTTAGCAGTGTTCTCCGCCGACCTTCTAATTGCAAGTTTTTCGCAAACTCTCGGCCCCACCTGACGGGGGTGCGCCTTCGCCGGCACCGCCGCCCTTGGCGCCCAAACTAGATGTTAGACGTTAGACACTAGATATTAGACTGTTATAACGGTAGATTGATGATAGACGGTAGGCTGCCGTCCATCACGGGACCTCTTGGCTCCCTCGTTCTAGATGTTAGATATTAGACTTTAGATATTAGACTACGGTAACGGTAGATTGATAATAGACGGTAAACTGCCGTTTATCCGCTTCCTCCTTGGCTCCCTCTGACGAGGGAGCTGGCAAAAATCGAAGATTTTTGACTGAGGGAGAGAAAAACTAACTGAAATCTCAATCTATCGTCTGTTATTAAAACTACCGTTACCCACATCTAATGTCTAATATCTAATGTCTAATATCGCAGCCCACTTCTGCGCGCCTGCTTTGAGTATGGCACTAAGCCACAATAAGCAGTACAGCCGCGTTACATAAAATCCCCCGAAACTGTACATTTCGGGGGTTGGTTTAAACATTATTCTATGGGGAATTTGTCTATTGCCTTTGCATCATATTGTAAAATCAATATTGCATCGTTTGAATCAACACTCTCATTATCGTCTACATTTGCGGCGGCAAGCTGAGCATCTGTCAGCGTTACGGCTTTTGCATCGTGGCGCAAAACTTCTATTGCATCACCTGAATTTACAACTCCGTCACCCGTTACATCACCCGGTTTTACGGCAAACTGTGCAATTATGTAAAGGCTGAAGTGGTCGGTTGTAAAAGTAAGTTTGCCGTTTTCAAGCACCGCACCCATATCGGTCAGTGTGCCGTCGGTTTCCGCGCGGTAGACCTTGCATTTTGCGCCGTCCATACCGTCTGGCACTGCAACACCTACGGTAACCTTACCGTTCGGCTGAATTTTTGCATCGTCTTTCATAAGGTCAATGTTATAAGCCATATATTTTTCTGCACCGAGGTTTTTAAGTTGGGCTTCATACTTTTCACCTATGTTTTCAACCTTTTCGGTAGATAGCGATACTCCGGTCGACGGGATAACGCTGCTGTCGGTTGATATTGTTATGTTTTTATTGTCACCCTCTACTGTGACAGGCTCAATTAACTCAAAATCAATATCATTTTCCAAAGCGTATTTATGCGCCGCGCTGTTCTCGGTTGTTTTTATGGTTACAAAGTAAGATTCATCAAAAGCATCATCCGCTATACTTGTAACACTTTCGGGTATAGTTACATTTTTTAGGTTTGTGCATCCGCTGAATGCGGAATTGCCTATACTTGCTACACTGTCTGGTATGGTTACGCTTGTAAGTCCTGTGCAACCACAAAATGCATTATCTCCTATGGTTTTTACATTGTCAGGAATTACTAACTCTCCTCCTACTTTACCTGCAGGAAAATTGATTAATTTCGTCTTATCCTTGTTATACAACACACCATCAATAGAACAATACTTTTTATTGTTTTTATCTACTTTAATTTCCGTAAGTTTTGCACATCCCGAAAATGCAGCATTTCCTATATCTTTTACCCTTTCAGGTATGTTGATACCGAAAAGATTCGTGCAACCGAAAAAAGCCTCAGAGCCTATAGCCCTTAAACTGCCGGGTAAGGTTACGGATGTCAGTGCCGTGCAGTTGCTGAATGCACAAACCCCTATTTCTACCACGCTATCTGGTATATCTATACTTGTAAGTTCTGTGCAACCGGAAAAAGCAGAGTCGCTTATACTTGTTACATTATCCTCAATCGTCACTGATGCAATCCAGTGCCGATTCCATGTTGATTCACCCATTCTGCCATTTCCGCTTATAATAAGACGTCCGTCTTCAATTTTCCATACACAATCGCCTGATGTACCCTCAACAACGCCCAAATCCGCAAGTGTTTTTACGGTTTTGCCGGTAAGTGCTTTAACAGTCGGCAAAGTTGCGCCGTCGTTATATGTGTTCCAAAGTGTGTTGGAAGCAAATTTAGCGTTTATATCGGCAATACTCTTAACTGCGAAGCTTTCCTGTGCACCGCCGACATTGGGGGTAAGGAAGTTGCCCGATTTATCGTTAGCCTCGGGTGAGAAAGGAGTACCGCTCATTTTTATGTTTGAATAGCACTGTTTGCATCTGTCGGCAGCAGCGTTATGACCGGTAAACTGACCGGCAAATGCGCCGGGATAATATCCGCCTTGGGTAAACGAACCGGTTGCATAGCAAGCCTTAAAAGTTGAAGATGTGATATTTCCTACAAAACCGCCTGCTGCCATTGAAGTACCGGTAGTAACAGCAAGTGTACCTTCAAAGAAAGAACCCGTAAATGTAGATTTAGAGGCACTGCCAACGAAGCCGCCTGCATTCCACTGGAACGAACCGGTTGAATTTACATTTGCGTAAGCGTAGCAATTTTGAGCAGTGGTACCGGATTTACCTGACATTAACGGTTTATTGCCGTTACCGGTTGAGTTAACTGTTCTTCCTGCCTGACCTACAAAACCGCCGACATTGTTCGAGGCAGAGGTAACGGTTCCTTGAACACCGCAGTTTTTAAAGGTAGTACCTACGGCAATACCGCACATTATACCCGTACCCTGTTCGTCCATACCTTTGTATGTTTCGGAATACGATGAACCGGTATCAGCGCCGCCGATAACATCGCTGCTCACGTTTGCATTAAGGACAACGATGTTTTGAAATTTAGCGTCCTTTGCCGCACCGAACAGACCTACGCACCAGTTAGAATCGCCGTTAGCTTTATACTGGCTCTGCTGCGACTTACGGTCGCCGCCGATTTTAACATTGATGGTAAGGTTGGTGATAGCGTATGTAGGTTTGCCGTTTGTGCCGGTCGGGCAGGTGAAAGTACCTGTGAACGGCTTGGCAAGGTTGCCTATAGGTGACATAAAAACGCCTTTACAGTCAATATTGGCGCCGAGTTCATATGTACCGCTTAGGTTTTTTGAAATGTTTTTCAAGTCGTCAACCGATTTGATAACGGTTTTTGATGCGGCGCTTGCCGTTGTGCATAAAGATGTGGATATTAAAGTCAAAGTCATACATACCGCTAAAAGCAGTGATATAATCTTTTTAGGCTTTAATACTGACATAAAAGTTCCTCCCAATAATTCAAAATAGTTCCAAAACCATTATAGCCCGAATATGGGCAATTGTCAATTAAAATTCATCAAATACAATAAAAATGGTGATATAAGTGATTGTATATGATAAATTGTGGGAGACTATGAAGCAAAAGAAAATTACGCAATATGCGCTTATAAAAAACTATAAAATCAGCACCGGTCAACTGGACAGGCTAAGAAAGAACGAAAATGTAAGCACCCATACATTAGACACGCTTTGCAAAATAATGAATTGCAAATTAGAAGACATTGCCGAATTCAGGGCGGATAAAAACAATTAATTTTATGCGCAGCACAATTTAAAAGTGCTGCATTTTTCTTTTACTTGTAATAACCGATATTGGTTAATACTATTATACA
>CAVALG010000122.1:0-2109 GCA_963589585.1 Roseburia sp. AF12-17LB
TTATCAGAAACAATCTGAAAAGCAGTATTGTTTGATTTGATTTTGAAAATGTTTGCTTTATTCGGCAAGATACATTTAACATTTTTAATCGCGGATCTTTTAACAGTACTTGAAGCACCCGCATTAATTTTTCTGTTATAAACCGTTGTCGAAGATTCTACAAGCCATATTTTTTTACTGTTTTTAAAAAGTAGCAACGATTTGATAAAATTATCCCACGCCGATTGGGTGGAAGGATCCAATTCATAGTTAATTGTAGCTTTAAATAACCTTTTGAAAACAATTGATAATATCGCTAACACACATAACGGTATAAAGAAAAGCGGAATTGCACACGAGAGTGTAAAAAGCGCAATAGAAAGAGTTATAAAGAGCGTTCGAAAATTTTTGGCTTTCTTTATATCGTCAAATAAGGCCGTTTCCTCAAAGCTCTCAAGTAACGATTCTTCCCTGATATTGATTTCCGATGTTTGTTCATTATATTGTGTTTTTTTAGTTTGATTGTAGATATTACCTCTTTTGGCGGAGCGCTTTTTTCCTCCGATCTTCTTACGGTAATATAATCCACCGCTGCCCATATTAACATATGTTCCTCGCGGTCCAAACGATAAACGAGCACCCTTAATACCTGTTGACAGACCAAGTCCAGATTTAGACAAGTTTAATCGAAAGGGGCCAAAAGACTTGCTTTTTCTAAAATAGAATCCCATTATCTTTCTCCATACTTAAAAGTTTTCTTTAAAATATAATTATTGTAAAGTGTCCGGAACAATTTCGACAATATCATCGAGGGTGCAACCGAGCACCACACATATTTTCTCAAGAGTTTCCTGCGTTACGGTTTCATCCCGACCGAGCTTTGCCATAGCATTTGTAGTTATTCCCGCCGCTTTGCAGAGTTGAGTTTTATTTATTTTTTTATCAATCATCAGTTTCCAAAGTTTGTTGTATGAACGCGCCAATTCGATTACCTCCTGAGCTTACAATAACCTATGTTATAGTATAGCACAGATTTTATAAAACAGCAATAGATAATATTGAAATATTCAAGAACAATTTGAATTTATCACGATTGGATATAGACATTATAAATCAAATATGCTATAATCAAACTGTAAAAAAACGATATTGTCTCAGCAAGCACCGAATTTGCTGCAGCAATTCACTTGTTATGGGACACCCTAATACCCGTTAACACCAAGCTATGCTTGTGTTATAAATCTTTAAGGAAAGGCAGGTGAAGAAAATGAAAGGCGTAATCTACGCAAGATATTCTTCGGATAATCAGCGTGAAGAATCTATTGAAGGGCAGCTTCGCGAATGTAAGGCTTTTGCCGAGAAGAATGACATTCAAATTGTAGAAACCTACATTGACCGTGCGTTGTCGGCAAGAACCGACCGCCGCCCTGACTTTCAGCGTATGATAAAAGACAGTGCAGGCAGAAAATTTGAGGTCGTTATTGTTTGGAAACTTGACCGTTTTGCACGGGATAAATACGATTCGGCGCACTACAAACGCATTTTGAAAAATAACGGCGTAAAGGTCGTTTCCGCAACCGAGGCTATCTCAGCCGGTGCAGAGGGCATTTTGCTTGAATCAATGCTTGAAGGTATGGCGGAATATTATTCGGCCGAACTTTCCGAAAAGGTCACGCGCGGACTGACCGAAAACGCACTGAAATGCAAATACAACGGCGGAACATTGCCCATCGGTTATATAATCGACAGCAAGCAGTATTTTCAAATTGATCCGCTTACGGCTCCGGCGGTACTTGACGCATTTAAACATTATGCAGACGGTGCATCTATGCGTGAAATTACCGACGAAATGAATCTGAAAGGCGTTCGTACCAAACGCGGAGGCAAAATCAGCATAAACAGCGTAACTCGAATGCTGCACAATCGTAAATACATTGGCGAATACAGGTATAACGATATTGTTCACCCAAACGGTATACCGGCAATTGTTCCCGAGGATTTATTCAACCGTGTGCAGGAACGCATGGCAGCAAACAAAAAAGCCCCGGCCAAACATAAAGCCGAGGACGAATACCTGCTGACAACAAAGCTGTTTTGCGGAAAGTGCCAATGCTATATGGTCGGTGAAAG
>CAVALG010000123.1:0-5569 GCA_963589585.1 Roseburia sp. AF12-17LB
TCAGTTATATTCGCCTTGCGGCGAGTGATATTGCTACGCAGTGATATTCGGCTTTTCGCCGAGTGATATTTGCTTCGCAAGTGTGAGGATGAATATAATATCACTGCGCCAATGGCGCAATATCACTTTTGCCGCAGGCAAAAATATCACGCCGAGCACGGCATATCACTGTCCCTTTACAAATAGGAAATATTATGATATATTTCATTTAGGTGATGAATAATGTCAGATAGCATTTTGCGCTGTAAATCAAAGGACTTTGCAAAGCAAATTGTATTTCTTTGCCGTGATACTAAAACCAAAATGAAAGAATCAGTATTAACGAATCAGCTTTTGCGCTCCGGAACGAGCATCGGGGCAAATGTTTATGAGGCTCAGTACGCCCAAGGCAAAAAGGATTTTATCTCAAAGTTGGAAATAGCACAAAAGGAATGCTTTGAAACAGAGTATTGGCTTGAGCTTCTTTTTGAGACCGGTTATATTGCAGAATCAATATATAAACCTCTGCAAAACCAATGCGGTGCAATCAGAAGGATGTTAATTTCTTCGCTTAATACTGTAAAGGAAGACAGCAGATAAATTAATGAATTAAATAAATAGCATTTCCGAGTTGAAGTAACCGATAGTTATGCAAAAGATTGCAGACCCAGTCTCGAAAAAGGCGGATTTATCAAATGAAATTTTACGAAATTACCGATAAAGATAAAGAACTTATAAAAGTTGCCCTTAAAACATTACAAAATAATTTTGATGATGGAATTTACCACCACACTGTAGGCGCGGCACTCAGTTGTCCAAACGGTAAAATTTACAGCGGCGTAAACTGTGACGGTATACACGGTTCTTGTGCAGAATGCATTACAATAGGTATGGCAATTTCGGCAGGCGAAAGAGATTTCGACACAATTGTTGCGGTTCACGATAAAGCACCGAATTGCTTGGTAGCACCCTGTGGCAACTGCCGCCAAATGCTTATAGAATACTGCCCTGATATTAAGGTCATATTAAACGATGAAAACAATAACGCGGTAAAGGTTGATATCAAAGATTTACTCCCCTTCGCATGGAAACCGGTTCAAGTTTGAGTAATATCTTTTTCCAAACGAAGCGCACCTGACGGTGCTAATGAAGAATGAAGTCGCCTGCGGCTTATGAAGCGCGCCTAAAGGCACATTGTGAAAATGTCATCATTTGGAAAGTTGCAACAATATGAAAAAGATTTTTTCAAGTAAAGTAATACAATTGGCTTTGCTTACCGCTGTTACTGTCGCTTTATCGTTATTTTTAAGAACTGTTAAAAACAAAGAATACAGTGACTGGGTTTCTGCCAATGCGGTAATTACCGATTGGAAATCGGGAAACGGTGTCAAACACATCATATACTTTAAATACAATGTTGACGGGGACGAATATAACGGGTATGATTCTTTTAACGGAAATTTTCCGAAAGATAAAATCGGGGATACCGTTACCGTATGGTATGACCACGATGATGCAACCCGTGTTATGAGATCCGATACAAAACCCGACGCCGGATTATGGACCTATGTTCCGTTTATATTCGCAATTCCGCTATCTTTTTTCATTGCCCGGCGGAAGTAACCGTGCGTTTTGGGGTGAATTTGGGGTGAATGGCTGAAAAATCAAGCCATTCACCCCTTTAAAATTGAACCTATAAAATTACAGCTTTAATTACACTTATATTTTGCAATCAGTCGGCGCTTTGCCACACATCAACCGCGATAACAGCTTCGTCCGCATCGGCTTTGCTGACTACGCCGTACACTCCTGCAAAATCAATCTTTTTTGAAATATACCTGTTAGCCCACTTCGGCACATAGCCGAGTTTGTAGCCCCTTATATCCAACACCTTGATTGCGTGCCTATCATATTTGTTATCGGGTTCGGGCGAGAGCAGAACCGTATCGCCTACCGAAACATTGCAAACGGAAGAGTCGTCGACATACTCCACACCCGAGGCTGTAAAGGCGTAAACAAAAGTATCCGTACCGTTTTGCGGCGTTGTTTTAGGCGCATACGGTTTGTCGGTTTCAGCCGCCTTGCGAACAGCCGTATTTACGCCGAGTTCCCGTTCTAAAAAAGCAATTCTCTTATCGGCGTCCTCTAACCTTTCTTCCAGACTGTCGATTTTCGCCAACAACAGTTGATACGCCTCATCATCTTCAATATCGACATCATCAGAATTGTCATCTTCAAAATCGTCGGAACTGCCCTGCATTGGCACCGTGTCAATCGGTTCCGTTGTGTTTTCTTTTTGCTTTTGGGCAGGCTCGGTTTTTTCGGCATAGGTTTTACTGAATATCGTTTCGCTATATTCTTTACTATTTAGTTTTTCCATAAGATAGTTTATCTTTATAGGCTTACCTATGGACTCAATTTCCGCTTTAAAAAAATTATAAAGCCGTTTATCGGCATATCGTACATCCTCTATTAGCAAATGGACGAGAATATCATCTAAAAACTCCTCTTTCGGGTACTCGTTTTTATCAAGATTAGGGTTTCTGCAAAATGTTTTATAAGATGAAATTACTCTTTCGGTATTATTTTTATTTATAAGATACGGTATATAGTGCCCCACATACCAAAACGGCTCTGAATCACAATACTGTTCACCTAACACCGATTTTTCGAATTCCGGATGTTCGTAGATATATTTCATAACAACATCATCACCCGTACTGTTATCACGGTCAGCCATAGAGCCTATAATAGTATTTGCACGAAATTCAAATCTCGGCATATTGCACTTTGCACCCCGAAAAGCTTTTGGAAAATTTTTGACCATCCACAAAAGAATCCCCAACCCGACTTTTTTGTCGCTCATATACACCTTGCGGATAATATCCTCAACATCTTCCGCAACTTCCCGTTTTTTAAAGTTTTGCGATACCGTAAGGAAGTTGTCGTAAACGGCTTCGGCAATATGATATCGGTCATAAACGGTGTCATAATAATATTCTTCAATTGTACGGCAATGTTCGGGTCTGTGGATTACATCTTCGTTGCAATCTTCAAAGCCCGATAAAAATGTAATCGGAATTTCTATTTTACGCCTGCCGTAATTTTCGGTGTCGTCATCCTCCGGCAAATAGCCGCAACCGTCCTCGTCATCATCCAAAGAGTAACCGTCCTCATCATCATCCTCATTATCGCCGCCCATAATTCTGTTGTAATCGTCTTCTTCGTTCAGATATTCGTACAAACTCACCTTGCCGTCGCCGTCAAGGTCGGCAAACTCGCCGCAAAAACCGCTGAAATCGTCATCAAACATAATTTATCCTCCCCTTCAATTGTGTTTGTTATAGTAGTCCTCTGCGTCATAGTAATCATAAAAATCATCGTAGTGGTCTTCATAGAAATCGTCTTCGTTTGAATAGTTTTTTGCGTTATATGGGTCGCTGCCTTTCTTGCCGCCCGAAGATTTATAAGACTTAGGCGGCGTGTAAGAAGAAGTCTGCCGTTCGCTTGAAGAATTTGCGCCGTATGAGTCGGCAGAGCCGGAAGAACTGCTGTAACTGCTCCTTTTGTAATTGCGCAGATGCGAAAAATCGTAATCGCTTGATTTGCTCTCGTTTACGGCAAGGGCGATTATTATATAAATCAGTAATATCACAACACTTAGTGTACCTATAATCGACAAAACCTTTTCGGACTTATCGTTATTGTCTTGATTATTTTTCATAGCACTGCCCTCCTTTTGTTGTAATTTTGACAAGATTTAGGGTTTATCCTGCTTTTTCCCTCAAAAAATCGCAACTTTACTTTGACAATTTAGGTATCTTACACTTATATTATACAAAACAGCAAGTACGAATAATGGGGCTTTACCTATAAATTCCGATTTTTATGAAATTTTTTTGAAATCGGCAATTTGCACCGCACGATATATGCAAGCCGCCCCCGAAAAATTTCACTTTTCAGGGGCGGCAGTTTTAATATTTATTTGAATAATTTAAATAGCAGCGGTGATTTCATTAGGAATATTCAGTCCCTTTTGTTTTGCGTAATTTACGGTGTAAAATGTGCCGCCGCTTTCTTCCGTTAAATAGCAAACACAGACCGAACTGTTATTCGCAAGATGGCGGTTGCGCTTGTGCATACAGCCGCACGTATATTATTTAGAGGTGTAAACCACCTTATCAGCTCTGCGCTTTATGTCTTCATACACCGTAACATCCTCGTCGCACCAGGCTTTTGTCTGCGTTCGGCACGGAAGAACCAATATAAGTTTTATATCGGGGTAGCGTTTTTTGAGTTTTAAAACTACAAACGCGGTAATGGTATCGAATCCCAAAGCCCCGCCTGCGCCAAAATATAAATATCCTTTTTTTAATTAGACAAAGCAATCAGGGTACAACGGTTCCTAAAACGGAGTATTTTCCCGTTTTGTTTGTCTCATCACTTGAAATACGGTAGTATTCCTGCGTTCTTCAACTTCCAAAACAAAAAATCTTCTCGTTTTAAGTCGAAGATTTTCGGCAAGCGGTGTGCTTTAGCGGCGCGGCGCCCCGGCCGAGGAATATCTGCCTTGCCGTATGAGAGCGTTTTTCAGCTCCACAAGGCTATGTAATATCAGCGTCCTTTCGTGACTGTCTACATATAGATGAGTAGTTTTGTCTTTCATAAGCTCGACCTCCTTGCTAATCTTATTATATAAAAGAGCAGGGGGAAGAACAACTTTGCAAAGAGATAAAAAAATAAGCGTATCACTATTTCTAATGATACGCTTATTATAGTTCGGTTTTCAATCAAGGTCGATAAGCACCCTTACGGTGGTATCTCTCCATTGATTTTTCCTTAAATACTGTCCGTTAGCCTTTCGATAGGCTTCTGCTTCCTTGAAACCAAGCGGTAATTCAAAGGAAAGAGAACTCCTACCTACTTTTGATAGCTGCCTGTGCTGCTGCAAGGCGAGCAATCGGAACGCGGAATGGTGAACAAGATACATAATCAAGACCGATCTTGTGGCAGAACTCTACAGATACGGGGTCACCGCCGTGCTCACCGCAGATACCGCAGTGGAGTGACGGACGAACCTTTTTACCGAGTTCAACAGCCATTTCCATAAGTTTGCCTACGCCGTTCTGGTCGAGTTTAGCAAACGGATCGTTCTCGTAAATTTTGCTGTCATAATAAGCGGTAAGGAACTTACCTGCATCATCACGGCTGAAGCCGAATGTCATCTGGGTAAGGTCATTGGTACCAAAGCAGAAGAACTCAGCCTCTTTAGCAATTTCATCAGCTGTCAAGCAAGCTCTCGGAATTTCCATCATAGTACCTACTTCGTACTTGAGGTCTGCACCTGCTGCTGCGATTTCAGCGTCAGCAGTTTCAACAACAACATCCTTAACAAACTTGAACTCTTTGAGTTCTCCGGTAAGCGGAATCATAATTTCGGGAACTATGTTCCAGTCCGGATGAGACTTTTTAACATTCAAAGCTGCGCGAATAACGGCAGATGTCTGCATTTTTGCAATTTCCGGATAAGTTACTGCAAGACGGCAGCCGCGGTGACCCATCATCGGGTTGAACTCATGGAGTGACTGAA
>CAVALG010000124.1:0-3522 GCA_963589585.1 Roseburia sp. AF12-17LB
AAATGGCAGGCGGTAAATTAGAAAGTATGATTCGTAATTTAACGCAAAACAAGTTCAACAGCGTCCTGCTCGGTATAATCGTTACCGTTGCAATTCAGTCTTCATCCGCATTAACCGTTATGCTTGTCGGCCTTGTCAATTCCGGCATAATGGACCTTGCACAAACAATACCCGTAATAATGGGTTCCAATATCGGTACTACTTTTACTACCTGGATAACAAGTCTTACCGGTATACAAAGTAAAAATTTTTGGATGCAGCTTTTAAAACCCGAATCCTTTTCACCGATTATCGCATTTATAGGTATAATACTTATTATGATATGCCGTTCACCAAAGAAAAAAAGCATAGGCAATATTTGCTTGGGCTTTGCGGTGCTTATGTACGGTATGACACTTATGAGTACTTCGGTTGAGCCGCTTAAAAACGATCCCTCTTTCCAAAAAATTATGACGGCGTTCAACAACCCCATACTCGGTGTGCTTGTTTCCACCCTGTTTACAGGTATAATTCAAAGTTCAGCCGCAACAATCGCAATATTGCAGACCCTTTCGGTAGGCGGCGCACTTACTTTTAATATGGCAATGCCGCTGGTTCTCGGTGCAAATATAGGTACCTGCGCTACCGCGCTGATTTCAAGTATAGGCGTAAACCGCGAAGCAAAACGCGTGGCGGTAGTTCATGTGGCAAACAAAATAATCGGTACGGTTCTGTTTTTGGCACTTTTCTACGGCGTGAACGCAATATTTAATTTCGGATTTACAAACAGTTCAATAGGCCCTTACGGTATCGCTGTTACACATACGGTATTTAACGTTGTATGTACTGTGTTCTTCTTGCCGTTCTGCGGTCTTATTGAAAAAATGGGCTACTTCCTGCTGCCCGAACACAGCCACAAGGAAGAATATACTTTTCTTGACGACCGCCTGCTTAATACCCCGTCAATTGCAGTAGGCGAAAGTGAAGCGCAAACCGTCAAAATGGCGGCAATTGCGCACAATGCCCTTACAGAAGCATTTTCACTGCTTGATGTGTATGATGAGCATAAGGCGGAAGAAGTGTTGAAAGCCGAAGATGAAATTGATTTTTATCAGGACAAGCTCGGTACTTACCTTATGAAAGTGTCCGCTATGGGGTTATCGGAAGCGGACGGTAAACGCAAATTTAAAATTTTGCATACCATTGACGATTTTGAGCGTTTGGGCGACCATGCGATAAATATACTTAAGTCGGCAAAGGAAATATATCAAAAAGAAATAAAATTTTCTGACGCTGCAACTCATGAAATCGGGATTATACGCTCCGCCGTTAAGGAAATAATAGATATGACCTTTGAGGCGTTTAAAAATAATGATGTTTCGCTTGCCGCAAATGTT
Organism: Roseburia sp. AF12-17LB; assembly: GCA_963589585.1. Taxonomy (GTDB): domain Bacteria; phylum Bacillota; class Clostridia; order Oscillospirales; family Acutalibacteraceae; genus CAVALG01. Next base: position 1,377 of record CAVALG010000124.1, read on the forward strand.
GAACCGCTTGAACAGGTTATTGACCGATTGGTTTATAAAGCCAAAAGCCATCATGTAAAGCGCCTGCAAAGCGGAGAATGTACAATACAAATGGGATTTGTGCTGTCCGATTTGCTTAATAATTTTGAAAGGATATCCGACCATTGCTCAAACATAGCGGTTGCGGTAATTGAAATTGAAGTGGGCGATTTTGATACCCACCAGTATTTAAATGAGGTTCGCAGTTCCGAAAACGGCGGCTTCGGTGAAAAATATACCGAGTACCGCCAAAAATATGTTTTGTAATACTTTTTGATAAATAAAACACCTCTTTTTTGCATATGCTTAAAAGGGGTGTTTTGTTATGAAAAGAAAGTTTGACCTTTCGGCTTTTCTTATAAATGTTATAATTCCGCTTGCGGTGGGCGGACTTTCCGCAATTTTAACAAGCGGAAGTATGAAAGCGTTTGAAAAAATGGATAAACCGCCGCTTGCGCCGCCATCGTGGCTGTTTCCCGTTATTTGGACGGCACTGTATATTTTAATGGGCATTTCAGCTTACCTTGTGTGGAAAAACCATCCGCTTTTCTATATGCGCGAATTTTCGGTTTATGTATTGCAGCTGACCGTTAATTTCCTCTGGCCGCTTGTCTTTTTTAACGGCGGGGCGTATATGGCAGCGTTTGTACTGCTTATATTGCTGCTAATATTGGTAGTGATTATGACCGTCCTGTTTTGGAAACGCAAAAAAGCCGCCGGGATTTTGCAGCTGCCGTATGTCATATGGCTGCTTATGGCAGGATACCTTAATTTAGGCGTTTATATTTTAAATAAATAAAATTTGGGCGCTGACTATATGTCAGCGCCCGATTTGTGTATTCACAGGGTTTTATTTATGTTAAATAAAGATATTCATCATTCCCTACAATTGCCTTACGCAAAAGGTCAAGGTCCATAAATGTGATGTAGCCGTCTTTATCCAAATCATAAACTGCAACATATGGATCTTCAAGCGTGGATTCCATAATATAGCGGCTTATTTCGAGAACATCGGAAGCGGATAAATATCCGTCGCCGTTTGCGTCGCCAAGTTTTTGGACATTTATTGAACCGCCTACACACACGGCAGCAACATTATAGTTTGACGCAACAACGGTTGCTCCGCTGTATATGGGATTAAGTTCAAAGTTGTAAAGTGCAGCAGGTGTGTTTTTATCTATTTGAAGTGTAACGGTTGCAAAAACATTCCCGCTTTTTGAAAATGTTTTTCCTTTAACATTCATATCCATATCACGCGATATTATTATGCTGCCGTAAGTATTGGCGGTATTCATATCGGTGTATGTGGTATTGGTGAAAAGGCTGTTATCATCAACAGATGTAATCTTAAAATAATCGTTATTGTAAGTTAATTTAAGGTCTGCACCGTATATTTGTGCAATTGCTTCAAGGTCGTTTTGGTCAAGTTCATCTTTAAGAACATCAAAGCAAATATTCACCTTTACATACCCTGAATTTACGGCTGTATCCGCGCCGTTAATACCTTCAATTGCGGTGTAAAATCTTACACTTTGGCGCAACGCAGGAATGGTATCTCCGCCTGCTAGTGATAATCCGCAGTTTTTGCACCGTTTGCCGGCGGTTATACCGGGTTCGGTATATGTAGGCATTACATTTGTCACGGTTTCAAAATCATGGCCCGTTGAGGGTAATACTGTTGTAGTTGTGTATCCGCATATTTCGCAGCGGTCGGTTTTAAGTCCGTTGGTTGTGCAGGTTGCTTCTTTAATTGTTGTTTTAAATTTGTGACCCTCGGCGGTACCTATAATTTCATACTTTTTGGCTGCACATATTGTGCAGGTAAATACTTTTTCTCCGCTTTCAACGCAGGTTGGGGACTTTGTTATTTCCCCATCGTCCCAAACATGGGAATACTCCCATTTAAGGACAATTTTCATTTCGTCACGATGGCAGCGCACACAGCGTTCAATTATTTTTCCGTCTGTTTTCTCTTTGCAGTTGGCTGCTACTCTCTCAACTTCGCTATAGTCGTGGCCCAAAGCGGCAACATCTTCAGTTTTTGTTTCATTGCAGCGTGTGCAAGTAATGGTCTTAACGCCTTTATCTACACAAGTCGGCTCTGTTGTTACAACGCCGTTGTCCCAGT
>CAVALG010000125.1:0-17148 GCA_963589585.1 Roseburia sp. AF12-17LB
TAATCCTGCGGTACCACCCAAATTGACGCTAAGCGCCCGCTTTAACGCGTACTGACATACGCTCCGCCTTGTAACGGTTGCGGAAACCGTCGACTGCTACTAAACTGCAAAACACAGTTTTTCGGTCGCCCTCATAAGTCCATTCGCCTGCCCATTCGCTGCTGCCATCTCACCGCCGGCAACTCTCTTTAAACTTCAAAAACAGGTTACTATTCTTAGTCATCGGTTTTTCGTTTTTTGTAGTTTACCACTCTGAAATGCATTTGTCAAGAACTTTTTTAATTTTTTTGAAAAATTTTTTACTATCGTTATTATAACAAAAACAGATTAATAAAATCTTAATGGTTTACAATGTTGGTTTTTAATAATTAATCTGCTATAATTAAATCAAACAAAAACAAAGCCTACACTACAGACTATGAACAAAGGATGATAAATGTGTATAACATATTGGTTTGCGATGATGAGCGCGATATAGTTTCGGCACTTAATATATATCTTAAAAACGAAGGATACGGCGTTTTCTCGGCTTACAACGGAAAACAGGCATTGGAAGTATTAAAAGAGCAAAAAATACATCTGATACTGCTTGATATAATGATGCCCGAACTTGACGGAATTGAGACGCTGTCACTCATACGGGAGAACTACAACATCCCCGTAATTTTACTTACCGCAAAAAGTGAGGATACCGACAAAATATTGGGACTTAATATGGGGTCGGACGATTATGTTACAAAGCCGTTTAACCCTGTTGAACTTATGGCAAGAGTGCGCTCGCAATTACGAAGATACACAAGTTTGGGCGGAATAGCGCCTGACAAAAGCAATACAATATGCATAGGTAACATTGAACTTAACGACCTTTATAAAACTGTTAAGGTATCGGGTGACACAGTCACGCTGACTCCCACAGAATACAACATACTTAAATCGCTTATGGAAAGAAAAGAGCAGGTGCTCTCCCCTGCCGAAATTTACAGATATGTATGGGGCGAGGACGCAATAGGGGCTGAAAACAGCGTTGCGGTTCATATTCGCCATTTGCGTGAAAAAATTGAAATTGACCCGTCTGAACCGCGCTACATAAAGGTTGTATGGGGGCGGGGTTACAAGATTACCGGAGGTGCAGCCGATGAAATCAAACAAACTTTATAAAAATTTTCCGCTTAAATGCCTGGCTGTTTTTATTTCGGCGGTTGCGTTTATAGCCGCAACTGTTTCCGCGCTTGCATTTATTTACCTTGTAAATAACAACTATTTTCAGCACAGCGAAGAATACAAGATAAAGTCGGTTTTTTCGGGCTATGTTGAAAGAAAAAATTCAAATCTCGGAGATTATATTGCAAGCGGTATGGGCGAAGATGAATTTTTCGGTGGCGATACCGGCAACTATATTTATGAGGTTTACAACGACTTATCGGGCGAATTAATGTACAGCAATAAAAACAGCGTTAAAAGCAAATACAAAACCGTTTCAACCTACACATTCCATTCCGGAACCGGGTTCGACCTTTATTATAAAGACGGAATGTATTATGACGAAAACGGCAGTGAATATGACGCGGATATGATAAATTCAATGACGGCATCGGGTATGCTTGAATTGAAAGGCAGCGAAGACGGACTTTCTGAATTAAAGGCGGTAGAGGGGCAAACGCTTAGAATATTCGGCAGTGTTGACCCATCGCTTTCATCTGCAGACGAATTTCAGAATGCGGCAAATACAATAAGATTTTGCTATAGATATAAGGTTCTGCCCTGTGTTGTTTTGCCGATTTCTGTTATAATTCTTATAATTATGATGATATTTTCCTATTCCTCGGCAGGGTATAAAAATGGATATGACGGTGTGGTTCTCGGTTTTGGAGACCGAATACCGTTTGATGTGTTGACATTGATTGCCGCTGCTGCCGTATACGGAATATACAGTTTTATAAAATATACATATGACTACTGCACATACAAATCTGTGTTTTTACCGTCGCTCACGGTAGGTGTAACGGCGGCTTATCTGTTATTCCTGTTCTGGTCGATAAGTCTTGCAAGGCGGTCAAAAAGCGGTAATGTTATAAAAAACGCCGCTATTTACCGAATAGCAACTTCTATGGCGGCTGTACCGTACGCCGTTACCGTTTATATAATTTTTGCCGTTTGCATAATAGGCACGGGATTTATAACATCGTTGACCTTTGGAAACGCAAAATTATATTTTGCCGTCACTATGATTTTGCTTGCGGCGCTGTTTATTTTGGTAATAAGATATTCCGCATCGGTAAAATCACTTAACCGTGCGGCAGAAGAATATAATGAGGGCAATTTTGAATATAAAATAAAAACGGAGCGCATATTTGCGCCGCTTAAGGGTTTTGCCGATAAAATGAACCATATCGGCGGCGGTATGAAAAGTGCGGTTGATGATATGACCAAAGCTGAGCGTTTAAAGGCCGAACTTATTACAAATGTTTCGCACGATATTAAAACTCCGCTTACCTCAATTATAAATTATGTTGACCTGCTGGGTGCGGAAAACATAGAAAACGAAAAAGCAAGAGAATACACCAAAGTGCTCGCCAGACAATCAAAACGCCTCAAAAAACTGATCGATGATTTGCTTGAAGCTTCAAAAATATCTACGGGAAATATACCCGTGCATATGGAGCGGTGCGATTTAGGCGTTTTCATCACCCAACTCAGCGGCGAATACCGCGAAAAATTTGAAAAAGCGTCGTTACAGTTGGTAGCAAATGCGCCTGCAAGCGAGCCTTATATTATGGCTGACGGGCGGCTTTTGTGGCGTGTGTTTGATAACCTTATGAATAATGCATACAAGTATGCTATGCCTGCCACACGGGTATATCTCAGCCTTAATACCGACGGCGACAAAGTGTGCGTCACATTAAAAAATGTATCCAAAAATCCGCTTAATTTAACAAGCGACGAATTATTTGAAAGATTTACGCGCGGCGACCGTTCACGCAGCACCGAAGGCAACGGGCTCGGTCTTTCCATAGCCGAAAGCCTTGTTAAATTGCAAAACGGAGATATCAGTATAAATATTGACGGGGATTTATTTAAGGTCACTGTTACATTTGACATTTGCAAAGAGGTAAAGTCCGAATGAAGAAAAAACGCAAAAAAATATTATGGGGACGCGTTATATTGCTGCTTTTGGTTACATTTGCGGTTATAGCGGCGGCTGTCTACGGTATACTGTACGCAATAGACTGCGGCGTTGATGTAAAACAGAGCGTGGCAGCTGTACTTACAAAGCAAGAAACCGGAAAAGAACGCGTGCAAAAATTAGAACAGGTTCAAATTCCCGATTGGATAGATGTACAATTATTGGATGTTGACGGAAAATCGAGAAGCGGAGAAAAACTTAAAGATATAAATGCAATAGTTATACACTATGTCGGAAATCCCGATACTACCGCGCAGGCAAACCGCAATTTTTTTAATATGGAAGATACTGAGGTGAGTTCGCATTTCGTTGTGGGGCTTGACGGTGAAATAATACAGTGCTTGCCCATATACGAGCGCGCGGTGGCAAGCAACAACCGCAACGGCGATACTATTGCGATTGAAGTCTGCCACCCCGATGACAGCGGAAAGTTTAATCAAAAAACCTATGATTCGCTTGTTAAATTGGCGGCGTGGCTTTGCAAAGAATGTGGATTTAACAGCCGAAAGAACATTATCCGCCACTATGATGTTGTGGGTAAATTATGCCCGTTGTACTATGTTGAACATAAAGACGCATGGACAGAATTACAAAAGGATATACTTGCGGCAGCAGAGTAACATTATGCAGCATCAGACACGGGTGACGATTGCTTTGCGCTTGCTTTTTTAGACTCGTTTATCATATTTTCGGCAAATATTGCGTAACCCATTGTCGGATCATCAACAAACACATGTGTTACCGCGCCTATAAACTTTCCGTTTTGAACTATCGGTGAACCCGACATTCCCTGTACAATTCCGCCTGTTAAAGAGAGCAGCTTTTTATCTGTTATTTTTACGGTCATATTTTTTATTAAGCCGTTATCGTTAAGTTCAACGCGTTGAATATAACAATCGTAAAATTGGGGTGCAGAGCCTTTAACGGTTGTGTATATCTGCGCTTTGCCGACCTCTATATCATGTTTATATCCGATTTTTATATTGATGCCATCCACAGCCGAAGCATCGCTTACCGCACCGTAGACCCCTGCGTTTGAATTAAGCGTGAAATTGCCTATTGTACCGCTTAAAAAGCAGCCGCGCAATTCCCCGGGGCAACCCTTTTCACCGCGGCTTATGTCCAAAATTTCCGCGCGGACGAGCTCACCGTGGTCAAGCGGTATGGTTTCGCCGGTATCGGAGTCGCATACGGCGTGTCCGAGGCCTCCGACAGTATTTGTATAAGCGTCATAATATGTCAGCGTACCTATGCCGGCAGAACTGTCACGCACCCAAATACCTATTTTAAATTTACCGTCCTCCGCCGAATACACGGCTGTGACGGTCTTTTTTAACTTTTTTCCGTTGCGTTCAATCGCAAACAACATTTCCCTGCCCTCGCTCGACTCCACCGCTTCGGCAACATCCGTATTGCTGTGCATTTCTACGCCGTCTATCGAAGTTATTAAATCTCCTACCCGTATATCTGATATTTTTGCAGGGTTTACGGTTTCGTTTGCCGAGGCAATATCGCCTGTACCCACAACCATCACGCCTGCCGAATATAGCTTTATACCGAACGGTTTGCCTATAATGCATACGGTATCGTCCTCAACTTCATTAACGGTTGCGTTGGACACGGGAATAACGCCCAAAAGGTCAAATCTAACATTATATTTACCTGCGGCAGATGATGAAGTCGGTTTAACCTCGATAATTTCGGACGCATACTTAACACTTAGCGGCGTTCCGCTTAACACCTGCGAAACACTGCCCTTAGGAACTGTAAATGTTGAGGGCAGTTTATATGAAAAATACGCAATTAAAACAAAAATTATTGCTGCCGCAATAAAAAACAGAGCAAAGATGGTTTTTACGATTCGTCTTAAACATATCATTGTTTACACTTCCCAACTTTAAAATTCTTTTTCTTGCGCGCTCTGTTTTTATATTGCCCGTTTTGCCGTTCTTGCTTTTGTCAATAAAATGTGTTATTGGCGATTAATGACCGCGAAAATTTATAAAGCCTTTAAGACCGATTTTTATGGGATTTTTTTATTTTTAAAATTTAATTATTTTGGAAATTCTGCGCTTAAATTCCGCCTGCCGAAAAATCCGCGGCGCTGTTGCCGCGGCGCTTCAAAATCCACTAAAATGGTTTCTTCGCCCATTACCTGTATTGAGTCCCACGGTATTATTATATCCTCGCATCTGCCGAAAAGCCCAAAAAATTTTGAGCGTCCCAATATAACTATTGACACTATTCTGCCGCTGCAGGTATCAACTATTACATCATAAAGACAACCGATAATTGTTCCGTCCCTAACGCAAATCACCTGTTTTTCACGGATATCCATAAGTCTGCATTTCATACATTCCGCCTCCGAAAAAAATTACATATTTATATATATGAAATGCCGCGGTTAATTATTTTTTATCTTATCAAGTGAATTTTTTTCAAGCCGTGAAACCTGCGCCTGACTTATTCCTATTTCGTCCGATACCTCCATTTGGGTTTTACCCATCATAAACCGCAGGGTGAGAATCTTTTTTTCGCGCTCGGATAATTCGCTTATCGCCTGTTTTATGCAAATTTCATCAAGCCAATTGCTGTCGTCATTTTTATCGCCCACTTGGTCAAGCACATATATTGTATCTCCGCCGTCGGAATACACCGGTTCGTAAAGCGACAGCGGGTCAACCACGCTTTCAAGCGCCAAAACTACATCGGCTTTTTTAACTCCCAAAATTTCGGCTATTTCTTCAACCGTTGCTTCGCGCCCGTTTTGGGCAAGGAAGCGTTCCTTTGCCTGCATTGTTTTGTAGGCTGTATCTTTAATTGAGCGTGAAACGCGCACGGCGTTATTATCGCGCAAATACCGCCTTATTTCCCCTATTATCATCGGAATGATATGTCAATGTGGAAAAAGGCGGTATTTTAATTTATTTAATTGTTTTAAAGGTTTAAAAATCGCTGTCAGCCGCGCGGATTGCCGAATTTTTCACGCAGAAAATTTATTAGTTTTGTTATTTCGGATATTACTACGGGCGCGATTGAAAGAAGCACTGTTTGAAGCCATTCGGTTGAATTGAGTTTTACAAGCCCCAGAATTTCCCTAAGCGGCGTAAGCAACGCAACAAGCGTTATTCCCACAGAGATAAGCGCCGCCAGAATAAGCGGACGGTTTGAAAAAGGTCCTATACGGAATATCGAATGATTTGAACGTGCGTTAAAGGCGTGGAAAATTTCAGAAAGTGCCATAACCGCAAACGCCATTGAACAGCCGTACTCAAAACTGCCGCCCGCATTTTTACCCAATATAAATGCGGCAAGGGTAACGGCAGCTATTATTACGCCGTTAAATAAGGTTTTGAGCGCCATACCTCCTGCAAAGAAACCTTCTTTGCGGCTGCGCGGCGGGCGCGTCATAATATCATATTCAACAGGTTCCATACCCAAAGCCAAAGCGGGTGCGGAATCGGTTATCAGGTTTATCCAAAGCAGTTGAACGGCAATAAGCGGCGATGTTTTAAAGAACAGCATACCGAAAAATACCGTAAGTATTTCGCCGAGGTTGCAGCTAAGCAGGAAGTAAACAGCCTTTTTAATGTTATCGTATATACCTCTGCCCTCGCCTACTGCGGTAACAATTGTTGCAAAGTTATCGTCCGTAAGGGTTATTGAGGCGGCGCCTTTTGCGACATCGGTGCCGGTTATACCCATAGCGCAGCCTATATCAGCCGCTTTGAGCGCAGGTGCGTCGTTTACCCCGTCGCCCGTCATTGCAACTATATCGCCGTGCTTTTGCCAAGCCTTAACTATTCTGATTTTATCTTCGGGCGATACCCTTGCGTAAACGCTTATACTTTCTATATTTTCGTAAAGTTCTTCATCACTCATTGCAGAGAGTTCCGCCCCCGTAATCGCACGGTCGCCGTTTTCGATTATATGGAGTTTTCGGGCAATTGCGGTAGCGGTAGTAATATGGTCGCCCGTTATCATAACGGTTCTTATGCCTGCGGTTTTGCAGAGCTTTATAGCGTCAATCGCTTCGGGACGCGGAGGGTCTATCATACCCACAAGACCCGCAAAAACAAGTCCGTTTTCAAGTTCGTCCGAAGTCGGGTTTGCGGGCACTTCATCCAACTGTTTAAAGGCTACGGCGAGCACCCTTAACGCCTCCTTGCCCATTTCATCATTGGCTTTTAAGGCGGCTTCGGTATTGCCCGCAGTGCACCTCTTTATAAGCACATCAGGCGCACCTTTTACTATGGCGTAGATCTTTCCGTCAATCATATTAACGGTAGTCATCAGCTTACGGTTTGAATCAAACGGGAGGGAGGTTATTCTCGGGTAAGCGTTATTAAGTTCGTCCTTGTTAACGGGGACATATTTCATAGCCGCGCTGACTATTGCGGTTTCGGTCGGGTCACCGATATGCACCTCTTTACCGTTTTTAAGTTCAATAGTACCGTCACAGCATATGGCACCCATTTTTATAAGATTAAGGGCAGCGGGCGACAATTCCGCTTCCCCCAATTCGGTAATTTCATTTCCGTCAAACACCTTAACAAGGGCCATACGGTTTTGGGTAAGCGTGCCCGTTTTGTCAGAACAGATTACCGACGCACTGCCGAGCGCCTCAACCGCCGAAAGTTCTTTTACGATAGCGTTCTTTTTTACCATACGCTGAACACCGAGCGCTAATACAACGGTTACTATCGCAGGCAGCCCTTCGGGGATTGCGGCAACGGCAAGCGATACCGAAGTTACAAAAAGTTCTATAAGTTTTTCAGCCCAGGTCATACCGTTTTGGAGCGATGGGCTGAAAGCAAATTCAACAATACCGATTACAAAAATTATAGCACAGATTATAAGCGCAAGTATGCCCAAAGTTTTGCCCAAGTGCGCCAGCCTGTTTTTAAGCGGTGTTGTTCTTTCGCCCGACGCTTCAATAAGGGTTGCGATTTTACCCATTTCGGTATTCATACCTATTTCGGTAACGATAGCCTTTCCGCTGCCGTAGGTAACCGAGCAGCCCGAATAGACCATATTAAGACGGTCGCCAATAGAGGCAATATCCGGTATTTCGGGGCCGTCAATCATTTTTTCAACCGCAACCGATTCGCCCGTAAGGGTAGATTCATCGCACCGCAACGCATGAGTTTCGATAAGGCGCGCGTCGGCGGGAATGTAGTCGCCCGCTTCAAGAAAAATAAGGTCACCGGGGACAAGTTCGCTTGCAGGCACTACCTGTACGGCGCCGCTGCGTATGACTTTCGCAGAGGGCGCCGCCATATTTTTAAGCGCTTCCAAGGCGTTTTCCGCCTTGGTTTCCTGATAAACTCCGAGCGCCGCATTAATAAGTACAATCGCTATAATAACTATCGGTTCTATCCAGTCATTCTCGCCTGAAATTATTGTTGTCACAAACGAAATAACGGCGGCTATGGCTAAAATTATTACCATAAAATCTTTAAGCTGGTCGGCAAATCGTGCAAAAAATGATTTTTTCTTTTTGGAAGTCAAGAGATTTGCGCCGTATTTTTCACGGCGTTGTTCCGCTTCACCGGGGCTTATTCCTCTTTCCGCATTTGTTTTGAGAGCGGATATCACATTTTCAAGTTTTTCACTATGCCAAATCATTAAGTTTGACCTCCGAACATATTGATATCATAGGTAGATATTTTTTGATAACATTACTATATTACATTATAGCGGAATAAAAATCAACAATTTTCGAAAATTCACAATTTGAGCAACAAATTGCTCCCATAATATGACTGAATGTTACAAAATATCGGCATTTTTTGTTGACAAATGCTTAAGCATTTGATATAATTCAATTGTCCTTATTTGGTTCTACCTTATAAACATCGTTGCTCTTGTTTGCGGTGTTGTTGGTATCATTCTTGCGGTTATGGGCAAAAAGAGAGCCGTTGCGGCAGGTGCGCCCACCGGAATCGGAACTGCAGGTCTTGTTCTTTCAATAATCGGAACTTGCCTTGCCGGTATCGGTTTTGTCAGCTGCACACTTTGTGTGGCTTGCGCAGCAGGCGCTGTTGATGCAGCAGCCGCTTCAGACGCTTTCTCTTCGCTTATGTAATTTAATTTAAGCGTAAAAGCCGACTCATAACGGGTCGGCTTTACTTTTATATGTAAGACTTTAAGAAAGTGAGATATTAACATTGTTCCCCTATTTTGAATTATTTGGCAAAGTTATAGGTCTGTATGCAATTTGCGGCGTTGCAGGACTGCTTACAAGCGGAGCAACCGCCTGCTCGCTTGGAAAAAAGTGCGGTATAACACAGGAAAATGTTATTTTGGCAACGCTTTTTGCCGTCCTCGGTACGCTTATAGGCGGTCACATATTATATGCGATTACAAATATCGAAACTTTAATAAAATGCATATCCGCATTTTCGGAAAACGGATTTTCAAAATCTTTTAACCAAATTGTAACCGTATTTTCCGGTTCGGTATTTTACGGAGGGCTTTTCGGGGCGTTAATACTTACCCGAATATTTATAAGAAAGGTCAGCAAAAACGAAGCCGAAAAAACCGATTTTTACGATATTTTTGCAATAACAATACCGCTTTTCCACGTGTTCGGCCGAATCGGATGTTTTTTTGGGGGTTGCTGTTATGGAAAAGAATCCTCCTTCGGCTTTATTGCGGAAAATAATCCGCTTGTACCAGAACTCGGCGGAGTCAGGCGGTTCCCCGTAGCGCTTGCAGAGGCGCTCGGCAACCTGCTTATATGGGCGTTGCTTATGCTTTTATGGAAAAAGAAAAAAGCAAACGGTATGCTTACCGATATTTATTTGTGCATTTATTCGGCACTGCGTTTCAATCTTGAATTTTTACGCGGCGACAGAATACGCGGCGTATTTTGGGGGCTTTCAACCTCGCAGTGGATAAGCCTTACTGTATTCCCGATTGCTCTTACACTGCTGATATTAAAGTTAAACGCCAAAAAACAAACAGAGCAAAAAACCGAAAAACAGACTATATAAAAGCATATTTTATTGAAAAAGGACTTAGCGTATGCCAAGTCCTTTTTTGGCGTTCCCGAGGTGATTCGAACACCCGACCTACCGCTTAGGAGGCGGTCGCTCTATCCAGCTGAGCTACGGAAACATATATTATATTTACAGTGTTTAGGCAGTGGTTCAAGTTCCGATGCATAAAAATCACTTTAGTTATGATACTACATTATATTACCGTTGTCAAACATTTTTATTTTAAAATAAAAATTTAGATCAAGAAACCACAAGTTTTAAGGGGAATTATTGCATTTATACAAGAATTGTGGTATATTAGTAGGCAGTGTGAAGGAGAATGTGCTATGAAATTACTTGCTATTGACGGTAACAGTATTATAAACCGCGCCTTTTACGGAATTAAACTTCTTACAACAAAAGACGGCAAATACACAAACGCCATTGTCGGATTTTTGAACATTCTCGGCAGGTTGTGCGATTTAGAAAACCCCGATGGTGTTGCTGTTGCGTGGGATTTACGCGCTCCTACATTCCGCCATAAGATGTACAACGAATATAAGGCAGGCAGAAAACCTATGCCGGAAGAATTGCACTCGCAGATGCCAGTACTTAAAGATATACTTAAATATATGGGATATACAAATATTGAATGTGAGGGTTATGAAGCGGACGATATTTTGGGAACTCTTGCAAATTTATGTGAAACTACCGAAAACAGTTGTGTAATTGCAACAGGCGACCGCGACTCGCTTCAACTGGTATCCGATAAAACAAAAGTGCTGCTTTCGGCAACAAAAATGGGCAGGCCCGAAATAACCGAATACAATCCTGACACACTTTTTGAAAAATACGGCGTTTCGCCTGACGGTATGATTGAAATTAAGGCTTTACAGGGTGACTCTTCGGACAATATACCTGGTGTTGCGGGCATCGGCGAAAAAACCGCCGGTGAACTTATTAAAAAGTTCGGCAACATTGATAACATCTATAAAAACATTGAATCGGAGGATATTAGACCCGCCGTAAGGAATAAATTGATTGCAGGAAAAGAGAGTGCCTACAATTCAAAAATTCTTGGTACAATTGTTAAGAATGCGCCTATTTGCGAAGATATAAATTCATATAAAAAGAGCGATGGCGACCGCAAAAAATTAGCGTCCCTGTTATATGAATATGAACTTATAAAAATTGCGGACAAGTTCGGAATTACGCCGTCCGACGCTGATTTGGGCGATACCAATGATGCATCTGCGGTTACACTTAGCCTTTCGGACGGCTGCGACGGTTGGAAGACCTGCAAAAGTGTTGATGTGTTTTTTGATTCAAATTCAAATACCGTCATACTTTGCAATGAAGGTCAAGCGTGGCGTATAAGCGGCGATGATATCGCCGCGGTTTTCTCGAACGAAGATATTAAAAAGCGCGCGTATGACTCAAAATTTTTATATAAATATTGCCTTAAAAATAATATAAAACCGTCTGGTATAGTTTTTGATGTTATGTTGGCGGCATACCTTCTTAATCCGTCGGCAAGCGATTATTCACCCGACAGACTCTGCCGCGAATATCATATTACAATCGACAAAACGGAAGATGAGCTTGTGCAGGCGGCGGAAGCATCTGCATTGTGTGATAAATTAGAAAAAAGTCTGCGCGAGCAAAATCTTTTGTCACTTTTATCTGATATTGAATTACCGCTTGCTTATGTGCTTGCAAAGATGGAAACTGTAGGCTTTTCGGTTGATACGGACGGTATTAAACACTACGGTGAAGAATTGGAAAAAAACATTGAACTATTAAAGAATGCGGTTATAAGCGAAGTCGGTTATGATTTTAACCTTAATTCGCCGAAACAGCTCGGTAAAGCATTGTTTGAGGACTTGGGACTTCCCTGCAAAAAGAAAACAAAAAGCGGATATTCGACCAATGCGCAGGTGCTTGAATCGCTTCAATATGATTATCCGATAGTCAGAAACATACTTGACTACAGAACACTGGCAAAACTTAAATCAACCTACTGTGACGGGTTGTGCAGTGCCGTTTGTGAAGACGGCCGCATACGCTCAACACTTAATCAAGCCGAAACAAGAACGGGAAGAATAAGTTCTTCGGAACCTAATTTACAGAACATACCCGTACGCAAGCCCGAAGGAAAAGAACTGCGTAAATTCTTTAAGGCAAAATCGGGATATGTTCTGTGCGACGCCGACTATTCGCAAATTGAACTTCGTGTTTTGGCATCAATTGCAAACGATGATGTTATGATAAAAGCATTTGAGGACGGCGTTGATATTCACACCGTGACAGCCTCGCAGGTATTTAATATGCCTATAGGAATGGTTACTCCGCTTATGCGCAGCCGTGCAAAAGCGGTTAATTTCGGAATAGTATACGGAATAGGCGCATTTTCACTTTCGAAAGATATAGGTGTTACGCGCAAAGAGGCCGATGAATACATTAAAAAGTATCTTGCAACATACCACAAGGTAGCGGAATATATGCAAAATGTAGTTGCCGAAGCAAAGAAAAACGGCTATGTTACAACCATCTTCGGGCGCAAAAGATTTTTGCCCGAACTTGCGAATTCAAACAAGATGATTAGGTCATTCGGCGAGCGTGTTGCACGCAATATGCCTATTCAGGGGACGGCAGCTGATATAATCAAAATTGCTATGATAAAAGTTGTGAACCGGCTTGAAAAAGAACTGCCGGACGCGCACCTTATAATGCAGGTTCACGATGAACTTATTGTTGAAGCACCCGAAAATGAAGCAAAAAAAGCGTGCAGGATATTAAAAGAAGAAATGGAGAACGCCGTAAAACTTGCAGTTCCGCTTTCGGTTGATGTTTCTTACGGTAAAACTTGGTATGACGCTAAAAAGTGATTTTTTGATAAAGCCGTTTACCGAAAAAATTGCCGATGCGGTAGTAAAAATTGAAAACGCCTGTTTTTCTGAACCGTGGAGCCGTGACGCTGTTCTTTCATCTTATAATTTTAACACGAAGTTTTTTGTTGCGGAAAAGGACGGCGTAATTATCGGTTATATCGGCGTGCAAAACATAGCGGGCGAAGGGTTTATAACTAATGTTGCGGTATTGCCCGATTACCAAGGGTGCGGAGTAGGTACGGCACTTCTGAACACGGCTGTGGAATTCTGTAAAAGCGCGGGTATGGTTTCCCTATCGCTTGAAGTAAGAAAATCAAATCTTACGGCTATAAAAATTTACGAAAAAGCCGGGTTTAAAACCGTAGGTCAGCGAAAAAACTTTTATTCAAAGCCTACCGAAGACGCCGTTATTTACACCGTGTATTTCTCTTGAAGGATGTGTGGTTTTATGAAAATATTAAGCATTGAAAGTTCCTGTGATGATACTGCAGTTGCAATTACCGAGGGTAGAAAGGTGCTTGCAAGCGTGGTTTCATCACAGATTGAAATTCACAGCCTTTTCGGCGGAGTTGTTCCCGAAATTGCATCACGCAAACATATTGAGGCTATGTCCGAATTAATGGACGCGGCACTTGCGGAAGCCAATCTCACCTTAGACGATATTGACGCTGTTGCGGTAACATTTGCACCGGGGCTTATAGGTGCACTGCTTGTAGGCGTCAATTTTGCAAAAGGACTTGCCCTTTCAATGGGGGTTCCGCTTATTCCCGTACATCACCTTCGCTCGCATATTGCGGCAAATTATATAGACAGACCGCATCTTAAGCCGCCTTTCCTGTGCCTGCTTGTTTCGGGCGGAAACACAATGATAGTTGAAGTTAAGGATTATACAACCTACAATGTTATAGGTCAGACGCGTGATGATGCTGTAGGCGAATGTTACGATAAATCGGCGCGCGCAATGGGTCTTCCATATCCCGGCGGCGTAAGGCTTGATTATATGGCTGACCAGACCTTAAGCGGAATGTATAAATTGCCCAAACCCAAAATCTCCGATAATAAGTATGATTTTTCATTTTCGGGGCTTAAAACTTTTGTTGTAAACCTTATACATAATACCGAGCAGCGCGGTGAACCTGTTTATATGACCGCACTTGCAGCCGACCTTATAAACCGAGTAACCGACATATTGGTTGAGCATACTATGGAAGCAGCCGAAGAATTTGGGTACAATAAAATTGCCCTTGCAGGCGGTGTTGCCGCAAACAGCGTTTTGCGCAAACGGTTGACGGAAGAATGTAAACGCAGAAATTACGAATTATATATACCCAAACGAAAATATTGCGGTGATAATGCTGCAATGGTGGGTATGCAGGCGGTTTATGAATATGAAAGCGGCAATATTGCCGGCACGGATTTAAACGCTGCCGCTACCCTGCCGATAGATTATTTGTAAACAAATTGTTATTTTTTTGTCAATATTCGCTTTTTTACTTGAAAAATTAAAAAAACGGTGTATAATGTTAAGCAGTGTAGGTTGATTTTATTCAGCCTGGAATTATAGGAGGTTTTGATTATGACGGATAATAAAACGGTTTTAAAATGGATTGACGATGTCAAAGAACTCGTAAATCCCGACAAAGTTGTATGGATAACCGGCGAAGAATCACAGCTTGATGATCTTCGTAAAGAAGCGGTCGCCACCGGCGAACTTGAAAAATTGAACGAGGATCTGCTTCCCGGATGTTATCTGCACAGAACGCGTCAGAACGACGTTGCCCGTGTTGAAGACAGAACCTTTATCTGCACAAAAGAAAAAGAAACCGCAGGCCCTACCAACAACTGGTGCGACCCCGAAGAAATGTATAAAAAGCTTTACAACATCGCGCGCGGCACATATGCCGGCAGGACTATGTATATAATCCCCTATTCAATGGGTCCGATAGGCTCGCCGCTTGCAAAAATCGGTATTGAAGTAACCGATTCTATTTATGTTGTTCTTAATA
The DNA here is from genome assembly GCA_963589585.1 of Roseburia sp. AF12-17LB. Lineage (GTDB taxonomy): Bacteria > Bacillota > Clostridia > Oscillospirales > Acutalibacteraceae > CAVALG01. The sequence goes on from CAVALG010000125.1 coordinate 15,065, forward strand.
TGGCTATTATGACCCGTGTAGGTCAGAAAGTACTTGATGTACTTGGCGACAGCAATGACTGGGTAAGAGGTTTACACGCTAAATGCGATGTTGACCCCGAAAACAGATACATCTGCCAGTTCCCCGAAGACAACACCATTATTTCAGTAAACTCCGCATACGGCGGCAATGTTCTTCTCGGTAAAAAGTGCTTTGCACTTCGTATTGCTTCATTCCAAGGTTGGAAAGAAGGTTGGATGGCAGAGCATATGCTTATTTTGGGAATTGAAGATCCCAAAGGCGATGTCAGATACATTGCAGCGGCATTCCCGTCCGCTTGCGGTAAGACCAACCTTGCAATGCTTATTCCGCCCGAATACCTTAAAAAGAAAGGTTATAAAATTTGGACAGTCGGCGATGATATTGCTTGGATGCGCATAGGCGAAGACGGCAGACTTTATGCTATCAACCCCGAAAACGGTTTCTTCGGCGTTGCGCCCGGAACCAATGAAAAATCAAACTACAATGCCCTTGCAAGCACCAAAAAGGGTACTATATTCACCAATGTTGCGCACAATATGGACGATAACACGGTTTGGTGGGAAGGTCTTACCAAAGAACCGCCGACAAATGTTATTGACTGGAAAGGCAACAAATGGGATCCGTCTAAATTCAATAAAGCAGATAAATCAACTTATGCTGCCCATCCTAACTCAAGATTTACAGCACCCGCAAAGAACTGCCCCTGCATTTCCGAAGAATTTGACAAGGGCGCAGGTGTACCGATTTCCGCAATCATATTCGGCGGACGCCGTGCTAAACTTGCTCCGCTTGTATATCAGTCAAAGAATTGGGAAAACGGTGTATTCATCGGTTCAACAATGGCTTCCGAAACCACAGCGGCTGCTGCAGGCGCAGTCGGTGTAGTTCGCCGCGACCCGATGGCTATGCTCCCGTTCTGCGGTTACAATATGGCAGATTACTTCCAGCATTGGCTTGATATGGGCAAAAAGCTCGGTGACAAGGCTCCGAAGATATTCAATGTCAACTGGTTCCGTACAGATGATGACGGTAACTTCCTCTGGCCCGGCTTCGGCGACAATATGAGAGTTCTTAACTGGATAATCGGTCGCTGCGAAGGCACTGTTGACGCTGAAGAAACCGCTATCGGCTATATTCCGAGACCCGAAAACATTGATCTTACCGACCTTGACATTGCTATGGATACTCTTAAAGGTATTCTTGCGGTTGATAAGGATGCTTGGGCCAAAGAAGTTGCCGAAATTGAAGAACATTACAAGAAATTCGGTGATAAACTCCCGAAAGAGCTTCGTGAGCAACTTAACACTCTCAAAGCGAATGTTGAAAAATTATAATTTCGCTTTTTAAGAATTTAACACATTAATTCAAAATCGGACAGTAAGCGATTACGCTTGCTGTCTGATTTTTTGTCTACCTTTAAATTTACATAAATATTTTTGCAAAACAGGTAAAAATTAATAATGTATTTATTTGTTAAGGTGGTTATGTATGTGTTTGGACTTAAACGACAGGCAGCGGTCCGTATAATTGCTTTCACCCTTTTTGCCATAGCTGTGATATCTGTTTTCTTTTATAAAAGCAATGCCAAAATCAACAGGCTGCAAAGAACTGTCAGCAACAATCTTTCAAGTAATTTTGATGAACTTTGTTCAAATATAAACAATATAAACATTTCGCTTGAAAAAAGCGTATATTGCGGTACGGCAAGCCAGTTAAGTTCAATGGCAGCGGAACTTTGGCGCGAATCGGGCTCGGCAAAGACCGCACTTTCACAGTTGCCATACAGTGAAAACGAATTAACAACTATAAACAAATTTCTCTCCCAAGTAGGCGATTACTCGCTTTATCTTTCAAAAAAAGCAATGAACGGGGACGAAATTCAGACCGATGAACGCGAAAATCTTACAAAACTTTCGCAGATAGGGCGAAAAATCGAAACTTATCTTGACGATATAGGTGTTTCCTATAGCGGAGACAGCGGTTGGGCAAACGAGATAAACGCCGAACTTGAATCTGAAGAAAGCGGAAAATCATTTGGAAAAAGTTTAGAAGAACTTGAGGAC